>JAZNKG010000041.1:0-20355 GCA_045578445.1 Alphaproteobacteria bacterium
ACCTATAAACACACCTAAAATTATACTAAATATAAACATTGGTTTCATTTCAATCTCTATATCCCATAATCTTTCTATTTTGTGCATAAATAAGACAATTCTTTGATAAATCTTTTGTACAACTTATTTCAGTATCTATAAGGTATAATATATCAAACAAAATCCAAATACCTAACACAAAAATCGCTATAACCATTAATTTTATAATAAAGTTTGTTGTTAATTTTAAAAAGTTATTAATAAAAGCTAAAACTTTCATCTTAATTACCTTTCTGAAATTTTCGGTTTGTATAAATCTTTTTTATCTTTTGTTTGTATTTTAGAATCTTTAATCATTGTTTCTCCTAAATTACAAAATAAGTTAAATAACTTAAAAACTAGTAAACAAAAATTACCCCAACGATATAAAAAAAACTCCCGTAATAAAACGAGAGCTATGAACTGGTACGCGCGTGGGGCTGAGGGATAAAAAACAATTTGGGGAATTGTTTTTTGCCCGAAGACGACAGATTGCCCATTTGATGATGTGTGAAAACACAAATCTTATCAAATGGAAACAATCGGAGTGACCGAAGCGAGTTAGTGTTGAAGTATTCAACACTTAGGAGCAAGAGAGAACCCTTTAGGGTGAGAACCCCCAACGATATAAAAAAAGCTCCCGTAATAAAACGAGAGCTATAAATTGGTACGCGCGTGGGGGTTCGAACCCCAGACCCACTGATTAAGAGTCAGTTGCTCTACCAACTGAGCTACGCACGCATAATCAAGTAAAAGACACTATAATCAAAAGAATTTTATTTGCAACCACTTTTTTAATTTTTTTTCAATTTTTTTAATACTCATATAAAACACTTGCAAAATCACATTCTTCTGCTTATATTCAACAAGCAATAAAGGAGTAAAAATGCGCATATATCAAGTTGGTGGCTCAATAAGAGATAAATTATTAAATAGAACCTCTCAAGATAGAGATTTTGTAGTAATTGGCGCAACAGAAGAACAAATGCTACAAGAAGGATATAAAAAAGTAGGCAAAAGCTTTCCTGTATTTTTACATCCTAAAACACAAGAAGAATATGCATTAGCAAGAAAAGAAATAAAAACAGGGGTAAGCCACAAAGATTTTAAATTTATATTTACTCCGGATATAACTTTAGAAGAAGATTCTACGAGGCGTGATTTTACTTGTAATGCTATTTATCAAGATGTACAAACAGGCGAGATAATAGACTATCATAATGGAATAAATGATATACAAAATCATATTTTACGCCATATATCTGAACATTTTTCAGAAGATCCTTTACGAGTATTAAGAATGTGCCGTTTTTCTGCGCAATTGGATTTTGAAGTTGCACCAGAAACCATGCAATTATGCAAAGATATGGTCCAAAATGGCGATTTAAAACATTTAAGTAAAGAACGTATTTGGCAAGAATTAGAAAAAGCATTATCATACCCTAATTGCTATAAGTTTATACTAAAAGCCAAAGAGTGTGGCGCATTAAAAGAAATTTTACCCGAAATAGATGAACTATGGAATGTTCCAGAGAGAAAAGATTATCATCCAGAAGGAAATAGTGGCGCTCATACAATATTAGCCTTAAAAAGAGCCCAAAGTACCAATCCTATTGTAAACTTTGCGATTCTATTTCATGATGTTGGTAAAGCAAAAACAGATAAATCACAATGGCCATCACACCATCATCATGATGAATTAGGAGCAATGTTGATAAAAAATATAGGAAAAAGATTAAAAATACCAGAAAAATACATAAAATTTGCTTCTTTTGCTATAGCTCATCATATGTTGTATCACAAGAAAATAGAAGATGTGGAGATGGAAATTACTTTAACAGCAATAGAGTTATCAGAACATAAAAACGATTCATATAAAAATGATTTTATTGCTGTAATGAAAGCAGATATGCAGGGTAGGGATTTACCAGAATTTACAGAAGAAATAGAGCATTTTAATGCCTTTCAACATTATTTAGAGCAATTAATAGAAAAAGCAAAAACAATTTCTGTACGCGATATACCTGAGTTTGAGGAAATACTAAACAAAGTAAAACATCATCAACTTCCAGCCTCAACAATCAAAGAAACATTAGCTAAAAAGATATTAGCAGAAATTAAAAACTTATCTGTGTAAATTCTAATTAATACTTTAAAATTAAATACAAATATGTTTAAATTTACCGCAGATAAATTATATTTTTAACTGCAAAATTATGGTGTTGTTATGGTAAAATCATTAAAAATTGCTTTATTAATAAGTATTTCTCTTTTAACAGTTTCATTTTCTGTTTTAGCAACGGATGATACAAAAACAGAAAATTATAAATTAGATGAGCAAAAAATCTCTGATTATGAAACCAGTAAGGCAGAAATCATTGGCCAAGAAACACAAAAAAATAATAACAATACAATAGTTGATAACAATCACACCATCGTAACAGAAGAAGTATCTGGCGGACGTATAGAAAAGCTAGTTGATAAAGACGGTAAAATAATAGCGCAAAAAAAGATAGAAAACGACAAAGTAGTTGAAAAAATATTAAATTATTATCACCCAAATGGTAGTTTATCTCGTCAAATAACAGCAAGTACTGATGGAAGCTTTTATGCAGAAGAGTTCTACAGCAATGGTGTACTAGGCAATCAATCGGCCTATATAACAGAGGGAAATAAGATAGGTAAAGAAAAAATCTATGATGCCAAAGGAACTTTAAGACAAGAGGTATTTTGGGGTAATGTAGAAAAGGATAAAGCTAATCCAAATAACGCACAAAGAACCATTCGTAAAGGTAAAATAATAACTTATTATCCTAGCGGTAAACTAGCTGCAATTTTTCCTGCAGATGGTAAAGGGGTGACAACTTTTTATAATGAAAAAGGTAATAAAATTCATGAAATAAAAGATACACAAGTTGTGAAATTTTCAAATGAATTAACCGAAGCAGACTGTGCAGGTAAAACAGTTCATCTAACTTTAGAAGATCTTGTAGAGCTTTACGAAGATGAAGGAGATATCTCATATAACAAATGCGGTATGCCATATCGTGAAATATTTATGTATGAAATAAATGATGGTAAAGGCTATTCAATAAAGAAAATTAGTTTTGATGATAAGGGAATGATTCGTAGAATTACTCCATATATACGAGGTCAAAAAAGTGGAATTGAGCAAAAATTTGATTCTTCTGGTAATGTTATCGCAGAAATTAATTATGATAAAGGCATAAAAGAAGGAACAGCTACAGGTTATTTTCCAAGTGGCGAAGTAGCTTTTCGCAAAACCTATAAAAATGGCAAGGTTGAAGGCTCATTATCTTGCTATTTTCCAACAGGAGAAGTCGCAGCAAAATTTACATATAAAAATGGTAAAAAAGAGGGAATAGGTGAAGTATTTGGTGCACAACAACGCAAAATAGAATTTAAGAATAATGAAATTGTTGATGGAAATAATAAATCAAAACAAAGAGTTTTATATTCAAAATTACCGCTTTTACAACAAGTTGATAATGGTTGTTTAGATTTTAGTTCAAAAAGAGATGCCATAACATTAGACGTTGAAGCAAACGAAAATACAATATCAGATTTGCTAAACATAAATCTTCCCCATAATTGTTATGATATTTCAAAATATGAAAAGAAAAACAGTCGCTTGATGTGTACAGATTCCTTAAATCAAGTTAGAGTATCCATTCCTTCTGGATATAGTCGAGGTGATTATGTTATGGGCTTCATCTTTACCCCAGATGGTAAGAGAGATTATGAAGTATCTTACAACCAAAAACAATATCAAGGATGGACTAAAAGATTTAATCGTGATGGTAAACATATAGCTGATATATTCTTTAATAATGGTAATTTAGCAGAAACATCTCGTAGTTATTATCCCAATGGCGCTGTAAAAGAAATTATAACAGTGTCAGATGATTATAGTCGTAAAGTTTTATCTCGTTATACTCAAAATGGAGACTTAGAATTTAGTTTAAGCTACAAAGATGGTAAAAAAAATCAAGCATTCATAGTTGATAGTGTTAAAAATACCGATATATTTATCAGATACTATGAAGGTAAATTAGACAATATAAGAGAAGTTAATGCAATAAATCCATCAAACTTTATTGATTATGACTTAGGAACAGGGGAATATTTAGTAGTAAAAGACAATATGCCAATAAAAGGTGGTAAAATATGTGGGTATGAAAATATTAAACTAGAGCAATTCCCTATACAAACTCCAGAAAAGACATCAAAACAAATAGAAAAACAAGAACCTAAATTAGATAATGCAATAATTCCTAATAAAGCTGAGGAAAAGCAAAAAGAATTAGCTTCACAAAACATTGGGCCAATATCAAAGCCTGAAATCAAAGAATTAACAAATGTTGTTGGAAAAGAAAAAATAACTCCCGCTGTAAAAGAAGCTGAAGTTAACGAAGAAATAAAAACAGAAAAATTATATTATCCTAACGGTAATTTAAGAAAAACTATAAGAACAAAAGGTTCAAGAACCGAAGAAATCAAAGAATATTCTAAAACAGGATTGTTGTTAACAGATACAATTTTTAACACAGACAATATATTAACTGAAAAATATTATGGTTCAGGGCAGTTGCGCCTAAAAACCGTAAAAACATATGATGACAATGCTGTAATGTCTTTTGTATCACGCGAATATTTTTATGATAATGGCAAACCAAGATATGAAGTAACCAGAGAACCAAATAATTTATTGTTTACAGAAAAAACATATTATATAAATGGTAAATTAAAGACAGAAACTATTCAAATTTCTCCATTGTCATTTATCGTTAAAGAATATAACAAAGAAGGGGATTTAATCAAAAACACACAAAACCTTGCAAATACAATTCTTGTAAAAAATTATAGCAATAATGAATTGAAGACCATAACTCTAAATGGTAAAGAAATTCCATTAAGTTTAGCAAATAATGAAGAAGAAATACTAAAAGACGGAGCTAAAGTATATAATAAAAAAGGTGAACTAGAGTCAGAAGTAAAAGTAAATAAAGATAACACCGCTCTTATAAGCTATTATTCTCTTAACAAAATTAAATCAGAAATATCATTTTTTAACAATGGTGAGATATACGTTAAAGAATATACAAGAGATGGCGAGCTAAATAAATTTGCTTACCTATCAATTGATGGAAAATTATATCAACAAAAGCCAGAAACACGCGTTTTACCAGCATATAGAGAGCGCTATTGGGTAGATTATAATAATCCTAATTGGATAGAAAATTCAGATAAATATTCAATAAAATCAATAGCAAGACTATATCTTGATACCGCTTCATATATGCTAGCAGATTTAAAAATGACTGTTCCAGATAGCATAAAAAATTTATATACTATTTTTTAAGATGTAATAACCATTAGGTATAGTAATAAATATTGACAAAATAATAATTTTCTGCTAAAAGTACGTAGCAGAAAGGAAAATAAATGTTTGTAGAAATAACCAACATAGATATTGGAGCTATTGCGATTGATTACTATATAAAAAATTATCGCAACCAAACTAATGCAATTCCTCCAGAATTTGCACTTAGCGTGTTGGAAAAAACTAATCACATTGGACACCTTAAAACCATCTTAAATTATATCAATAAGTTATCAGAAGAAGAGCAGTTAAAATATAAAGATTTTGTACTATCTGCAATAGAAGGTAGAAAGCAGGGAAGAACAGTTAAAGCTTCATTAGAGAATTTAGCTATAAAAGGCGGTTACAAAAAAGAATTTGAAGAAGCAGATAAAAAAGAAAAATTTTACGAACCAACAGATTGTTGTGGTACATATGTTAGAAATGTAGACGATTTAGAAAAGGCTCTAAGTAAAAGAGCAAAAAATATTATAGCCCGTATAGATTGTGAGCAAAAAATATTAAATTTATCGTCTGTGTATCTAGACATGCTTAAAGAACTAAAAATATACAATGAACACTCGCTAATATTACCAGAAACTTATTTACCAGAATTTCTAGATTTAAGCCAATGTGAAACGTTTATTGATTTAGAAAAAAGACAGTTAAGTGATTGTAAAAGAATAAAATTGCCATCAGTATGCGATTTAAGTAATATAAAAGAATTTCCTGATGATATGGACGTAAGTCAGTGCACAGAAATTCGTATGTTTCAAAGTAATCTTGAAAAAATAGATTTTGCTAAAATGAAAAAATTATCAAGAATTCATTTGGATTCATCATATAATTTACCAGAATATATGGATTTCTCAAATTGCTGGAATGTTAGCTTAGATAATTGTAATCTAGAAAAAGTAAAAGAAATTAAATTTAGCGAACAAACTAAACAAGTATCCTTTCGTTATGCAAAAAATATCCCAGAAAATCTAGATATATCAATGTGTGATCGTGCAATGTTAGGTGGGTGTGATTTAACAAGAATAAAACATCTTAAATTCAAAAAAGATTCTAGAATTTGTTTTAATCACAGTCATAATAAAACCGTTTTTCCATCTGATTTAGATGTGTCAATGTGTAGTTATGTGAATTTCGAATTCTGCGATATGAGAAGCTTACAATATCTAAAATTTAGAGATGGCGCAGAAGTTGTTTTAGGAAAAAATTTACCCCAAAATTTAGATGTATCAAATTGTTCATTTGTACAAATACAAGCCCAACATATGGATGAAATAGAAACAACAAAGTTCAAAAAAGATTCTAAAGTTAAATTTAAAGGTCTGTTTCCAGTGTTGGATATTTTAGATTTAAGCCATATATCATCGGTAGATTTGGAAAGTTGCGATTTTGAGCAAGTTAAAAAAATAAGATTTAAACAAGGCTCAACAGTTAATCTGAAAAGAGCAGATATAAGAAAATGTAATATAGATTTTTCTCCGTGTGCAAAAGTAAACTTACATGGTGTTTTTTTACATGAAAATCCTCTATCATTTGCCCAAGATGCTGAAGTAGATATGGGACTTTGCCAAGCATTTCCGGAAAAATTAGACTTATCAATGTGTAAAAAAGTTAATTTAAACGGAGCTAGTCTTCATGGTGTTAAACAAGTAATACTGAAGAATAGTAAGCAAAAAGACGAATTTTTTGAAGGATGTTATTTTTTTAGCGGTAAGTTTATTTATACCGAAGATCCACAACAAACAATAGCAAATTCATCAGTATTAAATCGATAAAAAATATTTTGTCACATTTTTTAAAGTTGACAAATAAAAAAGTATTAAATAATATCAGCGCATAGCTTCTATTATTTAATCTAAAAATTCTAAAATCATTATGAAAGGTTTTCTAAGGATTTTGTTGCTTGTATCAACAGCATGGGTATTTGCAACTATTCTTTATCTCTGTAAACCAATAAAGTTTACAAATTTCAGAGAAGAAGTTATTCGTTACGTTGAAGAAACGAAAACCTGCTACATTGTAGACAACAATGAGTTGGTGTATGTTTCTTCAGTTCGCTCTTTACGAGGCGAAAATGAATGTGCATACCCCAACCAAGAAGTATATTGCTTTTTTTACGATGATGATTTTTACATTTATCCGACAACATATTCTAAAGATGAAATAATAGAATATTTTAAGCAATACGAGATTAAAAGATTAATATATAGGGGCGTGCAGTTATCTCTACTCTTTATTGGCATTTATATGATATACATATTTTGTAAGACCAAAAAAGAGGAAACCACATAAAAAAGACGTTATCACTACGATAACGTCTTTTAATTTTATATATACTCTTAAAAACTACCCCAGTGTACTTTTTCTAAATTGAGTCTATCTTGAGGCTCTTTTGGGGCTTCTTCTGGATAGCCAATAGGAATAATCGCAATAGGCAACATTGTTGCAGGCATATTAAACTTTTCTCTTAAGTTATCGATAATCATAGGCATAGGAGCTGCTCCACAAAAACAAGCACCTAATCCTTTAGCATGACAAGCTAATAATAAATTTTGAGCAGCTAAAGAGCCATCAATTTGAGCAAAGTTCCAGCCTTCTTTTTCACGATGGAAAGTCTCTTCTTCATCTGCACAAACAACAATTACGCAAGATGCATCTTTAGCAAAAGATGTCCAAGGTTGAAATTCTCTCAAGCTTTTCATAACTTCTTTATCTTCTAATACTAAAAAATGCCAAGGTTGTTTGTTATGAGCAGAAGGAGCATAGCTTGCAGCTCTAATGAGCTCTAAAATTTCTTCTCTAGTTAATGTTTTTTCTGGATTATATTTTCTTATTGAACGACGAGTTAATAGTCCTTCGTATAATTCCATGAGATTTCTCCTATAAAATTAAAAATAATGTTAGTTAACGTTTCTTTCAAGTTTAGAAATATTTGGAATAACCATATTTTCAATCAAAAAGCTAAAAGTCTTTTCTACAGTTTTATCAGTATTTTCTATAACTTGTAAAATATCATCAGTATTTTCGGACTTTTTAAGTTTTTCAGCCAAAATCATATACACATCAGACAAGTCAGTCAAAGAAGATACCAATTCAGCGGCAAAATTTGGAATATTAAGTGTTTCGCACCCACCCCAAAAACCTTCAACAAAGCCTCTTTCAATTTCATCCGCACGTCTAATGCACAAATTAACCAAATTATCACGATTCTTTTTTTCAATTTTAGCTAATTTTAGTGTATTTGTCTTAATTTCAATAAACATTTCATCCCATAAGCCCATAAAAAATCTAAAAAACAACTCAGCTTCAGCTTTTGTAGAAAGTCGAGGTTGCTGATTTTCTAAAAAGATAGAAGATATAACATCTGTAGGGCGTAAGTTACTGTTTGGACTGCAAATTGCTCCTGCAAATCTCATCTTAACTACCTCAATGGGAGTAGGGCATGAATAGTGTTCAAGAAATCGATTGAATTTATCATCCCCAATATATACATTTTCACTTTGCATTTTTTTTCATCTTTATATATAATAACCAACATACGTAATTTAATGGGAGTTTTACAAATTGTCTACTCTAAAATTATCATTGTTATTATTTCTAACATTTGTGGTTAGTGCGTGCTCACAATTAGCCCCATTTGAAGATAGAAGAAGAGAGCCAGGTACAGAATATATTTATGTTGGCTCGTCAAAGCTAGATAAACCAGCAATTTGCTATAATCCTCTATGGGAAGATAAAGAAGATATTCAAAAAATAGCAGATGAAATATGTCAAAACAATAATACTGGAACAAAGGCAGAATTAGTAAAAAAGGATGTTTTTAGTTGTAAATTATTTGTTCCAACTAAAGCATATTTCAAGTGTGTTAAATAACCTTGAAACAAAGGAGGTACGATGAATATATATCTTTTTGACATGGACGGCACATTAACTCCAGCTCGTCAATCTATGCAACCAGACTTTTGTTTTCGCTTTTTGCCTTGGTTAAAAGCCCACTATGCATATGTAGCAGCTGGTTCTAACTATGAAAAAGTTGTAGAGCAACTCTCTCCAGATGTTGTACGTGCATTTAGCGGAATCTATAGTTCTATGGGCAATGTATTTCATCAAAAAGATAAAGAAATATATCGTAAAGATATTACCTTGAATAAAGAGATGCTCCAATCTTTAGAACGTTACCGTAGAAATACGCAATATGAAGGAAAATTATACGGTAATTATATGGAACTTCGCCCTGGAATGTTAAATTTTAGCATTTTAGGACGTAATTGTCCCTTTTCTGAACGTGAAAAATATAATCAATGGGATAAAGAACATAAAGAAAGAGAAACAATCGCAACTGAAATGAATAAAATATTCACTCAATATGAATTTAGTTTAGGCGGTAAAATCTCAATTGATATAGTAGAAAAAGGATGTGGAAAAGAGCAAATTATTCATCATGTTAGAGAAACACACCCTAATGATAAGATTATATTTTTGGGTGATAGAACAGAAAAAGGCGGTAATGACTATGGCTTAGCTGAAGAAATGCGTAAAATGGATAATTGCGAAGTTATAGCTGTAAATTCTCCAGATGATGTCTTAAAATATCTAGGACTATAAAATGGATAAAGAAAAAATTGTATATCTTGAATATATAGAAGAATTTGCTTGCTATGGTATCTCTAAAGAAAAAATTACAAAACTAAAAGAAGAGGGATGTGTAGCCGATATTCGCTTGCCTAAAGATATTGATAAAAGTACAAATTTTGCTCCTAAAGTAGGATTTTTGTTTGGAGAAGATACAGCAAAAGACGGAAGCAAATATTATACAATAGGTAATTCGTATCTTCAAACATTGTTAAATACAGGTGGAAAAATAAGATTTTTGGATTATGAAAATACATATACCCAAACTAAACAATGTGATTGTGTTGTCCTCCCTGGTGGTGCATTTGATAATCCTGAAGATATTTTTATTGATAATAAAAATATAGAAAACAACGTGGGAAAACGCTTTTTTGCTTACCAAATAGCAATTCAATCAGCTTATCACGATAATAAGCCAATGCTAGGAATTTGTGCTGGTGCTCAAATGATAGGGGCAATATTAGGCAATATGAAAATGTATCGTTGCTTAGAAACAGACATTCCCAAACACGCTATTCATAAGCCAAAAATTGAAACAGATACAAAAGTACATCAAATAAGCCTAAAAAGAAATACCCCATTATTTTCTATATTAGAAATTCCTGAAGATACTAAGACAATAATTATAAACTCTCGTCATAATCAATCAATGGTACATCCTGCGTTGCAAGATTATGTAGAAGGTGAAGCTAAAGTAAAAATGGACTTATATGCTGTATCATCATCAGATGGAATACCTGAAATCTGGGGTAATGCAGAAAGAGGTATTTTATGTATTCAAGGACATCCTGAAGATTTAGCAATAAAAGGGGATGAGAAAATGCAAAATATCTATAACTACATAGTAAAACTTGCAAAAAAATATCAAAAGAGCAGGGTTAAACCCATATTAAATAAAGAAACATCAATAGAAAAATAATTTTCAAATATAAAAAAAGCAGGGCATAAAACCCTGCTAAAATTTTCTTCATCAAGACTATTATCTTGAGTAGAACTCGATAACCAAGTTTGGTTCCATTTGACAAGCATAAGGAACATCTTCAAACTTAGGAACAAATGTATATTTAGCTGTTAATTTACCAGCATCAACTTCTACATAAGAAGGGAAATCACGAGTTTGTGATTGGATAGCAGCTAAAACCATAGTTAAGTTCTTAGATTTTTCACGAACTTCAACAACATCACCAGCTTTTAAGATATAAGAAGGGATGTTAACTTTTTTACCATTAACAGTAACGTGACCATGGTTAACAAATTGACGAGCTGCAAATACTGTTGGAACAAATTTTGCTTTGTAAACAATATTGTCTAAGCGAGACTCTAATAAACCAATCAAGTTTTCAGCAGCATCACCACGTCTTCTAACAGCTTCTTCATAATATTTGTAGAATTGTTTTTCAGAAATGTTACCATAGTAAACTTTTAATCTTTGTTTTGCATACAATTGAGCACCGTAGTCAGTAGTCTTTTTTCTTCTTTGACCATGTTGACCAGGAGCATAGTTTCTTTTAACTATTGGGCTGTTTGCATCACCCCAAAGATTTTGACCGTAACGACGGCTATTTTTCTTTTTTGCATTAACAATACTTTTCATTTCAAATCCTTTTTAATTTAATTAAATTATTGTCCCGATAGTTTTGTCTTAAGTGTTTATAAAACACACGCAAACGGGGTATTTGCTACCCTCTTTCTCGGAAGTGAGGTTAAAATAACTGAATTATTTTATTTTGCAAGCTTTTTTTTC
The DNA here is from genome assembly GCA_045578445.1 of Alphaproteobacteria bacterium. Classification (GTDB taxonomy): domain Bacteria; phylum Pseudomonadota; class Alphaproteobacteria; order RF32; family CAG-239; genus CAG-267. The sequence goes on from JAZNKG010000041.1 coordinate 11,793, forward strand.
ACTTAATAGAAATTCTTTTTCACTTTAGAAAAGAAAGGTTGATTTACATCTTCTAAAGTTCCTTTAATAAGTCGTATTTGCTTGTTCATCCTTGCGGCCAATTCCATATTATGAGTAGCAACCAGAGCAGAAAGTCCAGTTTCTTGAATAACTTCTAACAAAGCCGAAAAAACTTCCTCAGATGTATTAGGATCTAGATTACCAGTAGGTTCATCCGCAAGAAGAAGTTTAGGAGAATTAGCCAAAGCTCTTGCGATAGCCACTCTTTGTTGTTCGCCACCAGAAAGTTCCGCCGGACGATGTTGTAATCTATGTGATAAATGTAATTTTTTTAATAAGAATTCAGCTCTTTCTGTTGCTTCATTTTTATTTTTACCTGCAATAAGCATAGGTAACATAACATTCTCAAGAGCAGAAAAATCTCCCAAAAGATTATGATATTGGTATACAAATCCAATATAATCACGACGCAAAGATGTTCTCACATCATCAGAAATCTTATCAATATTTTCGCCATTAATAAAAATCTTACCACTAGTAGGTCTATCTAAAAGCCCAGCAATCTGCAATAATGTAGATTTACCTGAACCTGATTGTCCCACAAGCGCAGCTACTTCTCCTTGATATAAACAAAGATTAACCCCAGATAAAACTTCTAAGTTTTGCTTTCCTTGTTTGTAAGCTTTATAAACTTCTGCTAATTCTAAAACACAATTTGTATTATTCATAACGCAAAGCCTCCACAGGGTCCATCTTAGCTGCTCTATAAGCAGGATATAAGGTTGCTAAAAATGACAATAATAAAGAGATGCAAGCTACAGTTGCAACAACAGATAACTCTACTTTTGCTGGCAATTGAGATAAGAAATAAATTTCAGCAGCAAACAAATCACGTCCTGCTAAAGATTGTAAAAACTGTCTTATGTTTTCAATATTATCACAGAACAATAAACCAAGAATAACACCAAGGAAAGTCCCAACAAACCCTATAAACGCGCCATCTAAAAAGAATATACGCATAATCATTCCTTTAGTAGCTCCCATAGTTCTAAGCACAGCAATATCTCTACTTTTATCTTTAACAAGCATAATTAAACCTGTAATAATATTAAACGCTGCTACCAATATAATCAAAGTTAGTACGATAAACATAACATTTCTTTCCACATCAATAGCATTAAAAAATGCAGAATTTGTCTGGCGATAGTCATATATAAAAGCACGATTTCCTGATGCTTCAATAGAAGCTCCTATTAATTCGCGCGTATAGTCCAAGTTTGCATCATCACGCAAAGTAACATCAATCCCAGTAACTCCATCTCCTAAAGATAAAAATTTTTGTGCAGTCTCTAACGGAGTAAATATATAATTTGCATCATATTCATACATACCTAGATTAAAAGTTCCGATTACTAAATAGCTCTTCATTCTAGGCACAGTACCAAACATGGTAATTTTACCATTAGGAGAGAGCAGGGTAATTTCATCACCTTCCATAACTCCTAATTTATTAGCGAGTCTAGAACCTAAAACAACAACATCACCTTTAAAGAAGTTTAAATCAAGATTTTTGAAGCCATCACGTAAAACTTTCTTTTTCAAAATATCATTTTCATTAATACCTCTGAGCATAACACCTTCAGCAGAATTTCCCGCAGTAGCTAATAGTTGTTTTTCAACCAATGGAATAGCTATATCAACACCAGGAACTTTACTTTCTAAAGTTTTAGTTGCATCTTGATAATTATTAAATGGCATATTCCTAACAGCAACAATACTAATATGTCCATTAATACCTAAAATTCTACCTAGCAACTCTGTTTTAAATCCATTCATTACAGAGGTTACAATAATCAAAGTAGCAACCCCCAATGCTATGCCAATAAAAGCAAAAGACGTAATAACAGAAATAAATCCTTCTTTTCTCTTAGCTCTTAAATATCTTAAGGCTGTTAATCTCTCAAATTTTGAAAATAACATAAATAAACTCCTTGTTTTAGAATAAACTAAACATTGGCAACAGAATATGCAAGCACCAACCCTAAACAACTCACAAAAAAAAGAGATTGTATTTCACAACACAATCTCTTTAGAAAAACACATCGTAAAAAAGATTAAAGGCAATCGCCTTTATCATATCCACTGTTCACTTGTTTTACCTCTGTAACAACAGATTTTTTACAGCTCTTTTTAGAGAGTAAATCTCCGGTTTCGCTTGGAAGGTAGTCCTGTAAGAAGGTATCGCCTCGCAAAGAAACATTTTTTGCTACATCAGATAAGTCAGTTGTAAAAACAACAGGAATAAAAAGAGAATATGATTCGCTTTCTAATACGTGAATAGCAGAAAAGTTTACATCACTCAAAAAATAAACTTCTGCAAACCATCCACCCCTGTTTACAAAATGTACAACTGCTTTCTTTTCAAAGTCAAGGAAGCACCATACAGCTTCAGCATTAATTCTAGAATTTGAAGATCTCAAATATCTAAGAATTACTTCGATTGCGGAAGAGTGGTCTTTTCCGGCAATAAATAAACACTCATTTTCTTTCTGATAAACTTCTTTCGAAACATCAAGAAAACAATTTTTATCAAGATTAGCTTTCAAAAAAGACATCATAGCCTTCTTTGAAACATTGGAGCAACTAGAGATAAACTCTACAAAATTTGATGGCGAAAAATCCTTTTCAGGTGGCGCCAAAATCCTTAATGCTTGGGTGCAAATATCTTTTTTGCAATCATCCCAAAAAACTGTTTTTTTCATATATATATTATAATTATAGTCGTTTAACGCGAGTTATAAAATCTTTTTTATCTATTGTCAAATGCTTTTTATAATAAAAAAAAGTTAAAAATCTGCTTCTTAGCACATTTTATTTATTTAAATCATTAGCAATTTTTTCACACAATTCAGCTAACAACTTACTTTGAGCAGGTATATATTGTTCATATTTTCCATCGATTTTTATTTTATTATAAAATTTTCCCCTTTTTATGATATAACCGTTGGAATTTTTAATAAAATAAGAAGCCTCTAATACAGCACAGTCATCAAGTCTACCACTCATTTTAGTAATCTCAACTACAACTGCGTATTTATAATTTTTTCGTAAAGATGTCTGATTTTCTATTGTTGCATTAGGAAGTAGTTTTGATAAATTTTCATTTATGGTATTTTGAAACAATCGTTCAGGATTAGCTCCCCAGCGATTAAATTCATCAATATTAAGTTCAAAATCTTCATCTCCTAATGTAGTAATTTGAGGGCGAGAAGCTTCTGCAGGCAACAATACCGTACCAATAAGTATTGTATTATTTATTTTAGGGTAGGTCATATTATAGGTTGTAGAAGCAACTGGCTGATAAAAATTTGGCTCAGGGCTCCTACAAGCAGAAACTAACCCCAAAACTGCAAATAATAAAAAAAATCTCATATTAATATTCCTTTCCAGTAATTATTGCATTCGGATACATTTGTAAATAGTCCGTAAGATTTTTCATAGATTGCGCTGCTTCATTCATACTATTAATCGTAGCAGAAATATTAGTAGCGTTCTCTGTTAGCATATTATCTATACCTTGTGCTACAGCTCCAAATTCCTCAACCATTTTAGCAGTGTTATTTCTATTTTCTTTCAAAATTGTATCAAATGTATCAAGAGTAGAGCTCATCTTTGTAACAAAAGGAGGAATATCAGAACTCAAAGCTTCAGTCAAAACATTAATATTTTGCATAATTCTATTGATTGGCATTATTTGTAAGCTCTTAGAAATTTCTGTAAAAGGCGAACTTAGTGTTGGAATTTCAAAAATATCACTATCATGTAGCGTTTTATGTAAAACCACCTTAGTCTCTGGTAGCATATCTAGTTCAATCAACAACTGCCCTGTAATAACTGAGTTAATTGCAAGTCTAGCTCTCAACCCTTCTTTTATAAATCTATCCCATTCTTCTTCTTTGTCTTTTCTATTTATCACCAAAGATTTACCATGATAAATTTTTGCATAAACAGTAATCAAAAATTTCATCGTTTGAAGATTAGCTAAAAGCTTAACCTCGGAAACTTCTCCAATTTTAACTCCTTTAAACAAAACAGGAGCGCCAACATCTAGCCCTTTAACAGATTCATCAAAATACATTACCACAAGAGCTTCATCGGTATCAAATTTTGATTTTATAAAATAACCAAACATCAAAAGGATGGCAAGCGCACTACAACAAATAAATAATCCGATTAATTTCATATTAGGCTGTTTTACCATTGTTATTTCCTCTAGTTAAAAATTCATATATATTTTCATTAGGAGGGTTCTTCAAAAGTTCTTTTGGATTACCTCTTCCCGTAATATTTTTTACGCTACCATCTAAAAATATAGAATTTGTTCCTATATTAAAAATAGACTGTAACTCGTGTGTGACAACAACAAAAGTTGTGCCAAGTGATTGATTAAGTTCAATAATTAAATCATCTAAGCGTTTTGAACTAATAGGGTCTAACCCTGCAGAGGGCTCATCGCAATAAACTATTTTAGGGTCAAGTGCCAAAGCACGAGACAAAGCAGCTCTTTTTTTCATACCTCCAGATATTTCAGAAGGATAAAAATCATCAAAACCGCCGAGTCCAGTCAAAGCTAGTTTATAAGATGCAATCTCACTAATTTCTTTATCAGAATAGTCACTGTATAATTCTAAAGGCAAAGCAACATTCTGTTTTAAGGTCATAGAAGAGAATAGGGCGCCACTTTGATACATAACTCCACATTCTTTCATAATATTATTCTTAACTTCAGTATCTGCTCTTAAAAATTCTTTTCCATCAATTAAAACATCGCCTTTAATTGGAGTAACAAGTCCAGTTAAAACTCTTAACATACTGCTTTTACCACAACCACTAGCTCCCATAATGATAAAAATATCTTTTTCATTAACAGAAAAGTTTATATCATCAAATAAAACAAAATCATCATAGGCTACAATTAAGTCTTTAACCGTTATAATTTCTTTGGTCATACTCCAATAACCTCCAATATAACAGTTAAAATACCCGTTGCAACAATCATCCAAACTAGAGCTGTAACAACAGCACTTGTTGTCGCTTTACCAACACTATCAGCATTACGACCAGAATTAATTCCTTCATAGCAACCACATATTGATATGATAATTCCATATATAATGCTATGCAAAATCCCAATCATAAAATTATTCCAACTTAACGCTTTAATTGAATAATCCCAATAGGTAGTAGATGATAAATCTAAAAAACACACACCAACAATAGCGCCACCAAAAATTCCTAAAACATCAGCAATAATGGTTAAAATAGGAATTGTTAACACTAAGGCAATAATTCTTGGTGCAACTAAAAAATCAGTAATCTTAATTCCTAGAGTTTTCAGAGCATCTATTTCTTCATTAACTTGCATAGTGCCTAATGTTGCAGCATAAGAAGAACCTGTTCTGCCAGCCATAATTATTCCCACCATAATTGCTGCCATAATACGCGTCATTCCAAGCGCAACCATGCTAGAAACATAAATGCCAGCACCAAATGTTTTTAGTTGCATTGCTCCCACAAAAGCAAGAATTAATCCCACTAAAAAACTCACTAGTGATATAATTCCAATGGCTTTATAACTACAATCAGCAAAGATAAACCAAAAATCTTCACTTCTAAAAATAGCTTTTCCTATCAAAAAATTAAAAACAGATACAAATGATTCTTTTATAAAAGTAGTAGCTTTTCTAATGCTTAACAAAGTGTTGTATCCAAATTTTCCTACATTTTCTAGAGCATCAAAATCTTCGTATACCTCTTTAGGCGGTACATTGGCTGAGTTTAAGGTTAATTGCAATAAGTCTCTAAAGTCATTACTTAAATTATCTAACTTACATTCAATCCCGATATTTTTTAATTTTATGATCCAAGCATAAATTTGAGCTATGCAAACAGAAGTGTTCTTGCAATCAATAACTTTAATGTTGGCTTGCTTTATATTATCTTCTTTCCATTTATTAAGCTCATAATTAGCTTTATCTTCCCAATTTGGAGTTGTGTTATTAGTAACAAAAACAGTTGCAATATCATCTATTATTTTTAATTCAACCGCCATGTATAGTACTATCCTTTTATTGAACGATAAACCTCTAAAGCTGTTTTATTTGCAATTTCATGAGCTTCTTGTTGGGATAATCCCTTCAATATAGAAGTCACAAAAGCACCTCCAAAAGCATTACCTAAACCAAAAGCAAAAGAAGAATGTATCTTAGTATTTTTGATACAAGTAATATCACTATTTCCATAAATTTTAGTTTCTTTAACAGCATCTGATAATATAATATAGTTAAGATTATATAATTTTTTAAGTTTTAAGCACATATCATCATTTGCACCACGAAGATTTAATAAACTTTTTAGTGTTTTCAATTCTGCAATATTAAGTTTTAATATATTTGATTTTTTTAACAAGGTTTCAAGCAATTCCTTATCATAATAATTTTGCCTTAAATTAATATCAAAATATTTAATAGCATTTTCAGGAGCAGAATCAATTAAATCTAAAATAGTTTCTTTTGAATAAGCCTTTCTTAAAGCTAGAGTACCAAAATAAACAGCATCAGCTTTTTTTATACAATCTTCAGCATTTTGTGTGAATGGAATATAATCCCATGCCGCATTTTCTAAAATATGAGCAGAATGTACACCGTCAGGACTCTTAAATATCAATACACGACCAGATGGATACGGAGTAACCGCAAGAACAGGATTAACCTTAAATTTATTTAATTCGCTTATAATTTCTCGTCCCAAATCATCAGCACCAATTGCGCTAATCAAGTAACCATCTGCTCCGTTTTTTACTGCATGATGCAAAAAATCAGCAGGAGCTCCACCTAACTTACGACTATCAGGAAAGATATCAAAAACAACTTCACCAATACCAACAATTTGCGGTTTCTTCATTTAATATAAGCTTTCTTTAGTTAAAGGTTAATAAAATATTAATTAGACTATAAATGCTTTTATAAAATAGTCAATTAAATTAATTTTTTTCCAAAAACTTTATACTATCATCAATAAGTTGCTGAGCTTTATGGTTATCATATTTACAAATATGAACATTTTGCCCAAATCTGTAATCAGATTTATAATCTATACACTCAACATCAGGTTTATAAAAAATAGAAACAGAAAACATCACATTATCAATAGGTTTTTTATACATATTTATGTTACGCATAACTTTATGCTTTCTCAATATTTCTCCTTGCTCTCCTACTTGTAATATACATTTATAATCAGGCAGAAAATATTCACAAAAAAGATTTGAATTATCAAAAACTAAAAGCGTTTTATTTCTAGGAACATTTTTATAAATATCAGCAATAGCTTTTTTATACCCCATATCAAAAGATATTGCTCTAATATCTATATATGTAAAGATAAATCCCACCAAACAAACTACAATAAAAGCTTTTTGGATATTCTTATTATTAGCTAAAATAATAGCTCCAGCAAGATACCATATTAGTGAAAATATTTTTAAGTATCTGCTAGTAACCATAGGCCTAATGCTAACTGATAAAACTAATAGCAAGAGATAAGACAAAAGAAAACAAGCTAAACTGTATATAAATAATCTTTTACAAAGTAAAGATTCTTTTTTTATGTTAAATAAGCCTAATATGACAATAAAAGCAAATACTTGCGCTTCAAACAATGTTACTATAAAATATCTAGATTGAAGCATATCAGGATTTAGCGGATCTGTGAAAAAATTATAACTAAATTTTACAAATTCCATAGTAACATACCAATTTTTGCTAATACTTTCCGCTGTAGATAAAGGTACCATTAACCAAGGAGCAAAAAATAAGCCAACAACAAAACTAGTAAGTAAAAACTTTTTGCCATAAATACTAAAGGTCTTATATTTAATAAGAGAAATCAAAATACACATATATAAAAACATTAAAAATATTGCACAGTAGTAATGTGTATATAGTGCTAAAATGCTACATATCCCAAACTTTATAAAATCATTTTGTTTTGGCGTTCTTGTTAATCTAAGCCCATAAATTAAGCAAACTAAAAGCAAAAATGAAGATAGCATATAAGTTCTAACTTCAAATGCAAGCCATAATGAATGAGGCATAACTGCAATCAAGAATATTAACCATATAGCTATTTTTTTACCAAAATCTTTCTTAACAGCAGTTGCCACAAAAATCTGCGAAGCAATTAAAATCACATAAGAAGCAAAATGTGCTACCCAAATTTCATAATCTCGAGGGGCAATAGTCAAAAATAATTTTAAATACAAATAATACAAAGGAGGTTTAGAGTCTTCTGTTGTTAATAGTAACCATATATCACTAAAACTATCTTTGGCCATCAAAACAGAATAAATTTCATCACTCCAGAGATTTATATTATTAATTAAAAAAATATAACCTACAGCAGTAAGAAATATCAAAAGAAAAACTTGTAATCTATAACTTTCAGATAACGTTTTTAATATATTTTTCATATCAGTCCTAAACTCTATTTTTATATTTTTCTC
>JAZNKG010000042.1:0-26193 GCA_045578445.1 Alphaproteobacteria bacterium
TTGATGAGCGGATAAATACCTTTTTGGTTCAATTTGGCAATTTCTTCTGTTGTAAACTCTTGTTTGTTGTGTGGGATGGTGCGAACTTCAGCAATTTCTAGCAAAGGGTTGCAATCTACAAATAAGGCAATTTGTTTTGGGGATAGAGCAAATTCATGCCAATTTTCCGGAGTGTTGAGTAGTTCGTTGTTTTGCTCAATTTCTTTTAGGTTTATCGTTTTCCATTTTTGCATTGTATTAAGATATTTCCCATATGGAGTATTTTTATAGTAAGGATATTCAACTATGGAGTTTATTTCCTGTGTGACAGTATTATAACTAAAATTAAAAAATCTAATTATATTTCCCTGTTTTGCGTTTCCCATTAAAAATAATTTATTAAATAAAGGAGTATTGTTTTTTAATATGTTTACAGATACTATGGGGTTGAATGCATAACTACTGTTAAGTTTAATAGTATAAGTATCATTATCTATTATACAGCTTGTTTCAAAAAAATTATCGTCATAATTTATATTATTTGCAAGGAAGTAATTATTTTGTTTAGCTTGATTTAATTTATTTTTATCCCATTCATAATATTCGATGATGTCTAATAAATCGTTTTGTATAAGTTCTATGGTGGATAGATCTGGTATACAGTTTATTCTGATAATAGTTCCTGCATAATTTCCGCTATCTGCAAAAGAAAAGTTGATAAAACTAAAGATAAAAAACAAAACTCTCACGCATATTTTTTTCATATAAAAGCTCCTTAAAATATACGTGAGAGTATATATTAATTATATAAAATTATCAATGATTTTTTGCAATATCTAGAAATTTTTGATGAGTTATTTTATTGCGTTTTACAGCGTTTTTGTTTTTGCCGTTGTCATCTTTACGGTGAGATTCTTTTGCAGCTGTTATATAATCCTTTTTAGCTAAGGCATTATTTAAATTTTTCCATCCTCCATAACCTGAATTATAAGCAATGTCTATTAATGCCATATAAACGGGAATAGGAAGATTTTTTATATCCGGTATGGCTGTATAGTCTGCATTAGATAAAGCTTTTTTATTATGCGCATTCATACCTGTTTGTATAAGTTTGAGAGTATTTTTAAGTTTGCTTATGTATTCTTTATTAAGCGTAGTTTGTTTAAATCTTAAATTTGTTGTAGTTTCAAAAGAATGTGCAGGAATATTAAAAAAGAATTCATCATTAGGATGGTTTTTTTTATATTCTTTGTAAGCATTGGTTCTTTCTTTAGAAATATTTTCAACTGCCTGCCAAATTTCTTTGTCTGTTGCTAATCTGTTGGTATTTCTAATTATAGGTTTAAGTGCTTTTATTGCTTCAAATTCCTTTTTTTTCAAAGTTTCTTCTTCGTTAGGGTTGTAGTTTAATTTCCCCAGTAGATTAAACCCTATTCCCCATGTTATTAAGCCTCTGGTGTCTAAATATGGAAAATTATAATTTCCTTCATATTCAATAATTTCTTTTTTAAAATCTTTATTGAGGTGTAAGTTTTCTAATAAATAATCATAATTATTCTCATATTCCTCAGGTGTTTTTACCTCATTATCAACAACTGCGTCGGTGAGGGTTGGGGTGGTGGTTATGGTGGGGGTTATGGTGTTTAGGGCATATTGAAATGGTTTTAGATTGGGGTCTTCGTAAGCCATTTTATAGTTTAGACGTTGGGCTAATTCTATGGTTTCTGGCGAGTTGTATAAATCAGAGTTTTGGACTTTATCTAAGATTGAGCTTTGGATCATAGCATCGTTTAGTGCGTTTATATAAGGATTAGAACCATAAAATTCTTTGTGTGCTTCTCGTTCTAATAAAAATCGGCGCTTAAATTCTTGTACGGTTATAGTTGAATTTGGGCGTTTGGCAAGTGAGCCATGGCATCGCGATAAAATATTTTGCAATTTTTGTTCATCTTTTTCTTTGTCGCCAGTAATGTAAATAAAGTCTGGTGTGTGTATGCGATGTGTTTCCCTTTGGGTGGGAAATTTATCTCCATAATATTCGCATATTTCACGTTTGGTTTGTGTTTGCTCTTCATCAGAGAGATTGTTAAACTTTTCCATTATGGCATCAATGTCGTCATCAGGTTCAAACTCTAGCGGAATATTGGTACTAGAATAGGCGCGCTGTTTTTGAGGTTGCGTGGGTAGAGTTGTATCTGTAAGTTGTTCTTGGATTTGGTTAGAATTTTTTATTTCTACTACTGGTTCTAAATTTTTAATGTTTTCGTTTTGCATAAGTTTATCCTTTCATATATAAAAGAAGAGCAGGCAAATTTCTGCCTGCTCTGTTTGGTGTTAATTTTGTTTAAAAAATAAAAAGCCCCAAAATGGAGCTTTTTATAATGACAATTCTGCCATTATGTGGAGTTTTATACCAACACTTGACGGTAATGTCAAGTGTTTAGAATAATTTTATTACAGCAAAACCACCGATTAATAGCAATAAAAAGATTATAGAAAGTAAATTTAAGTTTTTTTCTATAAAAGTTTTCATTGGTTCGCCATAGCGTTTTAATAGCCAAGCTATTAGGTAAAAACGCATTCCTCTTGCAATTATTGATGCAATAGTAAATACTATTAAATCAAGATGAACAACACCGCTTGCGATGGTAATTATTTTGTATGGGAAAGGAGTGATTCCAGCTCCAAAAACAATCCATGCGCCGTAATTATGATAATAATTTTCAAACTTAGTGAATTGTTCCATGTATCCATAAAATTCTAATAAAGGTTTTGCTATAACTTCATATCCAAATGCACCGATGCCATAACCGAAATAGCCACCTAATACGCTAGCAATTGTACCAACTCCAGCAATTTTATAGGCATGCTTTGGGCAAGCTAAAACCATTGGTATTATCATAATATCTGGTGGAATTGGGAAAAAAGAACTTTCTATAAATGATATAATGAAAAGCCATGTGAGAGCATTTTCTTTTGATGCTAAATTTAGAGTGTAATCATAAATTTTTCGAGTTAAATCTTTTATTGCCATAGTTCTTCTTTCATATAAATAAATACTACGGCTTATATATCTAGTTTATAAATTGTTCAATTTCTCTAATATTTTGAGTGTTTTCCACATAAAAAGTTTTAGGGAAAGAAAATAGTTTTTGCGAGCGACTTAGAGCTGGTTGAAAATTTATACATATAATAGAGGGGCGATTTTTTTTAAGATATGTTGTAGCTGATTTTATGTTATGTACTTCAAAAATTGAGTAACCTTTTTCAATTGCAGATTTTGTGAAATCAGATTTTTCATATGGTTTAAGGTTGATATATAATATATGGTGATGTTTGTTACCAATGCAATATGCCTCTAAGATGTTTATTAAATGTTTTTTTGCGTCTTCATGATTGAGATAATGGCTAATTGCTGGATCGTATATTAAAGCTTTGGGGGCTTCTGATACTACTATTATGGGAATAGAGGTGCGTTCGAAGCGTCTTTCTAGTGAAGAAATAAAATTTACAGGAGTTTTGTTATCAAAATCAAATAAGATTACATCGGGTGTTACTTCTTTGTTGTATAAGCTAAATTTGTGAAGATTGTCTGTATCAAATAAAAAATATCCCAGTTCTTCTAGGTTGTGGTGGTATAAATTTTTGTTTGTTTGATTGTTGTTGTATAAAAAAATGTTTCCCATGTTTTGCATTGTTTTCTCCTCACGTTTGTTTGTGATGATTATATAATGCAGAATATTGAATATTTTAAGAGTTCTGTTTTAAAAAAGCTTCATAAGTGTTTTCTAATAACATTGCAATTGTCATTGGGCCAATACCTCCAGGTACTGGTGTGATATATTTTGCTAATGATTGCGCATCATTGAAATATACATCTCCTTTTAAACCGTTAGGAGTACGGTTTATGCCTACGTCTATGATTATTGCATTAGATTTTATGAATTCTTTAGTAATAAATTCTGGTTTACCGATTGCTGAAACTAGTATGTCTGCGTTTTTGCAGATTTCTTTGAGATTGCGGGTTTTTGAATGAGCAGTTGTTACAGTGCAATTTTGTTGAATCAAAAGTTGAGCGATAGGTAAACCAACAATTTGTGAACGACCAATAACAACAGCATTTAAGCCAGATAAATCAGTGTTTGCTTCTTTTAGTAGACGTATTATGCCTTTTGGGGTACATGGGATGTATCCTTGTGCGGTGTTTTGGATAAGATAGCCACTATTTAGGGGGTGAAATCCATCTACATCTTTTATTGGCGAAATTGATTGGAGAATTGCTGTGGTATCAAGGTGTTTAGGGAGTGGAAGTTGCACTAATATTCCGTTTATGTCTTTTGAATTATTTAGTTGATTAATTATGTTTAATAATTCTTGTTGAGTAGTATCTTCTTCTAGAGTGTATGTTTTTGGTGTAATTCCTACTTCTAGACAGGCTTTTTCTTTAGATTTTACGTATATTTCACTGGCAGGATTATTACCAACAATTATAACAGCAAGTGTAGGAGGAGTATTTAATTGAGAAATTTTTTCTTTTAGTTGTTGGCGAATTTTTTGCGCTAAAGATTTGCCATCAAGAATGTTTGCTGTCATTGTTTTGCTCCAGTTCATTGATAGATGTTTCTATTGTTTGTGAATGAGGGATAGAAAGTAGCAGTTTTTTGTATCTATCTGTTTCTCCGCTTATGATAGAAAAACTACTTTTTGATAAATGTAGTGTTTTGCTTAAGAGTTTTATAAGTTCGCTATTAGCTTTTCCTTTTTCAGGTGCAGAGGTCAGATTTACTTTTAGAAAATCTTGCCCTCCGCAGTCTGTAAAAATACCACAAACAGCACATTTTGAGGAATTTGGAGTTACCCTAATTCGTAAAATGTATCCATTTGTGGTTTGTTCATAAAACATATTATTGAGCAACTAAAGCCATACGTACAGATGAAAGTATGTGTAGCACAAACATTAAAGCAAAAATTAATACGTATGGAGTAACATCAAAACCTGAAACAGGTTTAATTTTTTCACGCATTTTTGCATATACAGGTTCTGTTATCTTATGTAATAGGCTTAAAAATCTTTTGAATGTTTCGCCACCTTGTCCGATTAGTTCATAATGCATGCACCAGTATAATGCAACACTAACTACAACAAGCATAAAGTATACTTGTAAAGCACCTTCTACACACCATAAGATACTGTCTAATAATATTTCCATAAATTTTCTCCTTGTCGATAAACTTTAATTAAATTTGCCAGTACATTCGCTATAATAATTTATATTTTGTTTTAATTTTAAGTTAATTATGAATTTTTATTCGTTATTTTCTTCAAAAATAAGATAAGCTTGTTCGAGCCATACAATTCTATCAATAATCCATGAGCTAATTTCACTAACCTTTTGAGGTTCAATATTTAAGGCTTCGGTTATTTTGCAGATAAAATTTCCCTCTTTATCAGAGAAAGAATTATCAGTGTATGAAAGTGCAAGCATATATTTTACAATTTCTAAAGCTAGTCTACGATTTGATATAAAAGAGGCTTTATTAATGCAAAAATTTTCATCTATAGAAAAATATGTTGGTTTTAGCTCTACTCCGATATCTTTAGCAATATCTTCGATAAATTCTATTTCTGAGTCAGATGAATGACCATCTATGGCAGATAAAGTGCAAAGAATAGATAAAAAAATATCTTTTTCTTCTTTTGTGGCTTTTTTTATGTAATTTTGCCCAATTGACATATAGCTGTTCATTGTTTTTCCTTTCAGTATTTATGTAGATTTTATACTAAAACAATAATGTTTCAATAAAAAAAGATGTATTGTGATAAATTTGATTTTTTATGAAAGATTTTGTTTGAAAAAAAGAAAGTATGGTATTATAGTGTCGTTTATGTTAATTAGTTTGGGTTGTAATTAAAATAATGGAAAAAAAATATTATATTAAAACTTTTGGCTGTCAGATGAATGTTTATGATTCAAGTAGGATGGCTAGTATGCTTGAAGAAATGGGATTTTCTAAGGCGGTTTCTGCAAAAGATGCGGATGTAATTATTTTTAATACGTGTCATATTAGAGAAAAAGCGGCAGAAAAAGTTTTTTCTGATTTAGGGCGTATATATTTAATTAAACAAGAAAGAGCAGAACAGGGAAAAGATACAATTATTGGTGTTACAGGTTGTGTGGTTCAAGCTGAGGATAAAGAAATATTAAAAAGAGCTCCTTATGTGGACTTTGCTTTAGGGCCTTTAAGATATTTTCGTTTAAAAGAAGTTGTTTCTCAATTAATGAAAGATAGAGAAAATCAGCTTCTTGATACAGAATTTTCAGCAGAATCTAAATTTGATTATTTGCCAGAGAATAAGGCTGAAGGCGGATGTTCTTATTTGGCAATACAAGAGGGGTGTAATAATTTTTGTACATATTGTGTTGTGCCATATACTAGAGGTGTTGAGGTTTCTCGTCCTGTTGAAGATATTTTGACAGAAGCAAAAAGACTAGTTGCTACAGGAAGTTTAGAAATAAATTTATTAGGTCAAAATGTTAACTCTTATCATGGAGAAGATAAAAACGGTAAAGAGAGAAATTTGGCTTATTTATTGAATAAAGTTGCTGAAATTGATGGTTTAGAGCGTATTAGATATACAACGTCATATCCGGCAGATGTTGATGATGATTTGATTTTATGTCATAAGAATCTTAGTAAATTAATGCCTTATTTGCATTTGCCAATTCAATCAGGTTCTGATGATGTCTTAAAAAGAATGAATCGTCGTCATACTAGGGATGATTATTTGAGAGTGGTTGAAAAACTCAAAGAAGCAAATCCTAATATTGGCATGTCTTCTGATTTTATTGTAGGTTTTCCTGGTGAAACAGATGAAGATTTTAAGCAAACATTGGATGTTGTGAACAGAGTTAAATATATTCAGGCATTTTCTTTTAAATATAGTAGAAGAGCAGGTACTCCTGCTGCTATTATGGATAATCAAATAGAAGAAAAGGTTAAAAAAGAAAGATTGCAAATATTGCAAGATTTGTTATTTGATTATCAAACTAAATTTAATAAAAATAGTATAGGTAAAGTTATGCCTGTATTGTTTGAGTCTAAAGGTAGACATAAAGGACAATTAACTGGCCGTACTCCATATATGCAAAATTTATATGCAGAGGCTGATAATTCATTAATTAACAAAATTGTTGAAGTACGCGTTATTGATGCTTCAATGAACTCTTTAAGTGGGGAGGTATTATAATATGGCAGAACTTAGTTTTGAACTTTTTAACAATCAATTATTAAAAGTTTTAGTTGGTGTTAATGATGAAAATATTCGTTTGATTGAAAAAATGCTTAATGTTGAAATTTTGAGTTTTGGAAATCAAGTTACAATTAAAGGTTCAGCAAAAGATATTGAAAATGCTAAAACAGCAATTGATGTATTGTATGAAAAAGCTAGTAAAGGTCAGAGTATTGGCGAGCAAGAGGTTAAGGCGGCTGTTCGTATTTGTGGTGGTAAAGGTAGTGCAGATGAAAAACAGTCTTTGAGTGAGATTGTTTTAAAAACTAAAAAACGCTATATTTATCCACGTTCTGCAACTCAGGCTAAATATATTACTGAGATGATGCAAAATGAGCTTGTTTTTGGCTTGGGACCTGCTGGTACTGGTAAAACATATTTGGCAGTTGCTTTGGCTGTGTCTATGATGCTTGAAGGGGCAGTTGATAAAATTATTTTATCTCGTCCTGCTGTTGAAGCTGGTGAAAATTTAGGTTTCTTACCTGGTGATTTGAAAGATAAGGTAGATCCATATTTACGTCCTTTATACGATGCATTGTATGAGATGTTGCCAGCAGAACAAGTTGATAAAAAACTTGCTTTGGGTGAGATTGAAATTGCACCTTTGGCATATATGAGAGGTCGTACACTTTCTAATGCATTTGTAATTTTGGATGAAGCACAAAATACAACACCTATGCAGATGAAAATGTTTTTAACACGTTTGGGTGAAAACTCTCGTATGGTTGTTAATGGTGACTTAAGTCAGGTTGACTTACCAAGAGGCGTAATATCTGGTCTTAAAGATGCTATTGATACATTAAAAGGTGTTGGCAATATTGGTTCTGTAACATTTTCTGCAAATGATGTGGTTCGCCATGGATTAGTTGCAAAAATTGTTAAGGCATATGAAGAAAGAAGCAAAAAAGAACGCGATGAAAAATAATGTGATTTTGAATGTAACCGTTGAGAATGATAATTGGTTTGATGCGGTGGACTTTGATGCAGAAAAAGTAGCGCAAAATCTAAAAGATTTAGTGTTTGATTATGTGTCTTCTTTAGAGCATGAACTATTGGCTAGAGAAAATACTTTTTCGCTAAATGTTTGTTTGAGTAATGATGCAGAAGTTCATAAGTTAAACAAAGAGTTTAGAGGTATGGATAAGCCTACAAATGTTTTATCGTTTGCTAATATTGATGATGATTTGTTTTGGGATACTCTAGATGAGGTTGAAGAAGCTGAGCTCGGAGATATTATTTTAGCTTATGAAACATTGGTTAGAGAGGCTAATGAAAAGCAAATAAGTGTATATGCACATTATTGTCATTTGTTGGTTCATGGATTTTTGCATTTGTTGGGCTTTGACCATCAGGAAGATGAAGAGGCTGAAGAGATGGAAAATCTTGAAGTTGATATTTTAGCGTCTTTTTCAATAGAAAATCCATATAAAGACATCGAGGGAGAATAGTATGTCTTATTCATTAAAGGGGATAAAAATTCCCCTTTTTTCTAAAATAATTGAAAATAAAAGAGTTCCTTTATGGAGTTGGTTTTTTATTGGGGGAATCGGGTCTTTGATTTTTCCTCCTTTTACGTCAGCTGTTTGGGGGTATGTATCTTTAATTTCGTTTGTTTTTTATGTTTTTTATAAAGAATATAATAAAAAACAGCTGTTTTGGTTATCATATGTATATGGTATGGGATTTTATATTGTTGGTCTAGGGTGGATTAACAATGCACTTTTATTAGATGATGCTGTTTCTAGTTATATACCTGTGGTTGCTTTGGCAATAGGTTTGTTTTTTGGTTTGTTTTGGAGTTTTCCTTTTGTAATTAGTGATTTTGGTAAAAATATATATTCTAAAATGTTATATTTTTGCAGCTCTTTTGTTTTGTTAGAATGGATTAGAAGTTTTATTTTTACTGGTTTTCCTTGGAATTTATTGGGTACAGTATTGAGTTTTGATATCCATTTAATACAAGGCGCTTCGATTATAGGAACGTATGGCTTATCTCTTTGTGTGTTATCAATAATTTGTGGTATTGTATTATTGCTCATTAGCTTGTGTAGAAGAAAGATGTATTGGGGGGCTATAGGTTTTATTGGAATTCCAGCTATATTTATATTAATTTGTGCAAGCACTTTTATGCAATCAACACAAGATGGTGATATTAAGGTTAGACTGGTACAACCAAACATTCCGCAAACATATAAATGGGACAGTGATAAAGCTTATGAAAATTTTCGTAAGCACATAGATATGAGCAAAAGTGGTTTAAGTAGTGATATTGATTTGGTTGTTTGGGGTGAGGCTGCTGTGCCATATCCTTTAGATAGAGATATAAATCATCTTATAGAAGTAACAGAAGCTGTGCCAAGCGGAGGTTTTTTGGTTACAGGCTTGTTAAGAGGAGCAATGGAATACGGAGAGTTAATTGCTTATAATTCTATGTTTGTAATTAATGAAAAGGGTGATATTTTAGATTATTATGACAAGTCTCATTTAGTTCCTTTTGGGGAATATTTGCCTTTTAGAGAATATTTGCCTGAGTTTATGCGTCCAATAACAAATATTGTAGGAACTTTAGGTAAAGGTGAAAAATATAAAAATATTAAAGTTAAAGGTTTACCTCTTTTAGGTGGAGCTATTTGTTATGAAAGTATATTCCCCAATGAGGTTATTAATAAAAAAGAAAAGCCAGAAATTTTATTTGTTCTAGTTAATGATGGTTGGTATGGTATTAGTTCAGGACCATATCAACATCTTGTGGCTTCTCAAATGAGGGCAATAGAAGAGGGAATTACGGTTATTCGTGGTGCAAATACGGGCGTTAGTGCTGTTATTTCTAAAAAAGGAGAAATTTTAGGAGAAATAGGATTAAATGTTGCAGGTAAAATAGATGTTATATTGCCTAAAATTTTAAGTGCTAACACAATTTATGGCAAAGTAGGAAATGTTCTTCCTCTTTGTTTGGCTTTGTTATTGATACTTATTGCCTATATGTTAGATAGAAAAAAGATAGCATAAGTTAAAACACGAATCTAGTATAAGTTGTAAAATTCTAAAAAAAATTGTTGCATTTTTTTGTAAATGCTGTAATATCCATTTTAGTTTTTAATTTATCTATGGAGAATACTTATGGCCAGAGGAAGAAAAAGAAAAGCAGATATGACCCCTGAAGAAGCAGCTATCGAAAGCGGTATTGGTCCTATTGATGCTCACGTTGGTGCTAGAATTTGTGCTAGAAGAAGACTTTTACAATTGAGCCAAAAAGAAATGGCTGATCGTTTGGGTATTACTTTCCAACAAGTTCAAAAATATGAAAAAGGTGTAAATAGAATCGGTGCTGGTAGATTGTATTCTATCGCAACAATTCTAGGTGTGTCTATTGATTACTTTTACGATGATATGGATATGGAATCTTTCTTAAAACTTCCAGAATATAGCAAAATTTATGGTGGTACATTTTTGCGTGAAGATGAAGTTGAGCAAAAATTTGAACCATTGAGCGGTGCTGAAGCAACTATGTTATTAAAGGCTTATTTTGCTCTTCCTGTAAAAGCTAGAAATGCTTTGATGACTATGTTGACTAGTCTTCGTGAAAGGACAGAAAGTAATAATGATTAGTTTTTTAGATAATGTGTCGGCGCCAAAATTTTTTGGTCGTAGAAAAGGTCGTACAGTTAGAAAAGCTAAATTGTTTTTGTTAGATAATCTATTGCCTCAGATGAAAATTTCTGAGGCATCAGATTTTGATAAAGACAAGATGTTTGGCGCTAAAAAAAGAGAAATTTGTTTAGAAATTGGTTTTGGCGATGGTCAACATATATATGGTCAAGCAAAAAATAATCCTGATGTAGGATACGTTGGGGTTGAAGTCTTTAAAAATGGAGTGGCAAATCTTCTTAGCCTTATTAGTGGGGTTAAAGAAGGAGATAATTTGCCAGAGACAATTTCTCTTACAGATTATGAAGTGCAAAACGTTCGTGTTTTTGATGATGATGTGCGTTTATTGTTTGAGCGTATCCCGGATGGCTTTTTTGATAAAATTTATCTATTGTTTCCAGACCCTTGGCCAAAGAAAAAACATGCAGATAGACGCTTTGTAAATCCTTCTAATTTAAATGAAATACATCGTTTATTGAAAAAAGGTGGTCTGTTTAGAATTGCAACAGATCATCCAATCTATAAACGTCATGTTCTTCGTACTATGCATAATGATAAGCGCTTTGTATGGACTGCAAAAACATCTAATGATTGGCGCTTAGAACCTAGTGACTGGGTTAAGACAAAGTATCAGATGAAGGCTATACGTGAGGGGCGTCGTCCCGTTTGGTTTAACTATTTAAAAGGGTAAATTTTGGTTTCTAGCTCTCAGATGGAAGCCACACTTCGTCGCGTCGTGTACTTCTATGTACACTCGTGCTCCTCGGTGGACATCTGAGGCTATAAACGCAAAATTTCCTCCTTTTAAACGCATAACTTAAATTTAGTTCTTGCTGTTGGAAGCCTGTCTTCGCTCAGTCACGTACTTCTATGTACGTCTTATTACGTAAGGGTTGTATGCTTAGGCACAACCCTAACTTCATTTCGGTCAAGCAACTGTAACATTCGCTTTGTTTGTTTTACAACAAAGTCGCTCATTAACAGTAGCTGTAGCTCTCGCAAAAACGTTTATCAAACGTTTTTTTACTGCGAGCCCCCTCCCTAGGTGGACATCTGAGGCTATAAACGCAAAATTTACTTTATAAAATGAAAAATCTCCCTAGTGAATTAGGGGGATTTTTTTATTTTCTTTAAAAGATAGTGGAAAAAGTTAAAATTTAAAGGCAAATTTAAATTTTATGTATTAAATTGGGGAGAGCTTGGAAAAGGACTCCCTTTTTCCAAATGTTTAAGATTAATAATTTTAAGGAAATAAAAATGGTATCATTAGCAGAAAAAATGGCGGCAAATATGGACTCGTCCGTTTTTAGCAAAGCAACAGAACTTAAAAAACGTTTGCTATTTACAGTATTGGCTCTAATTGTTTTCCGTATGGGAACATTCATTCCATTGCCAGGTATTGATTCAAATGTTTTGAGTGAATTATTTAAGGCTCACTCAAATGGTATTTTGGGTATGTTTAATATGTTTTCCGGTGGTGCGTTAGAGCGTATGACTATTTTTGCATTAAACATTATGCCTTATATCTCAGCATCAATTATTTTGCAATTGGGTCAATCTGTTATTCCTTCTTTAGCGCAATTGAAGAAAGAAGGTGAGGCTGGACATCGTAAAATGCAACACTATACAAAAATGTTAACAGTATTGATTACAATTGTTCAAGGTTATGGTATTGCTTATGGTTTGATGAGCTTGTCTAATGCTGATGGTAGTAGTGCTGTGATTATTGCACCTTATACATTTGTATTTTCTACAATTGTTTCTTTGGTTGGTGGTACAATGTTTATTGTATGGTTGGGTGAACAAATTACTGCACGTGGTGTTGGTAATGGTTCTTCTTTAATCATTACAGTTGGTATTATTGCTAATATTCCTCCAGCAATTGCTCAAACTTTAGAGTTGGGACGTATTGGTTCTATGTCTCCATTGGTTATTTTAAGCTTATTTATTATGAGTATTGCATTGGTATTCATTATCTTAAAAGTAGAAATGGCTCAACGTAGAATTTTGGTTCAATATCCAAAGCGTCAGGTTGGTTTGAGAGTTTCTTCTGCTGAAAGTTCTCATTTACCATTAAAAGTTAACCCAACAGGTGTTATTCCTCCAATTTTTGCAAGTGCTTTATTGTTGTTGCCTGTTACTGTTGCTAATATTTGGTCAAATAATGGCCCTGAATGGGTGCAAACACTAAGTCGTTATTTGGGACATGGTCAACCTGTTTATTTAGTGCTATATGCATCTTTGATTATATTCTTTGCGTTTTTCTATACAGCAGTTGTTGTTAATCCAGAAGAAACAGCTGAAAATTTGAAAAAACATGGTGGTTTTATTGCAGGTATTAGACCTGGTAAAAATACAGCAGAATATTTGGACTATGTTGTTACAAGGTTAACAGTTTTAGGTTCTATTTATTTGGCTGCTCTTTGTATTTTGCCAGAAATTTTGATTGCTAAACTTTCTGTTCCATTCGTTTTGGGTGGTACAACATTGCTTATCGTGGTGCAAGTTACTTTGGACTTTATTACTCAAGTTCAATCTCATTTGATTGCTTATCAGTATGAGGGCTTGTTAAAGAAAGCATCTTTGGTTAGCAAAAAGAAAAGATAATAAAAAAATAATAAAATTAAGACGCTACAGTAATGTGGCGTCTTTTTTTTGCTTTACTTAAGCTATGTTTTGTGTTAGAATCATGGTATGTATAGGCACTCTATCAATCCTTAGATGATTTGTTAATGTGGCTAGAAGAGGAAAAAGGATATTTATAGATGTTTGTGGCGATTGATAATCAAAATATGGATGTATTTGAGGTTGAGAATTGGATTAATGTCAATCGTAATGCCAATGGTGGGGTAATTTCGCCAGAGTTTGCTATGGAGATTTTAGGTAAAACTAATCACTTTGCGCACATTAAAAAGGTTGTCAATCATATTAAGAAATCTTGCATGGATGAAAATGGCGAGCTGGTTAAAGATAAAGTTTTAGCCTATAAAGAGTTTATATTATCTTCAGTTGACGGACGAGGACAAGAAGGAGTGGCTTTTAAATGGTTGCAAGAATTAGCTGATGCGAGTGGTACTAGAGAAGAATTTGATGTTGCCAATGGTAAAGAACCTAAAGAGTATGATAAAAACGAATGTGATAGAGTTGTAGTTAAAACAAAAGAAGAATTTAAAGCTCTTAAAGGTAATAATTTAAAAGTATTTATTGATGCTGATTATATTAATTTGGTTGGATGTTATTTAGGCGAAGTAAAAAGTTTAAAATTTAAAAAAGGGGCTGAGGTCGATTTAAGTGGTGCAATAAATTTACCGAAAGATTTAGACGTATCTATGTGTTCTGAGGTAAAATTGACTGGTTGTGATTTAGAAGGATTGGACCTTAAGTTTAGAGAAGGGGCTGAGGTTAATTTAAATAATGCGGAGAAGTTACCAAAAGATTTAGATGTATCTATGTGTTCTAAGGTAGAATTGATAGGTTGTGATTTAGAGGGATTAGAACTTAAATTTAGAGAAGGGGCTGAGGTTTATTTAAGTGCCGCAGAGAATTTACCAAAAAAATTAGATTTATCTATGTGCTCTAAGGTTGATTTGATTGAATGTAATGTAGAAGGATTAGAATTTAAATTTAGAGAAGGGGCTAAGGTCGATTTAGGAGGCGCGAAGAATTTACCGAAATATTTAGATTTATCTATGTGTTCTAAGGTTACTTTGAGCGAATGTAATTTAAGCGGAGTTGAAAGTATTAAATTTAGAGAAGGGGCAGTGGTTGATTTAAAGGGTGCAATGAATTTACCAAAAGAATTAGACTTTTCTATGTGTTCTAAGGTTGATTTGAGTGGTTGTAATTTAAGCGGAGTTGAGAAGATTAAGTTTAGAGAAGGGGCTGAGGTTGATTTAATGGGTGCAATGAATTTACCAAAAGAATTAGATGTATCTATGTGTTCTAAGGTTAATTTGAGGTATTGTTATTTAAGCGGAGTTGAGAAGATTAAGTTTAAGAATGGATTTCAGAAAGATAAATCTATGAAATTTGCATGGAATTTTAGTGGCAAAGTAGAATATGAAAGTTTATTCAATAAAATAGGTAAGGTTTTAAATAAGGAAATGTAGGATGTTTGTAGCGATAGATAATACAGATATGGATGTTTTTAAGGTTGAGGAGTGGATTAATCGCACTCGTGATGCCAATGGTGGAGTTATTTCGCCAGAGTTTGCTATGGAGATTTTAGGTAAAACAAATCACTTTGCGCATATTAAAAAGGTTATCAATCATATTAAAAAGGCTTGCATGGATGAAAATGGCGAGCTGGTTAAAGATAAAGTTTTAGCCTATAAAGATTTTATATTATCTTCAGTTGATAGGCGAGAACACGAAGGTATAGCTCTTAAAGGGGTGCAAGAATTAGCTGATGCTTGTGGTATTAGAGAAGAATTTGATAAAGCAAATGAAAAATCTAAAGCTTATAATAAAGTTGATTGCGAGAAGTGGTATATAATAAAAAATAAACTAAATTTATATGGAATAAAGGAAGATGATGTAAATGTATTACTCGATTGTGCTGAAGTTAGCTTTGAAGTCAATGAACTAGCAAAAGTAAAAAAACTTAGATTTATTGAAGGGGCGGTTGTTAGGTTTTGGGGAGCTGAAAAAATACCGGAAGATGTTGATTTTTTACCTTGTAGAAGAGTTCAAATTTATAATTATGATTTATCTAAAATTAAAAATTTTCATTTTAGAGAGGGCTCAACGGTTGCTTTTAATAAAGTTCAGAATATTCCAGATAATTTGGATGTATCTATGTGTGATAAAGTTGAATTTTCGGTTTGTGATATTTCTCGTATAAATAAGATTGAATTAAAAGAAGGTGGCGTGATTACTTTATACAAACTTACTGTTCCAAAAGATTTTGATTTTACAAAAAGTTCAGGGGTTGATGTGTGTTCCTGCTATTTTACTAATATTAATGAGGTAAGTTTCAGAGAAGGAGCTGACGTTAGTTTAAGAACTAGCTATGAAATGCCTAAAATAGTTGATATTTCTATGTGTAAAAAAGCTGATTTATGGCTTTGGAATTTAAGCGATGTTAAAAAGCTTGTTCTGAAAAATAAAGAGCAATTAGAAGAATTTGGCGGAGCTGACCGTAGTATTTACTGTGAAGTTGTATTTAAAGATGAAGAAAAACAGAAACAATTACCTTTAAATAAGACAATGGATTTGTGATTAATCTTTTTTATTAAAAGCTTTGAGATAATTTTGGAATAATTTATTAAAAAAACTAAAAAAATTGCATTTTTTTTAAAAGAATTGTTGACTCTAATAATTTATGCCCTATAATCCGCATTAATTTTGAAAAGTGGTGATCAACTTTTTGAATGGTTTAATATTTTATAATGGAGAGTTAATTTGGCTCGTATAGCTGGTGTAAATATCCCAACTGCCAAGAAATTAGAGATTGCTTTAACCTCTATCTATGGCATTGGTAGAGAAACAGCACAGGTTATCTGTGCAAAAGCGGGCGTAGATGGTGTTCGTCGTGTACATGAATTGTCTGACGAAGATATCGCTAAAGTTCGCGATGTTATTGACAGAGAATACCTCGTTGAAGGTGAACTTCGTCGTGAAGTAGGCGTTAATATCAAACGTTTGATGGACTTAGGTTGTTACCGCGGTCTTCGTCATCGTAAAGGTTTGCCTGTTCGCGGTCAAAGTACTAAACAAAATGCGAGAACTCGTAAGGGTAAACGCAAGACCGTGGCTAATAAGAAGAAGTAAGTGAGGTAGCGATGGCAAAAACAGTTATTAAAAGAAAAGAAAAGAAAAACATCACATCTGGTGTTGCTCATATCAATTCTACATTTAACAATACAAGAGTAACAATTACAGATGCACAAGGTAATACAGTTTCTTGGTCTACAGCAGGTGCTCAAGGTTTTAAAGGTTCTCGTAAATCTACTCCTTATGCTGCACAAATTGCCGCTGAAGAAGCAGGAAAGAAAGCTCAAGAAAACGGTATGAAAACTTTGGAAGTGGAAGTTAAAGGTCCTGGTTCTGGTCGCGAATCTGCAATTAGAGCATTACAGGTAATCGGATTTACAATTACTTCTATTCGTGATGTAACTCCAATTCCACATAACGGCTGCCGTTTAAGAAAACGCCGCAGAGTTTAATTTTAAGTTTTAAGTAGAGGGAAGTTTTTTCTTTCCTCTACCTATTTTTATTGTTGCGTGTAAACTAGTTAAGAGGGTATTCCAGTGATTCAGAAGAATTGGCAAGAACTTATAAAACCAACTAATCTCGGGGTTGTTCCAGGCGAAGGCAGGAATGTTGCTAAGATAGTTGTAGAGCCTTTAGAGAGAGGTTTTGGTTTAACTCTGGGTAACGCTTTAAGAAGAGTTTTATTATCTTCTTTACAAGGCGGTGCAGTTACAGCGGTAAAAATTGACGGTGTATTGCATGAGTTTTCTATTATTGAAGGCGTACGCGAAGATGTTACTGATGTTATCTTAAACATTAAAGGATTAGCAGTTGCTGTTCATTCTGAAGGGCAGAAGACTATGCGCTTAAAGGCTGAAGGTCCAATGGTTGTTACAGCTGGTATGATTGAGACAGGTCATGATGTTGAAATTATGAACCCTGATCATGTTATTTGTACATTGGATGCAGGTGCTAGAATCGCTATGGAATTGACTGTTGGTACAGGTAAAGGTTATGTGCCAGCTGTTCAAAACAAACCTGCAGATGCTCCAATTGGTGTAATTGCAGTTGATGCGATTTATTCTCCTGTAAGAAAAGTATCTTACAAAGTTGATAAGACTCGTGTTGGTCAAAATACAGATTATGATAAATTGACAATGGTTATTGAAACTAATGGCGTGTTAACTCCTGAAGATGCAGTAGCTTTGTCTGCTAGAATCTTACAAGACCAATTGAAGCCATTTATTAACTTTGATGAGCCTGAAAGCGATGCAGAAGATATTAAAGAAGAGCTTCCATTTGATAGAAATCTTCTTCGTAAAGTTGACGAACTTGAACTTTCAGTTCGTTCTGCAAACTGCTTGAAGAATGACAATATTGTGTATATTGGTGATTTGGTACAAAAAACTGAAGCAGAAATGCTTAGAACACCTAACTTTGGTAGAAAATCTTTGAATGAAATCAAAGAGGTTCTTTCTAAGATGGGTATTCACTTAGGTATGGATACTCCAGGATGGCCACCAGAGAATATTGAAGAATTAATTAAAAAATGTGACGAACATTTCTAAAAATTTCTAAAATATTGTGAAAAAAGAATCGCTCGTATGGGCGGTTCTTTTTTTGTTGTCATTTTTTAGTTAAAAATAATCTGTAACTGTTTGTATGCGTGTTGCGAATCGGAAAAAGATTATAATTGACTTTTGGGGTTATTTATAGTATACTCTTTGTTAGGAGGGAATATGACGTATAATGAATTTATAGCTCAGCATAAGGATTTTGCAAAAGATTTGTATGACACATATAAATCTTGCAGTGATGGTTTGGCTTATTCTAATGAAGATGCTTTATATAATTTGGGTGTAAATGAAAGAGATGCTGATAATCCAGTAAAAGGAAATATTGTGTTAGCTAATGCTAAGTTATTTAATCTTGCATTAATGCGTTATAAATTGCAGAGCCCTAATATGGATGATGTAGAGGCTAAATCTCGTGTTATTTTTGACTTTTTGCAAAAAAATGGACAAGATTTTTCTTATGAAAAAAATGCCGATGATGTCTTATGGGGAGATGTTACACGAAAGATGTTTTATGGTCTTTCAAAAGACGGTGTTTTTGATGAAATAGTGGGTAATACTAATTTTAAGGATAGGCATATTGGAGATATGCAAATTATTGCACTTCCTGAAGTTAAATCAGATATGCCTCGAGGGGCAGATGAGTTGTTGGCAGAAGTAAAAGCTTCTGGTATTTCAAGCGAAGAATGGAATGAAATTATGCTAAAAAGAGGATTGTATCATGAGGCAATTCATGCAGCGTGTGGTACAAACGATGAACGCAAGTGTGATGCATTTGCTTTACTTAAGATTATGAAAGAGCATCCTCAATATGCTAAAACGGCATTTGATGTATATAATTATGCTCGTTCTAAAATTGGACATACGGTTGGTGAAATTCATCAAGTAAGAAATTCAGAGTTTGATATGCAAAGGAAGGTTAAAGGCGGTGCGATGACTTATATGATGCCTGAGACCTATGAAAAGTTGAAAGAATATGCATTAAACCCTTCTAAAATTCCGTCATCTGATACAGATATTTTTAAATTGGCTTGGCGCATAACATCTGAGCCAGATTTTAGTAAAGAACAATTGCAAGAGTTTCATAGTGTTGTTTGCCAAGATAAAATTAGTAAAAAAGCTCTATCTGAATGTAGTATTGTGAAGGCTTGTATGAAACAAGGTGGTTTTAAATCTATTGAAGAATATATTCAAAGCGATAAAGCTCTAAGTGATGTTATGAGCAAAAAGGGTATTGACGATTTAGATAAAGCGCCTAAATCTGCAGAAAAAGGTTTGCAGAGAACAGATTTTGGTAAAGAAATGTAGTTTATCTTTCTTTTGCGTTATAAATGGGCTGAGAAAGCAAAGAATTGATATTTGCAACGATTGTTTCTTTTTTATAAACTATGCCATGTATGCCTAAATTTTTGGCTGATATAACGTTTTTTTCTTTGTCATCAATAAACATAATTTCATTAAACTCAACGCCAAGTTTTTCTTTAACTGTTTTATAGATTTCTGGGTCAGGTTTCAATAGTCCTAAATTATATGAGGTAAAAGTATATTGCGGTTTAGCGATGTTTTTTCCTGTGTCTGCTAAAATTGGTAGCGCGTTGGATAAAAGGCAAACTTCTATGTTGTTATTTTTTAAGATTTTTATAGCTTTTTGTGTTTCTGCGAATCGCTCTCCACAACCTTGGTGTAGAGCTTCATTTATTTGATTAAATGTGTCTTGATTGTACTCTACGCGACAGAAAAAGCATAGTTCTTTAGCAAATTCTGTATCAGACATTTCGCCTTTCATGTATGGTTTATAGTCGTAGTCATAAGGTGTGTGTTTGTTATTAAAAATATGAGGTTCTTGAGTTTTATTTTTCATTAGCTCATAAACAGGCGCTAGTGTATATGGGTATATAACTTGTCCTACATCGAAAATAGCATATTTTATATTTGTCATTGTAATATCCTTAAGAACGTGTAAATTCAGCCATAGCATTAAGAATTGCATTATCATCCATAATGTGACGACGCTTTTGAATATTTCTTATTATATCTTGGTATTTAATAGCTGTACTTGTTATACGGTCAAATGTTTTAATATCAGCATCTGTTAAAGTTGCCCAAGTTTTGGTTACTTTTTCTTTGGCGTTTTTGCCAAGTTCATCAAAACTTTCGGGCAAGATACCAATCAGTTTTAAGTAATAAGATTTGTTTAAATATTCATCATCACTGGTTGCAAACTCTGTAGCGCCATCAAATGGAGTGTAGTCTTCTACAATGTAGTTTTTACGTAAGGTTTCTATAGACATATCGTAGCGTCCTTCTTCATCGGATGGTAAACGGCGTAAACCTCTAGCATTATCATCTAACCATAAGATTTTATTCATAAGGTACATATTGCTTTGATGTACTGCATTACGGTGAATTTTTACGCATAATATTTTTTTCTCTTCACATTGTTTTCTTAATTGAAGCATTTTCTTTTTTGCTTCAACAGTTTTTTTCTTTTCATATAAGTCACGTTGTTTGAGATAATCAGCTTCTAATTTGCGATATTCTTCATATGCTTCGTGTGAACGAATATGTGCAAAAAACATGTTGGTCTGCTTGAATTGAAATTCAATTTTGAACTTAATGTTTGTATTTGGAATGGTAATAGTTGCAGATTTTTTTATATCAAAATAACTGCGTTTATTTTTACTCAATTTTTCTTTATAAAGATTGCGCTCTCCTTCATCAAATTTGATATATGAAGGGAATTTTTCTTCCAAATCCTTAATTAATTTTTCTAATTCTTCAGGGTAGTTTGCGGTAATGGTTAAACGATAGATATCTTTAGGCAAGCATCCTTCTTTTATCCAATTTACTAAAGTGTTTTCAGTTTTCTTTAGGTTTTCTTGATGTTGAGGGTTTAGTAGTTGTTTGGTAGGACACCCTGAGATGTTTGAGTTTAATATAAATCTTTTCTGTTTTGGGGAATAAGTAAGAGGTAATTCTGGCTCTTCTTCTAGATTTCCACCTTCAAATTTGCTCAACTCTTCATCTCTTTTTTCTTGTCTTTCACGAATTCTTTCGCTTAATATTTTTTCAATAGAGCGTTGTATGCTTTTAATAGGCGGAAAGATAACGAATACGTTATTGCTGTTATGATTGATATAGTGGAGCATTGTTGTTGTGCAAGGGGCAATACAATCTGTAGAATAGCTAATTTTACGATTATTTTTATCTGTTTCTATTGAGCCATCTTTGAGGTCTATATTGTAAATATATTCAGGAAATCCAGGAGTGTGTTCTGTAGAGAAAGCTTGCACAATGGCATCACAAAGTAAACGCATTTTTTGCATAGTATTTGTGTAGTTTTCTTTAAATTCTTCATATTCATCTTTATGCATAATTTGAAGGAGTTCTTCTTTGTGCTGTTCGATATAATCCAAATCTTCATTGTCACAGGTTTTTTGGATACGCTCCATATCTTCTTGGCTATATTTTGCGAATTGATTTATTGCGTATGTTTTCATTGTTAGCTCCATTTTTAAACAAGATGTGTTATTGTAACACATATTTTGTGATATAGCAAATATTTTTTTGATAATCTTGCTTGACAAATGATGTTTGTTTGTCTAGTGTTGGCGATATTTAATTTTTCAAGGGGAAATATCGTGCATCCATGGCATCAAGTAAAACATTATTCGCAATTTCCGAATTTAGTTCCTGCAATTATTGAAGTTCCAAAAGGTTCTCAAGTTAAATATGAATTAGATAAAGAAAGTGGTTTAGTTAAGGTTGATCGTATTTTATATTCAGCAGTACATTATCCTGCTAATTACGGTTTTATTCCACAAACATATTGTGATGATAATGACCCTCTTGATATTTTAGTTTTAGGGCAAGAATCTATTTATCCTCTATCAATTATGCGAGCTCGCCCAATTGGGGTTATGAAGATGATTGATTGCGGTGAAGCTGATGACAAAATTATTGCTATTCATGAGGATGACCCTGAATATAATGTATATACTAATATATCAGAGCTTCCTCCTCATATACTAAGAATATTGAAAAGATTTTTTGAAGACTATAAAGTATTAGAGAAGAAGCAAGTTACAATAGAAAGTTTTTTAGGTCCAGAAGAAGCTAAAAAATTAATTATAGAAGCTTGCGATGCATATAATGGTAAGTTTGGTGCGAATGTTTAGTTTCTTTTAGTATAATAAAACTCCCCTTAGCTGTAAGGGGAGTTTTTAGTTTAATTTTTTTCTTTTATTATGATTTTCCATACATCACCCATTCGATTAAAAAAGGTGCTTGTATCTTTAAAATATCGACTTTTAAGATCGTTTTTAGCGTGTACATCTTTTATTTGAGGAGCTTGATTATACATACTTAGATACGATGTTAGAAATCCTACAAATAATATTAGCCAAAGCATGCGTTTGCCTAATACAAAAAATAAAAGTGATGTAAATGTTAGTATGCCCAAAGTCATATATGTATAGTACAGAGTTCCGCCAACCTCTTTGGTTAGTTCAAGGTCTTCTGCTATGAATAAACCAACAACTCCGAGAGCTAAGAATTTCATAATAAATATTGCTATTGTTAAAAGTATAAACATATTTTTTTCTTTCTGAAAAAGCCCCACTATTTTGCGGGGCTGTGGTTATATTTTTATGCACCTTTTTTAGTGGCAAGCATTTCTCTTATGCCATCAACGGAGCTTAATACAGCGCTAGCTTCATATGGCATATAAACAATTTTATTATCTTGTCCTGAGGTCATTTCTTTCATAGTTTCAAGATATTTCATTGCAATAAGATATTTATCAGCTTGCCCTTTATTGGATAATGCTTCAATAATGCGATTAATAGCTTCTTTTTCAGCTTGTGCTTCTACCATACGAGCTTGAGCAATACCTTCTGCTTTTAAGATTGCTGATTCTTTTTCACCTTCAGCTTGGCGAATGGCAGCTTCTTTTTTACCTTCTGCAATGCGAATCGATGCTTCTTTTTCACCTTCTGCTTCGTATATCATAGCACGTTTTTCGCGTTCTGCTTTCATTTGTTTATCCATTGCAGATTGTATATCAGAAGGAGGAGTTATGTCTTGAAGTTCAATACGGTTTACTTTTACACCCCATTTATCTGATGCACCATCTAAGATTTCTCTAAGTTCAACGTTGATTTTATCTCGTGAAGTTAAAGTTTCTTGTAATTCCATTTTACCAATCAATTGACGTAAGGTTGTTTGAGTTAATTTTTCGATTGCTTCATAAAGGTTTTCTACCCCATATACAGATTTTTCTGGGTTGATAATTTGGAAATATAATACAGCATTAATTGAGATAGAAACGTTATCTTTGGTGATTAC
Source organism: Alphaproteobacteria bacterium (assembly GCA_045578445.1). Lineage (GTDB taxonomy): Bacteria > Pseudomonadota > Alphaproteobacteria > RF32 > CAG-239 > CAG-267. The sequence continues at coordinate 23,533 of JAZNKG010000042.1, forward strand.
ACTTTGACGAGGAAAATCGCAAACTGTTTCACGTAAATCGATACGAGTGGTTTTTTGCATATAAGAAGATGTTCCGCCATCTTGATAATTTACAGTTACTTTACGATAAATTGTTTTAGGCGAATCGATAAACGGAAAAATAAAATTAAGACCAGCTGTTAGGGTTTCTTTGTATTTACCTAATCGTTGAATAATCATAACTTCTTGTTGTTCAACAATTATACAGCCTTTTATTACAAGTAGAACTACTGCAATAATAAGTAAAACTAAGAGTGAGTTCATTGTTTCTTTCCTTTCTTTTCAACATACATGATTAAGTCGGTATGACGAATGATGTTTACCTTTTTGCCTTTGGTAATTGGTGCGAGGTTTTCATCATTTAAGCGAGCTTCCCAATTTTCATCAAAAATAGAAATGCGACCAGAAAAAGCAGTTATTTCTGTGATAGCTGTTCCTTCTTTTCCTACATATTGAGATTCAAAATATTGGCTTTTTTCTTTGTTAGGATTTATGTTTAAAAATGGACGTAAGAATATAATTGATAAAATGGATAATACAACAAATAAAGGTATTAGTATGTTGTAATTATCGGTAATTAAAGAGAATAGTGCACAACAAATTGCAGCAACGGAAAAGTTTAAGAAAAACATTGTCGGAGTGTAAATTTCTGCAATAAAAAATAGTAATGCTACTATTAAAAAAACAATCCATGCAGCCATATTAATTATATCCTTTCAAAAAGTTATTTTATGCAAAATATAGTATAATTAATTATTTTATTTTTAGTTAATTGGGTGAGATTTTTCGCTTATTTATTTTATATAAAAGTAAGGCAAACATGCTCATATAAAATATAGCAAAAACTGTAAAGGCAGAAGAAAATGATAGTCCAGCAATTGAGTTATGTGGTGCGACAACAAATTTGAATAATATTAATGAAAGTCCCGAAATTGTTTGTTGTAGCATATTGTTTACAGAAGATATTGTGGCACGTGTTTCTTCTAATGCATATGTGTGGATATGGTTTATATTAGCTATAGCAAAAGCTAATTGGAATCCGATGCCAATACATACAAATATTAGGCTTAAAGTTGAGATGTTTGGGAGTTTGAAATAGAAGCTTAATATCATGCATGCAAACGAGTATAAACATAAAAATGTTGTTACAACAAGCAGGCGATTAAATCCAAAAAATTTTTTTAATTTATTTACATAAAAAGAGAAAGCAGCTCTGAGACCATGATTGATTACGTATACAAAACTAAACATAAAAACAGGTGCGGATGACATCTTTAGTAATGGTTGAAAACACCAGCAAAATAGCGATGTTGTAGAGAACAAGAGCGCAGAATATAAAATATATAAATTGATGTTTTTATTTTTGATTGTAGCAATGGCTGTGTCTTTTATTTCTATGAATTTTTGTTTTAATGTTATACCGTGTGGTTTGGCAGAAGGTGGGTTTGGTAAAGATGTTAGTAAGATGATGCTTATTAGTGTTAAAATAAACTCTAAAGATAGCAATATTACTGTGCCATAATGTTTGTATAAAATTGCACTGAATATGGCTGCAAACATAGCTCCAGACGACATTGCAAAATTGGTTCTGCCACATTCTTTTAGCATACGATTTGTTTTGTTTTTGCTTTTGAGATAATCGTAAATATAACTGTCATAAACGCCAGATAAAAATGCACGAGATAGAGCATTAAAAAGTTCACCTAGAAGTACTATGTATATGCCAGAAAAACTTAACCAAAGTGCGGCTCTTAAAAAGAAACAAAAGAAGGCTAATATTAGCACTTTTTTCTTTGAAATTGTATCAGCAATATAACCACATGGTATTTCAAATAATATTCCGGTTAATTGGAATATTCCTTGAAACATTACAAAGTCTGCAATAGTTAATCCATTTTGTTGATAGAACAATAAGAGGATTGGTGCGAGGTATAATTGTGAGCGTAAAAAACATGCTAAGTCTAATTTTTTTAGTGGTGATAGTGCTTTCATAAAAAATGCCTTATGTAGTTTGTTTTATGATATTTTAAGGCAGTAAAATTTAATATAAAGTAAATGTATAATATAAATTTAAAGCATAAAAAAACCACCGCAAATTAGGGTGGTTTTTTTATACCTTAGCTATAAAATTACTTCTTTGCTTTTGCTTTAGAAGTTGTTTTAGCAGCTGGTTTTTTGCTTGTAGAAGCAGTCTTTTTCTTTGAGCAAGATGTGCTGCAGCATTTAGTAGCTTTAGAACCATAAATTTGCTCAATAGCCATATTCCAAAACATTTCGTCTTGACCAAATGGGCAACCAGCATTTTGCCAATTGTAATAAGCAGCTTCTCTAATCAAATTTTCATTGAATGTCATTTCAATTCTCCAAATAATTCTGTTGTAAAAACAATGTTATCATAAATATAAAAATTTTTTTTGTAAATACGATTTTTTAAACGTACTTTCTTAAGTGTACTTTTATATATAAATATGTTAAAAAATGATTAAAAAAAAGGGGCAAAATAAAAAAAATTTTTTAGTGTTTTTTTGATTAAAAAAATATGTTTAAAATACTGTTTTAAAATGCAAATATCTTTTTGATTGTAAATGATTATTTTTAAAGTAATATTTTAAAATTTTTTGAAGAAAATCTAATGACAACATT
>JAZNKG010000043.1:0-2200 GCA_045578445.1 Alphaproteobacteria bacterium
GCTTTAGATAAATTTGCCTCTACTCCAGTTCCTTCTGTATAACAGCCTGCAAGTTTCACTATTGCATCGGTATCTCCATGCTCTGATGCTTTAGTCCATAGCTCAACAGATTTTTCATAATCTTGAGCAGTTCCTAAACCAAAATAAAAAGCAATACCTAGATTCACCTGAGCATCAACGTTTTCTTGAGAAGCTGATTTACTCCATAATTCAACTGCTTTTTCGTAATTCTGTTCAATTTCTGTGCCAGTAAAATAACAATGCCCTAGTTTGTATTGGGCTTCCGAATTCCCTTGCTCAGATTCTTTTTTTAATAATTCGATATCTATTTCCATTTGCCCTATCCTCTATTAACTTTCATTTCAATTCATCCACACAAAACAAATAATTTTGTGTGGATAAAAAATTTTTCTAATCGCAAAAAAATATTAATAATATTCCAAGAAATCAGCTAATCTTTCATTTTTTACCATGTATCTAGCAAAGGTTATAGCAGAAATTTCGCTTCCACCTATCGCACGATTTTTTTTATGTGGATCAGCACCTTTTTGCAACAAAAACTTTATAATCTCCATATCACCAGAATAAACGGCAAAGGTCAAAGGCGAATTACCATCCATTGTTGCATAATTCACATTTGCACCTTGTGAAACTAGAGATTTTACCATATCAAAGTAACCTCTTTGAATTGCTGTAAGCAAATCTTCATTTAGCATTGTTTGCATATCCATAAAAACCTCCTGTTTTTATAAAGCAGATTCAAGAATCCAAGCTATTAATGATAATAAGAAAAATCCAATTACAGTCCATTTTATTCCATTTATAATTTTCTTTCCCTTTCTCTTTTTTTTAAATAAACATTCTAGTTCGGTTATTAAGTCTTTTACATCACCTTCTTGTTCTTTATTAATCTCTATAAGTTTCTTAATATATGAAATATTTTTAATTCTACGATCCTTTAGGTTTTCGATTGTATATTCCAAAAATACTGGAGAATTTTGTAACCAAGATAAACTAATAACATCATCCATAAAACTGTTTATATACTTTTTGTCATTAGAGAATATTGCCAAAATAACAGCCATAGCTTTTGCAAATCCTCCATCATCATCTCCTTTATAACGAGTATATCTTTTCCAAAAAGCATTATCCTTTTCCCAATAATTTCTATAGGCATAGATTGATTGTATAAGAAAAAGCTTTATTTCAACATCAATTGTATTATCATCTGTTATAGATTTTAAAATATCAAATGCATTAATAGATATTTTAACCGAATCAGAGTAAGAATAAGAAAGAAACATAGACACCACTTTCATTATCTTTACATTTGAATCTTCAGGTTCTAACGAAAAAGCTTGTTCACAGTATTCTATACATTCATTAACATTACCAGAATCAAAAGCTTCTATAGCTTTTTTCAAAATTTCTTTAACATTTTCTGTCATTTTACAAAACTCCTCTTATTTATATACATAAATCAATCCAAAACACTAATTACTAAAGCATTGACCTTAGTACTAGCATTTCCAATGATCTTTTAGGGTCTCCATTATGATCACCTTGTTTCATACCATTTTTATCAAAAACTTCATGATCCCAATACTCGCCTAGGTAGTTTCCATCTTTGTCATAGAGCTTACCACAATCAATATCGCCATCATAAGCCCCCAAAGTAGTACCATCATAAGAATTGTACACAACTTGCATTACACTTTCCTCCTGCAAATGAACTGTTTTTCTAGTTAGAAAGCCATTTTTATAAGTAGATTAAATATAAAATGGCTTATAAGACTATTTTTAGTCTAGTTTACAAAGCGCAATTTGTCAAATTTTAATTTAATACGCTTAATAAACTATAAAGTTTTTAGTCTTTAATATTTATTATTTTTATATGGGTGTTAGAAAAATATTTAAAGAAAATCTAAAATACTGGCGAACAAAAGCAAATCTCACTCAAGAACAACTTTCTGAAAAGATAGGGTATGGTGGCGGATATATTTCTGAAATTGAAAGTCGAAACATATTCCCTAAACCAGAAACAATTGATGCCATAGCAAAAGTATTAAATATAAAGCCTCATCAATTATTTGAAGAACAAGGTTGTCCCCAAAACATAATAAGTTTTAACAAAGAAGAGTTTATCAAAGAGATTACTACAGAACTTTATGAACAACTTAATGAAAGTATGCTCAAATAT
>JAZNKG010000044.1:0-15679 GCA_045578445.1 Alphaproteobacteria bacterium
AGACGAGTTTGATAAAGTTAATGGTAAAACTAAAATTTATGAATTAAAAGACTGCGAAAATGCTGATGTAAAAATTATTAAAACAAAAAAAGAACTTGAATATCTTAAAGGAGAAGAACTTGAATATCTTGAAGGAGAAGATTTAAGGATATTTTATGATGCTTATGAAGTTAATTTGAGTTATTGTGATTTAAAAGGAATGAAACTTAAGTTTAGAGAAGGGGCAAGAGTTTTTTTAACTAGTGCATATAATTTTCCAAAAGATTTAGATGTATCTATGTGTTCTTATGTTAATTTGTGCAGTTGTGATTTAATGGGGATTAGTTTTAAGTTTAGAGAAGGGGCAGAGGTTAATTTAACTAGTGCATATAATTTTCCAAAAGATTTAGATGTATCTATGTGTTCTGAGGTTAAGTTGGGTTATTGTGATTTAAGCAGAGTTGAGGAGATTAAGTTTAGAGAAGGGGCAGTGGTTGATTTAAATGGTGCAGAGAATTTGCCAGAAGATTTAGATTTCTCTATGTGTTCTTATGTTAATTTGAGTGGATGTGATTTAAGCAGAGTTGAGAAGATTAAGTTTAGAGATAAAGTTCAAGCAGCAGAGGCTATGAGGCATGCACTGAGATCTAGCGAAAAGGTGGAATATGTGGGAGATGAGAAGAGTATAGGCTTAGTAAATGGTAATGGCGGTATGGAGATGTAAATTAATTCGAAGATCCCTTGACCATTCGGTTGTACCGAATGGAGGGATGACAGGTTAAAAGGATATAGGTATATGTTTGTGAAGATAGATAATCAAGATATGGATGCATTAAAGGTTGAGGAATGGATTAATCGCACTCGTGATGCTAATGGTGGGGTGATATCGCCAGAGTTTGCTATGGAGATTTTAGGTAAAACTAATCATTTTGCGCATATTAAAAAGGTTATCAATCTTATTAAGAAAAATTGTTCTGATAAGAATGGCGAGTTGGTAGCGGATAAAGTTTTAGAATATAAAGAGTTTATATTGTCTTGTGTTGATGGGCGAGAGATGTCGCCACAAGCTTTGAGTGTTTTACAAGAATTAGCAGAAAAGGGTGGATTTAAAGACGAGTTTGATGAGGTTAAGGATAAGCCAAAGTGCTATTTTAAAGATGACTGCTATAAGGTTATTGTTGTTAAATCCGAAGAAGAATTTGATGCACTTGAAGGAAACGATTTAAGAGTATTTTATATTGCTGATGAAGTTGAGTTGTTTGGGCGTAATTTAGATAAAGTTAAAAAAATAAGATTTAAAGAAGGGGCAGAGGTTGATTTATGGGAAGCCAGTAATTTACCGAAAGATTTAGATGTATCTATGTGCTCTGTAGTTGATTTGAGTGGTTGTGATTTAGAAGGATTAAATCTTAAATTTAGAGAAGGGGCAGAGGTTATTTTGCATAATGCAAAGCATTTGCCGAAAGAATTAGATTTATCTATGTGTTCTAAGGTTGATTTGAGTGGTTGTGATTTAGAGGGATTTAATTTTAAGTTTAGAGAAGGGGCTGAGGTTGATTTAAAGGGTGCAGAGAATTTGCCAGAAGATTTAGATGTATCTATGTGCTCTAAGGTTGATTTGAGTGAGGGCAATTTAGAGGGAGTTGAAAAGATTACGTTTAGAGAGGGGGCAGAGGTTGATTTAAGTTTTGCAGAGAATTTGCCAAAACATTTAGATGTATCTATGTGTTCTTATGTTGATTTGAGTAGGTGTGATTTAAGCAGAGTTGAGAGGATTAAGTTTAAAGATAAAGTTCAAGAAGCAGAGGCTATGAGGCATGCACTGAGATCTAGCAAAAATGTGGAATATGTGGGAGATGAGAAGAGTATAGGCTTAGTAAATGGTAATAGCGGTATGGAGATGTAATAATTCAAAGATGCTATTGTAATAAAAAAAATGGACCTGAGATTAGGTCCTATTTTTATGCTTTTGTGAGTTTTTTGATTATCATATTACGTTTTAGGCGACTGATACGGTCTATGTATAATATTCCGTCTAGGTGGTCTGTTTCGTGTTGTAATATGATTGCTAAAAAGCCTTCAGCTTCTAGTATTTGTTCTTTACCATTGTAGTCAAGATATTTTACGGTTACTCTTTCGTGTCTTTCTACGGTTGCAGATTGCCCAGGGACTGATAAACAGCCCTCGTTAGAATCGACCATTTCTTCGCTTCTATATATAATTTCTGGGTTTACCATATACATAGGGTTTGGTCCGGGTTCTCCGTTTTCTCCAGTTTTATCATCAACTACAATTATACGTTTGGCAACGCCAATTTGAGGACCAGCTAAGCCAACACCTTTGTCTTCATACATGGTTTCTAGCATATCATCTAATAGCTTTCTTACCTCATCTGTTACCTCTGTATAGGGTTCACATTTTTGAGATAAGATTTTATGCGGATATGTATAAAGCTTTAGTATTGCCATTTAGGGTGCCTATTATAATCTTATATTTTTTGAGATTTGGTCTAAAATAGCATTTACCATTTTAGGTTCGTTTTTGATGAAAAAGGCATAAGCAAGGTCTACATATTCTTGTATGATTACTTTTGTATCTATTTCTGTTGTGTATGCTAATTCATAGATTGCACATAATAACAATGCTTGCATGGTGGCATTCATATGTTCATATGCTGAGGCATCTTTGAGGTATGAACGGAGTGAATTTTCTAGGTCTTCTTTTTTGTTTAATACACCACGTACCAAAGTTTCAAAATATGGTTTATCCATTTCTGCTAGTTCAACCAATTGTTCGCCATTCATAACATCTTCTTCGATAGCATAACGACCTATATCACCATTTTGAAAGTTTGTGATTAGTTCATCTACGCTAACATCTGTGAATGATGTTGTATAAATTGCTTGTACGGCAGATAATCTTGCGCCAGATTTTTTTCTGATTTTTTCAGAAACGAATTTTACCATTTTTATCAATACCTCGTGTTTAAGAATTAATTTTACTAACAAATTCTTCAAAGTCTTTTACTTCTTTGAAGTCTTTATATACAGAAGCAAAACGAATGTAAGCTACTTTGTTTATGCTAACAAGTTTATCCATTACTTTTTCGCCAATAAGCTGAGAAGAAATTTCTAAAACACCAGAATTTTCTAGTTCACGTCGTATTTCTTCTACAAAACGTTCTACATCAGATGTAGATAAACCGCATTTGCTAACTGCAAGGCTTATTGAACGTAAGAGTTTATCTCTATCAAATGGTACTCGCTCGCCACTTTTTTTGATTACAGTTAAGTCTTGTAATTGAATGCGCTCATAGGTGGTAAATCTACCTCCACAGTCTGGGCATTCACGTCTACGTCTTATTGCATTTTCATCAATAGTGTCGCGTGAGTCTTTAACTTGAGTGTTATTTGCTCCGCAAAATGGACATTTCATACTTTTGCTCCTAACATTAGGGTTTGTATATACGATAAATAACTTAAAAAATCAAGGAAAAAATTTGACGCTAACTACAAATTAACTTTTATTTGTAAAAATAGCTATATCTTGGAATCTGTGTAAATGAGGATATAAAAAAAGTGATTGAACTAAAAAGTAATAAAATTGCAGAAATTTTAGGGTTTGATAAAAAAGTTGTTGATGTTGTTATCAAAGATGTGTCAACAGATAGTAGGACTATTGATGAGAGTTCTGTTTTTGTAGCCATTAGAGGCGAAAAATTTGACGGGCACAATTTTATTAAAGATGTAATTGCAAAAGGTGTGCCGTTGGTTGTGGCTGAATATGTGCCTGATGATGTTGATGCTACAAAAGTTATTGTGGTTGATGATACACTTAAAGCATTAGGTGAAATTGCTAATTATAATCGCAGACAATTTAAAGGTAAGGTTATTGCTTTAACAGGTAGCTCTGGCAAAACTACGACTAAAGAAGAATTAAAAGTAGCGCTAAGTAGTTTTGGTAAGACTTATGCGACTAAAGCTAATTTTAATAATCATATCGGAGTGCCTCGCTCTTTGTTGGATATTGATATGAGTGCTGAATTTGTGATTATAGAAATGGGGATGAGTGCGCCAAATGAGATTGCGCAGTTGGTTAAGATGACTGAGCCTGATTTGGCAGTGGTTACTAATGTGTTGCCTATGCATATTGAGTTTTTAAAGACGATTGAAAATATTGCTAAAGCTAAGGCTGAAATTTTTTCTGGTCTTACAAAAAATGGAATTGCTATTTTTAATCAAGACACAAATTGTGCAGATATTTTGCGAGCTGAAGCGCTTCAATATACAAATAATATTTTTGAATATGGTAAAAACATTCATGTTGAGGCGTCTTTTGATGTAGAAGATGAGGCAATACATAGCTACTATAATGGATGGTGCGTTTTGGAAGTGGTTAAGGCTTTGGGGTTAGATGTTAATGTTGGAGCTAGGGCTATTTCTGGGTTTGGTGCATTAGAAGGTAGAGGTAAGAAGTATAACTTAAATATTGCAGGCAAAAATGTTGTATTAATTGATAACAGTTATTCGGCTGGTCCTGATGCGACTGTATTAGCAGTTGAGAGTTTGGGTAAGATGAATGTTTCTGGTCGCAAAATTGCTGTGATTGGTAAGATGGCTGAGCTTGGTGATTATACAGTTGAGGCTCATAAAAAAGTGGGTGTTGCCTTAAAAGAAAATAAAATTGATGTGGTTATTGGTGTATGCGAGGAAGCAAAAATTATTCTTAATGAATTGGCTGATAATGTAGAAAAGTATTACTTTGATAATATTGATGGTTTGAGTGAATTTTTATTATCAAAAATTTTAACTGATGGAGATGTGGTATTGATTAAAGGTTCTCACTATTCATCACAAGTTTATAAAGTAGCAAATGATTTAAAAGTGGCTTAATATAGGAGATTGATATGCGTTTTATTGATATTGTTAAACCTAAAAATGCTGTTGAAATTGATGAAATGTTGGAGCCATATTTAAATGGCGAAAAAGTGTTTTCTAAAGATGTTGCATTTGATGTTTTGAAGGCTACAAACTATGAGCCCTGCATTATGAAATTATTGGATATTATTGAAAATATACCAGTAGATGAACAAATTGATTATAGAGATGTAGTGCTTTCGATTGTTTACCGTCGTGAACAGCCAAGTGCAATTGCTGTGAAAGCTTTAGCTTTGGCGGTTAAGAGTGGATATGATAATGAGCTTATTAAATATAGAAATGTTGAAGCTAAAGAATATTTGGCGTCGATGTCTAGTAGAACATATATTTTCCGCGCTCGTAGTTATGATGAAATTAAGGGAGATTTGAGAAATTATCAATCTTTGATTTGTGACTTTGACGGAGAAGCTAGAATTTCTGCTACTTGTATGTTGCCTTCTAATGTTGATTTTAGTCGTTGTGATAAAGTATTTTTATGCTATTGTGATTTAAGACACGTTAAAAACTATAAATTTAAAGAGGGTTCTGTTGTTGATTTAGCTGATGCTCGTCTGGCAGATGATTTGAAACTTAGTCAATGTAAAAAAGTTAATTTGAGCGGTTGTGATTTGAGCTCCTTGAAGTTATTGAAGTTTTTTGATGTTAATATCATTGATTTAGACCATGCTGTTTTGCCTGAAACTGTGGAAATTAATATAGCAGAAAGAGTTAATCTTCAAAAATGTGACTTGTCAAAAGTAAAGAATTTGCTTCTTTCTGGTATTGAAAATATGGTCGCAGATGGGGCTACATTATTCGATAATATAGATTTTAGTAATTGTAGTGATGTGTCTTTGATTGGTTGTGATTTATCTGAATTAACTAATATTATTCTTAAAGATGGGAGCATTATTAATCTTTCTAAAGCGCATTTGCCAGAAAATATTGATTTATCTAGTTGTCGTGAGGTTTATTTAACTGATAATGATGTATCTTATGTAGAAAGGTTTAAATTTAAAGAGGGTGTTATTTTACACTTAAATCGCTCTAAATTACCACTGGTGTTGGATTTATCTTTTGCTCAATCTGTTGATTTGCAAGAGTGTGTTTTAGATGATATTAAAGAGCTTAATTTAGCGCAAAATTGCGTGCTTGACCTTAGAAAAGCTGTACTACCTAAAAAACTTAATTTGCTTAAATGTACTGAAGTTGATTTATGTGGGTGTAATTTTAATGAAGTTAAGTCTATTAAATTTCAAAAAAATGCGAAAGTAAACTTTACTGATGCATACAATCTACCAGAAAATTTAGATGTTTCTATGCTTGCAGAAGTTAGTTTGGCTCAATGTAATATTTCTCACATCAAAAAACTTAAGTTTAAAGATGGAGCAAAGGTAGATTTATTTGGTGTAAAAGAGATTCCTTTAGATATTGATGTTTCTAATTGTGCAAAAGTTCGTCTTAGCTGTGCCGATTTATCTGGCTTAAATAATATTTTGTTTAGAAAAGGTGCTGAGGTAGATTTATTGAATGCAAAGAATTTACCTAAGAATTTAGATATATCTAATTGTTCTATAGTCGATTTGGGTCGTTGCGATTTATCTTGTGTGGAAAATATTTCTTTTGCTCATGATGCGGAAGTTTATCTCTATGATGCACTTAATCTTCCAAATAATTTAGATTTTAGTGATTGCGCAAAAGTGGATTTGCGTAATACTAGTTTGACTTTTATGGGGAGTATTTCTTTTGCTCCTGATGCTGATGTTAATTTGAAAAGGGCAAAACTTCCTCGTATTGTAGATATTTCTAATTGTGCGCATCTTGTTATGGACAATGTTATAATTTCAAAAACTCGTAAAATTATTTTCAGAGACTTTGAGCAGAAACGTCAAATACTTAATGTTTTCTCTTTTTCTAAGTTTCGCGGGTGGCTGATAGTGAAAGAGAGTAGGAATCCGTTTAAGCGTTTCGAGTATCGTTTCTAGCTTAAATGGGTAAATTTTGTGAACTGATTCGCGGATGGAAGCCTGTCTTCGCTCAGTCACGTACCTCTATGTACGCTCCTTTCGCTTGCAGGACATTTGCTACTCACTACTAAAATTTCCCGCATTTAATGTGTGGCGAGAGAGTTAGCAAATGGAAGCCACACTTCAGTCGGGTTACGTACTATTTGTGTACGTCTTATTACGTAAGGGTTGTATGCTTAGGCACAACCCTAACTTCATTTCGGGCAAGCAACTGTAACATTCGCTTTGTTTGTTTTGCAACAAAGTCGCTCATTAACAGTAGCTGTAGCTCTCGCAAAAAAACGTTTATCAAACGTTTTTTTTGACTGCGAGCCCCCTCACTAGGTGGACATCTGAGGCTATAAACGTAAAATTTCCCGCATTTAAGAGTAGGGCGAGGTGTAATTCGCGGATGGAAGCCTGTCTTCGTCGCGTCGTGTACGTCTATGTACGTCTTATTACGTAAGGGTTGTATGCTTAGGCACAACCCTAACTTCATTTCGGTCAAGCTTTTGTACCGCTCGTTTTAGATTATTTTAAATAATTCGAAGATCCCTTGACTCAAATGCGGTGCATTTGAGAGGGATGACGGTTTAAAGTTTGTTTATAGGTGCTTAGGCGATATTATTTGAGAGGGATGACGGTTTAAATGATGTGCAGTCTTGCGACTGCTGGATCCCCGGTTCGCACTGGCGTGCGCCCGTGGATGACCAGTAGGGGAGTTGTGCTTAAGGATGACCGTAGAGGGTGGTTGCGTCGAGGATGACCAGTAGGGGAGTTGCGTTGAGGATGACGGTTTAAAAAGTTTTTATTGGTGTTATGACGATGGATGGTGGGTTAATGTTTATGGGACTTTGCATAAAATAAATGATTAAAAAATTATCCCCTTTTAAAAATAATTCTTGATTTTTATTTTTAGATATTATATTTCAATATTTGCTTGCTAGTTATTAGCATTTGGGCGGTCATGGCGGAATTGGTAGACGCGTAACGTTGAGGTCGTTATGAGCTAAGCTCGTGGAAGTTCAAGTCTTCTTGACCGCACCAGTTTTTCTCTTTTGAGTTTTTATTATCTTGTTTGATAAAGGAGGCGAGGATGCTTAGAATTTACAGAACTGAAGAAACAGGTAAACTCGCTAAACTCAAAAAAAATAAACTTCTTCCTTATACTTGGTGTTCGTTAGTTAATCCTAATGAGGATGAGCTTATTCAAGTGGCTATGCTCTTGAAGGTAGATTATGATATGCTTAATAGTGCGTTGGACGCAGATGAGCGTTCTCGTATTGAGCAAGAGACTAACTCTTTGGGTATTATTATCAATTTACCGCTTTTAGATGATGAGGGTAATTTTGATGTGTTACCTTGTGGGTTGTTTTTAACAGCGAAGAATTTTATTACTATTTGTGCGCGTGATAATAGGGTTATCAATTCTTATAATCGTTCTACTGCTCATACTTTTGATACTAGAAATCGCACATCTTTTCTTTTGAATATTTTGTATAAATGTACGGCATTTTATTTGAAGTATTTAAACATTATCAATAAGCGTACAGATGATATTGAGTATGCTTTGAGAAAAACTACTTCTAATAAAGAATTGTTCCAATTGATGGAAATTCAAAAGTCTTTGGTGTATTTTACTACGGCGTTAAAAGATAATCACTTGGTTTTGGTTAAGCTTTTGCGTATGATTAAATCTAATATGTTACCGAATGCAATTAATTTTACAAAAGAAGATATTGCGCTATTAGATGATGTTATTATTGAGAATAAGCAGGCGATTGAGATGGTGGATATGCATCGTTCAATTTTGGAAGGTATGATGGATGGTTTTGCTAGTATCATCAACAATAATGTGAACTTAGTGATGAAATTTTTGGCAGCAATTACGATTATCTTATCTATTCCTACGATGTTAGCATCTTTTTGGGGTATGAATGTGCCAGTTATTTTTGCAGGTAATCCTAATGGTTTTTGGTGGGTGATGGGTATTTCGGCTATTGCTACCATTGGTACGATTATTTATTTTAGAAAACGTGGTATGTTTTAAGTTAAAAAAAGCCCCCGAAATTGCTTCGGGGGTTAATTGTTACTTTCTTAACATTCTTTTTACAAGGGCTTCAAACTCTTCTTTGTTGTTGCGGTAGAATATTGCAGATACGACTCTCATTGGGAAGTAGTACTCAGTTTGAATGTAGCGCATAACCTCTGAATGAGACATATTTGGTATTTGCTTCGCTTTATCTTTACCATCCGTATCATAATGATAGATAGTAAAGAGTATGTTTAAGAGTTCGTAGTCAAGTGCCTCTTCTCTGATGAGATTATCAAACGTAAGGCCTAGTGCCGCAGGTTTATTCTCAACATAACGGAAACGGTCTTGACGTCCTGCCTTTTTAAGATACATGGCTTCTGCATCATAATAAAGGTACTTGTGAATGCTTAGGTAGTAGTTGACATCCTGAATAGAACGGTTGTTAACGAGTTCTTTGTGTGTTTCATTCCAAAGACCGTAGCGCTTAACATAGGCTTGGAATTCTTTGGAGGCAACTACCGCTGTCATTCTTTTTTGAAACTCTGTGCTGAGTTCGTGAAGATTGATAAAGCGGTGGAAGTCGTTGATAGCGTTTTCATCAGAACCGGCAATACGAATGAACATTTCATCAAGGATTTCTTCGGCAAGTCCATGCTTTTGGATGTGAAGCTGTATTTCTTCTTCATTACCGCGAGCGAGAAGGGCTCTTTGTTGTTTTGCCTGAAAACCATGACGCTCAATGTAATACATGAGTTCTTCGTGATTGCCTCGATTGATAATTACATCTTGTGCAAGCTTATCAAATCCCCAATAGGAGAGGTATGCTCGTATGAGCTCTTGATTATTGCTATTAGCGATGATTACTTGCACACTTTCAGGAAGAATTGCTGTTTCTACTACAGCATGATTTAATCCGGATTTTGAATGATAGATTGTTTTGCCGTAATTGTGTATCATGCTTAGTATCTCATCAAAGTTGCCTCGTTTAGCAATAAACAGGGCGCGTTCTTCGGTGAGAGCTTTGACATAATAGTTGTAGACAATACGGTTATCCTGCACATGGCCATGAAGTGAGCCCTCTATTTGAGCTAACTCTTGCATAATATTCTCATGCAATTGGCAATCAGTGATGGCTTCTGCTCCTTGAGTAAAAGTCTCGTTATTGTTTGTTGTATCCATAATTATAAACATATATATGATTTTTCTGCTGTTTATGTATGTTGTTTTTTTATAAAAATCAAGTATTTTCTGATTTTTATGGATTTTTATATTGTTGTTGACTTGAACCGAGTTTTGGGGTATATTAGCTATATGGTTAATTTATTTTAGGTGGAGAAAACTAATGGCGAATTTAATTGAGTTTGATGATTTGGTTGTTTTAGTTGATGAATATGAAGGTATGGAAGAGCTCAAGTTTAATGGCGAAGATATTGTTATGCTAGATGGAAAAAGTGGATTTCCTAAAAAAATTGAAATTGAAGATTGCGGTTTGGTGCGTATGATTAATACATATTGCAAAGGTGTTGAAAGATTATCTGTTGGTGCAGATATTATTCATTGTACTCATATGGAAGAAGCGCCTAAAGTTATTGAACTTACTAAGCCTTGTAAAGAACTTTGGCTAAATAAAATGGATGTTTCTGGTTGTAAATTAGAAATAGCTAAAGGTGGTGAAAATTTGTATATGGGGCAAAGTAAAGGAATTGAAAAAGGAACAGATTTTTCTGGATTTGACCGTGTTGAACTTGATGATTGCGAGATGACTAATTGTGATAGCTTTAAGTTTAAAGAAGGTGGTCGTGTTAGTATGGTAATGTGTTCTCACTTTCCGAAAAAACTTGATTTATCAGCTTTGCAATCAGTTGATTTGAGAGGTGCAGATTTATCAGGCGTTGAGGAAATTATCTTTAGAGAAGGGGCTGTGGTTGACCTTAGCGGAGCAAAGAATTTTCCAAAAGTTTTAGATATTTCCAAATGTGGTGAAGTAAGAGCAAAAAATACTAATCTTACAGGTGCTAAAAAAATTATATATAAAGATAATGAACAAGCAAACAAGTTTGTTAATGAAGTTGATTATAGTACTTATCCTGTTGTTCGTATCGGCCCTTCGTATGATAGAGATTAATCCTTTTGGCGGTGGCGGTATGGGAATGTAAAATTATGCATGTAAAAATTGATAATCAAGATATGGATGCGCTTAAGGTTGAGGAGTGGATTAATCGTACTCGTGATGCTAATGGTGGGGTAATATCGCCAGAGTTTGCTATGGAGATTTTAACCAAAACTAAAGCATAGTCCATTTAAATATTTTCGTGGCTGTATTTACTACAATAAATTTAATTATAACGATCCATATTTTCGTTAGACGACTTAAATTAGATGTCGTTTTAGTATAATATTGCTGTTGACTCTTGGAGTGTTTTTGGTTATACATAAGCTACAAATATAAGCTTATGTATAACTTTTTAAAATCACAATTATTATGAACAAGTATTTTAAAAACCCATTTGTTTGGGTGATTGTAGCATTTGTATGCTTTCTGTTCGCATGGTTTATGCCAGTTAAGTGGGTGAGTGTTCTTTTTGCCTTTTTGGGCATCGGATTCTCTCTCGTGGCGTGGAAGCTTCTTGACAACCACGAGAAGAACAAGAACGCTACTAGGCGTAAGAA
Organism: Alphaproteobacteria bacterium; assembly: GCA_045578445.1. Lineage (GTDB taxonomy): Bacteria > Pseudomonadota > Alphaproteobacteria > RF32 > CAG-239 > CAG-267. The sequence continues at coordinate 11,607 of JAZNKG010000044.1, forward strand.
GAAGTTGTCTTCCTTTGAGAGGAGTATGTATGTTTCTCTTATCATTGTGATGGCAATGTGTGTTAGCACTCTTTCTAGTCTTATCGCGCCAGTTTGCTTTGTTGTTGCTCTGGCTGTGTTTATCTGGTATTTGTATGAGAAGGTGCAGGAGTATATGAAGGAGGCGGCGAGGGCTAAAACCAAGCGCAAGTGATTAAATGGGTAAATTTTGTGAACTAATTCGCAGATGGAAGCCACACTTCAGTCGGGTTACGTACTATTTGTGTACGCGCCCCTCCTTTGGTGGACATCTGCGATTATTTCGCAAAATTTCCCGCATTTAAGGTGTGGCGAGAGTGAACTAATTCGCAGATGGAATTGGGGCTTTGTCTAGCATACCTACTATCCAAAGCCATTGCTGATTTATTTATGTGTGCTTATTGCATTAAAAAAAAGGACTGTCTTTGTGGCAGTCTTTTTTTTGTTTTAAATTAATTTGAAGATGCCTCGCCTCAAATGCGGTGCATTTGAGAGGGATGACGAATTTAAATGATGTGCTGTGGTATGTTTAATTTTTTACATTAATGAAAAGTGTAGGGTTAAGGCTATTGCACAACCTAAGATAAATCCTGCTATTACTTCGTTTGGTGTGTGTCCCAATAATTCTTTTAATTGTGCAGATTTTGTTTTTATATCTGATTTATAAAAATCCTTTATCATTTGATTAACGATACGAGCAATTTCTCCAGCATTTTTGCGTAATCCTGCAGCATCATGCATTACTACTAACGCATAGCCACAACTTACAGCAAAAACAACAGAATCTATTCCTTCAATTAAGCCAACAGAAGTGGTCATCGCACATACGCCAGCACTATGAGAGCTAGGCATACCGCCAGTATTTGTTAGTAGGCTATAATCTATTTGTTTTGTTTTAGCATAATTTGTTACTACCTTTAGTGCTTGGGCGATGAAAACACCAAGTAAACCGCTGATTATTGCTTCGTATCCTGTATTTAATATCATTTTTGCCTCGTAAGTTAGTTCTATGAAACGATAACATAAATAAAAAAATCAAAAAGATATATGTAAAGTTATGAACAGAAAAACTTTTTTTATATACATAGGTATAAAAAAAGAAAGCTCAACTTTGGAGCTTTCTTTGTTTGTATGAAGATATTTTTGTTATTTTAGAAGTCAGCCAATACCTCAGATGACTCTCTAGCATTATTGATGTTAATCATAGAGATTACGTTGTAACCGTTATCTACGTGCAATACTTCACCAGAAATTGCTTCGCCTAATGGTGATAATAATGCTAATGTAGCACGACCAACTTGCTCTTGAGTAACATTAGCTTGTAATGGAGCGTTTAATTCGTTCCATCTTAAAATTTTTCTGAAATCACCAATACCAGATGCAGCTAATGTTTTGATTGGGCCAGCAGATATTGCATTTACGCGTACTTTTTGACTTCCCATATCTACAGCGGCATAACGTACAGCTGATTCAAGAGCGGCTTTTGCTACACCCATAATGTTGTAGTTTGGTAATACTCTTTCTGAACCTAAATATGATAAAGTTACGATAGAACCATTCTCATTCATATATGGTGATGCGCAACGGCATGCTTCAATAAATGAATAGCATGAAATGTGCATTGTGTTTAAGAAATTGTCTAATGTGGTGTCTATCATGCGACCTTTTAATTGGTCTTTATCAGAAAAGCCAATGGCATGAACTACGAAGTCTATTTTGCCCCATTTTTCGCCTAATTCTTTGAAGCATGCTTCAACAGATGCAGAATCGGATACATCACATTTGATTAATGTTGCTTTTTTAGAAAGTTGTTCAGCTAATGGTACAACTCTTTTTTCTAAATTGTCAGCTTGATATGAAATTGCAATTTCTGCACCTTGTGCATCAAGAGCTTGAGCAATTCCCCAAGCGATAGACTTGTCATTTGCAAGTCCCATAATTAGACCTCTTTTACCTTCCATTAAAAGTCCAGCAGTCATTTGTTTACCTCTTTAAAAAAAATGTTTTTACTTAAGTCAACTCGGGCTAATTACTATAAGATAAAAAAACAATTGTAAATACTTTTTTTTACATTTTGTGTATGGAAAGGGATTTATAAGATTTTTTTTTGTAAAAAATAATGAGGTAACTTTTTGTTTTTTCTGGCAAATTTAAAATAGTTGATAAAAATGAAAAAAAATGCTTGCAAAAAGAACAAATAAAGAACATAATGCACTCGAAAGTGAAATTTTTGATTTTTTTTTATGAGGTTTGAGATGGAAAAAGATAAAGCATTAGAAGCGGCGTTAAGTCAAATTGAACGTTCTTTTGGTAAAGGTTCTATTATGCGCTATGGGCAAGATACCAAAATTGATATTGAGGCTATCTCTACTGGTTCTTTGGGTACAGATATTGCTCTTGGTATCGGTGGTTTGCCAAAGGGTAGAATTGTTGAAATTTATGGTCCAGAAAGTTCTGGTAAAACTACTCTTGCTTTGAGTGTTATTGCTCAAGCACAGAAAAAAGGTGGTACTTGCGCATTTATTGATGCTGAACATGCTCTTGATCCTTCTTATGCTAAAAAAATTGGTGTTGATATCAATAATCTTTTAATCTCTCAGCCTGATGCAGGTGAACAAGCTTTAGAAATTGCTGATACATTGGTTCGCTCAGGTGCTATTGATGTTTTAGTTGTTGACTCAGTGGCTGCTCTTGTTCCTAAGGCAGAGCTTGAAGGGGAAATGGGTGACTCTCATATGGGATTGCAAGCTCGTCTTATGTCTCAAGCTTTGAGAAAGCTTACTTCTACTGTTTCTCGCTCTAATACTCTTATTATCTTTATTAACCAAATTCGTATGAAAATTGGTGTGATGTTTGGTAATCCTGAAACTACTACTGGTGGTAATGCATTAAAATTCTATGCTTCTATTCGTATGGATATTCGTCGTGTGGGTGCTATTAAAGATAAAGATGATGTAATCGGTAGCCAAACTAGAGTTAAAATTGTAAAAAATAAAGTTGCTCCTCCTTTCAAAACTATCGATTTTGATATTATGTATGGTGAGGGTATTTCTAAAGTGGGCGAGCTTATTGATCTTGGTGTTAAGGCTGGTATTATTGAAAAAGCTGGTGCTTGGTTCTCTTATAATGGAGAGAAACTTGGTCAAGGTCGTGAGAATGCTAAGCAAGTTTTACGTGAGCATCCTGAAATTGCAGATGAGATTGAGATGAAAATCCGCGCTGATGCAGGACACTTAACGTCAGAGATGTTGGGTGGGGTGGACGACAACGGCGACCTAGAATAGTTTAAATGGGTAAATTTTGTGAACTAATCTCTGGATGGAGGCCAGTCCCTAAATGCTCACGTACTTCTATGTACGCTCCGCTTTAGGGCAGGACATCCAGAGTTATTTCGCAAAATTTCCCGCATTTAAATGCTTAGCGAGATTGTGTGCTAATTCATAAATGGAAGCTACATTTCGTCGCGTCGTGTACGTCTATGTACACTCGTGCTCCTTGGTGGACATTTGCTACTCACTACTAAAATTTCCCGCATTTAAGGTGTGGCGAGAGAGTTAGCAAATGAAACTTTATCTGATTGTAACTATGTTTTTTTATAGACTGTCTTTGTGACAGTCTTTTTTTATGTTGAGTTAATTCGAAGTCTTGTTACGTAAGGTTTACTATTGTAAACCAACTTCACTTTGGGCAAGCAACTGTAGAGCTCGTTTTAGTTGTCTTACGACAAGTCACTCGCTAACAGTACCTGTAGCTCTCGCAAAAAACGTTTATCAAACGTTTTTTTGACTGCGACCCCTTGACGTTTTGCGTGTCGCAAAACGAGGCATGACAGTTTAAAGGTTTGTTTATGGGTGCAGTGGCAAGAGTGTGTAAGTGGGATGACGGTTTAAGGTTTGTTTATAGGTGCAGTGGCGAGAGTGTGTAAGTGGGATGACGGTTTAAATGATTGTGTGCTGGCGCACTGATTTGTGGATCCCCGGTTCGCACTGACGTGCGTCCGAGGATGACCATAGAGAGGTGGTTGCGCCCGAGGATGACCGAGGGGAGAGTGTGGG
>JAZNKG010000045.1:0-14462 GCA_045578445.1 Alphaproteobacteria bacterium
TTGATAAACGTTTTTTACGAGAGCTACAGCTACTGTTAGCGAGTGACTTGTCGTAAGACAACTAAAACGAGCTCTACAGTTGCTTGCCCGAAGTGAAGTTGGTTTACAATAGTAAACCTTACGTAACAAGACTTCGAATTATTTAAAATAACTAAAACGAGCGGTACAAAAGCTTGCCCGAAGTGAAGTTGGTTTACAATAGTAAACCTTACGTAACAAGACTTCAAATTAATTTACAACACCATTCCGCTACTACTATTTACCAGATTTTTACTCTTCTCATTTCCCACATATTCAATTTTACCACTAAATTTTTCAGCTTCTTTCATAAATTCTTCTTGTTGCTCTTTATCTCTAAATTTAATCTGTTCAACTCCGCTCAAATCACTCCAATTCAAATAAACCTTTGAACATTTCGAAAAATCTAAAAATTTAGGAAAATTCTTTGCAGTTTTTAAATTTACCACAGCCCCATCTCTAAATTTAAGCTCTTTAACTCCTCTTAAATCACAAGTTAAAGAAACCCAAGAACACATAGACACATCCAAATCTTCTGGTAAACTTTTTGCTCTATGCATATGAACAACAGCTCCGTCCCTAAACTTTAATCCGCGTAATCCCGCCAATTCACAACTATTAAACTCTACTTTAGCACACATAGACACATCTAAATTTTGAGGTAATGTTGCATGATTCAAATTAACCTCTGCTCCGTCCATAAACTTAACATTTTCAAACTCTGTCCAACTTAAATTTACCTCAGGATTATCTGAAAATTCCAAATCTTTCGGTAAATTAGTTGCTCCATATAAATCAACCTTACTCCCTTTAGGAAACTTAAGTTTTTTCACTTTACTAAAATCTTTTTGAACCAAATATGCATCGCCAACATATACTGTATATCCCCCTTCTTCTAGATTATCCAAATCATCTTTATTCTTAATAGTAACTACCATACAATCATCTCTATCATAAACTTTAGGTTCTTTACTATTTGCCTCATCAAATTCTTCTCTAATACCACAAGCATCAGCTAATTCTTGTAACCCTTTTAGAGCCATACCAACCTGCTCTCGCTCATAAACTGAAGATAAAATAAATTCTTTATACTCTAGCACTTTGTCTTTAACTAGTTCCCCATTTTCTTCTGTGCAATTTTTCTTAATAAGATTTAGAACCTTCTTAATATGTCCAAAATGATTAGTTTTTATTAAAATCTCCATAGCAAATTCAGGAGTTATCAGACCATTATTATCATCGCGAATGGTGTTAATCCACTTCTCAACCTCAAATACATCCATATTTTTATTATCAATCGCCACAAACATTTTTATCTCCGTAAACCGAAATTTCGCCAAAAACCTTTATTTGCACCGTTTTTTTCGGTATAAACAACCTCCCCTTTAAATTTATCTAATGAAATACCAAGCTTTTTCGCCTGATTACGGTCTTTCAATTTTAAAGTTTTAACATTATCAAAATTACACTTATCATAATTAAACTCAGAACATAAAGATATATCCAATATCTCAGGAGCAACTTTTATATCACTCATAGTAACAATAGCCCCTTCTCCAAATTTTAATTCTTTAACTTTTGATAAATCACACTCATATAAATTAACCTTAGCACATTTTGACATATCCAAAACTTCAGGAATATTCTTTACCACAAATAAATCAACATTTGCCCCTTCCTTAAATTTCAACTCTTTAAGATTTGCCATATTGCTACTTTTAATTTCCACTTCAGAACACATAGACACATCTAAATCTTTCGGCAAACTATCAATCGAACTCATACAAAGCTTAGCCCCGTCTCTAAACTTTAGATTCTTAATAGAACTGAATTTACAACACCACAAAGTAACACTTGCACAGTTAGAAACATCCAAATGTTCGGGCAACTCACCAATATTACCCAAAGTAACCGTTGCCCCGTCACCAAATTTCAATTCTTTATATTTTGTTAAATCACAGCCTTCAATAGAAATTTTACTGCAACCGGATACATCCAAATGCTCTGGCATAAACAACACCATATGCATTTTAACACTAGACTTATCCTTAAACTTAATAGCTTTAACCTTATACAAAGACACATCTTTTATATGTACATCATCCACATCAAAATATACTCTAAGCTCTTTACTAAACAAACTATCAATTGCATCTTCCGATGTAAAAACTTTTGTATTATTGCAATCATTTTTATCATAAAACTTAGGCTTTTCATTTAACTTATTAAACTTATCTTCACAACCACAAACATCCGCTAACTCCTGCAACATTTCTACTGCTTGTGGCGACATCTCTCTTTCATCAACTGCAGATAAAATAAATTCTTTATAAGCTAAAACTTTATCAGCTATCAACTTGCCTTTTTCATCTGAGCAAGCTTTCTTAATATTCTTCAAAACCTTCTTAATATGCCCAAAATGGTTAGTTTTATCTAAAATCTCCATAGCAAATTCAGGAGTTATAACCCCACCATTAGCATCGCGAGTGGTGTTAATCCACTTTTCAACCTCAAATATATCCATATTTTGATTATCAACCGCCACAAACATCTATCAATATCCTTTTAAACTCACCATACCTCACAAATACCCTGCATTTGAATCAAAGGATCTTCAAATTCCTCTAACATACAATGATTCTAACACAAAAAACACCACTTGTAAAGCAAAATATCCCCCTCACCACTTCCTCATGAACAAACTTTAAACTGCCTCTCTATCCCCCCCTCAACTCCCCACGTCCCAGCACCAATCAACTTTAAACCGTCATCCCTCCATTCGGTGCAACCGAATGGTCAAGGGATCTTCGAATTAATTTAAAACCACAATCATGATGCCTGCTAGACAAATGCCCCAAAATAAGACAGGCTTCCATCTGCGAATTAGCTTCCCTCTCGCCACCCCTTAAATGAGGAAAATTTTAGATAGATAGAGATGGGCTTGAGGGAAATGAAAATTTTAGTGTACATAGAAGTACATGAATTTTCATTTACCCGAAAAGACCGCTCTAGATGCTAAAATTTACCCATTTAAAATTAAATGCGGGAAATTTTACGTTTATAGCCTCAGATGTCCACCAAGGAGCACGAGTGTACATAGACGTACACGACGCGACGAAGTGTGGCTTCCATCTGAGAGCTAGAAACTAAAATTTACCCATTTAAACCCTGTGATAAGGATGATGACTAATAATACTCTCCACCCTATAAATCTGCTCGCACAACACAGCACGCATCAAAATGTGAGGCAAAGTTAATTTACCAAAAGATAGGAGCAAATCTGCACGTTGCCTAGTGCTTTCCAAATGCCCATCTGCCCCACCAATTAAAAAACAAATTTCTGATGTACCTGAACTCATCCAATTTTCTATAATATTTGCAAACTCTGGACTAGACATATTTTTGCCACGCTCATCTAATACAACCACTTTCGCCCCAGAGCTAATGCAAGATTGCAAAAATTTCGCTTCATCTTCTTGAGAGGAATTATCTTTTTCTTTAATATTCAAGCTCCACTTCATTCTTTCCTGATAGCGTTTTATAATTTCGCCTTCTGGAGAATTTGCTTTACACTTACCAATTACACCCAATGTAACTTTCATTTATAACTCCATAATACTTCTTGCAACTTTCATACCAGAAGCAATAGCTTGCACAACAGTGCCACAATTACCAGCCATATCTCCGGCACACAAAAATTCAACTTTATTTTCTTTAGGAAAATACGAACCAAGGGCTGTAATAACTTGACTATATCCAAGAAGATTAAACTCACTACCAGCAATAGAGCGAGCTTTTCCCTCTTCATTTATCTCATTTTTGATAGCCACAAAATCTAAAACATTATTATTATTTTTTATCTCAATAATAGATGTAAGGTCTCTTATTATAACATTATGAGCTTCTAGTTCCAAATGGTCTTTTTTCATAATGCGCATATCCTCTTTTCTGCGTCTAACAAACATCTCCACGATTAAATTTGGATTTTGTTTCTTCAAAGAAAGAGCACAGTCAAGCGCCACTTCGCCACCACCAACAACAGCAATTTTATTCAAACTCAAATCTGCTAAGTTACTATTACAATCACCTAAAACTTCTTTATAACTCACACACACATCATCGCCTGCAACATTTAATTTACACTCAACAGGCTCGCCCAGAGCAAGAATAACATCATCAAATTCTGTTTTAAGAACAGAAAAATCAGCAATTTCTGTATTTAATTTAACAGTCACGCGCTCATTATCTACAACACGAGCAATTTCATTATCTAAAATCTCTTTAGGCAAACGATACTCAGGAATAAGCCTAGCAACACCCCCTAACTTATCTGATTTTTCAAAAATGGTCACTTCATAGCCATTTATGATTAGCTCAAAAGTTGCCCCAATTCCAGCAGGACCACCACCAACAACAGCAATTTTCTTACCATTTTTGGCTGGAAGCTCTAATTTTTCTAAACCACCAAGTTTTATCATTTGCGCTTGTAAACATGGAATTTCTATTGGTTTATCGATTCTACCTCTAATACAAGCTTTTTGACAAAAAGTATCTGGGCAAACAAGACCGCAAGTTTGAGGCAAAGGGTTCTTCAAAGCAATAATTTTAGATGCCTCTTTGTAGTTACCAGTTTTAGCAAGGGCTATAAAGTCATGTGGCGATACACCTAATGGGCAAGCCTTTTCGCAAGGTTTTGTTTTACACCCAATACAGCGGTTTAATTCATTTTTTAGTGTTTCTACGTCCATAATTTAGCCCTCTAAGATAATTTTTTCTGCCCGATTTTAATAACAATATATGCATATATCAAGAAGAATTAACTAGATATTGAATTTTTTTTTAAAAAGGGGTTGACATTATGTCCAAAAAGTGGTAAAAGGTGTGCTACAAATGTATTTTTCTGTCTAATTTTTAGGTTTTATTACAAAAGAAGATTTACAGAAAAAACAAATTTAAGAAACCAATCGTGAATAAACCATAGGTATTACTAGAATCTCATCTAGTACTCTTAATTTCAAAAACTGTTTGCCATGCTAGCGCTCGAGACGAGTCCCAGCTTGGTCTGATTTACAAGCTTTTGTCAGATTTAACAAGAATGAACGTCCATGTACGTTAAATTTTTGGTTAAGAATCTTATTCTAAAGCAGAACTGCTGTGAAGTACTTCTGCTTTTTCCTTGGAAATTCACAAGTTCTTCGGAACTTTCGACATAAAACTTGGTTCTTTGAATCAATGTGCATTGTTCTAAAACACGTTAAATTCGTTTTCAAAGCAGGATTGCTGTGAAGTACTTCTGCTTTCCGTAGAAATCACAAGCTCTATTGAGCTTTCGAGATATACTGAACCGTTTTTGAATAGGTTTCAAGTTTGCCATGATAAAGCAGAGCCGCTGTGAAGTGTTTCTGCTTTTAAGAAGAATCAACAAGCTCTTTCGAGCTTTCGACATATACTAAGGTGTTGAATAAGCACTTTACTTTGCGAAAAATTTGTTGCGGAAAGCGCCTGTGACAGGTCCTTTACCGATCTTGGAATTTTTAGTTTCAAGAACTGGCATTTTTAAATTTGTTTGTAAATTAATTGATTACAAAGCAGAGCCGCTGTGAAGTGTTTCTGCTTTTTCAAAAGGATGTTCATACAACAAAATATATACGATAACCTGTTCAATCTAGGTTACCGCTTTTTTTCATTTTATATACGCTAATCAAATGCAAAATAGCCGAGACGGTCATTTTACATTAACTGCAAAATCTTTTTTGAAAACAAAAAGGTATATTTTAAGTTGTAACACAAAGCAAAGCGCCTGTGACAGGTCCTTTGCTTTTAGCCTGAAAAATTTGATAAATACGATATACACATTTTTTCATAAAGTGTGGCTTTAAGTAAAGATCTATTTCAAGCTAGGTGAGATAGCTGGGAAGTTCTCTCACCTTTTCAACAAGAACACTCTTTCACACAATTCAATCATAATAATGGAGTAAATCTTTCTTTTTTGAGACATTCGTCTCATTTATAGGCGTTCTGCCTATCTGACATGGACATAGTCCCACGACTGCTGTGAAGTACTCGTGGATACGTCTCATCAACAAATTCTCACTGAACTGCTATTGCTCTTCATGATGAGACGTGGGTTAAACAAAACTTTGATATTTTTGCAAATGGAGCAGCTGCGATAGTTCCTCCATTTTTAACAGAAATTTCTAAGGCGTTTGCCTACAAAATAGTTTAGGTTTTAGTACACGTAAAATGGAGCAGCTGCGACAGCCCCTCCATTTTTAACAAGAACTTACTTTAAACTAGATATAAAGTAAAAAAGTATAACGCTTTTTTATGCTTCGTTATCGAAATTTTCTCAAACCAAACGCAGTTGCTGTGAAGTACCTGCGTTTTTAAAAAAGAAATATAGTGAAAAAACGATTTCGTAACGTTTTAGTTAAATATAAATAGGGTTTTATGAAGCGCCTGCGATAGGTCCTTTCATAATAGGGAAAAGTTAACTATTTTTGCATTTTTGTTGTAGCTGTGAAGTCACAACAAAAGATATAGAGAACTTTTAGTTGTTAAGCAAAGGGGGAAACCTCATTTCCCCCTTTAACAACTCCGAAATTGAAATCTAGCAATATTTAGCCATATACAACTTGAAAGAGGGGCAGTTGTGAAAACTCCCCCTCTTTTTTTATCCCCAAAAATCGCATAAAAAAATTAAAAATTAATAATATCATTCACTTGACAACCCTATCAAATAATGATAACATCAACTAATACAAATAACTTTTATGGATAAACACGCAAATGAGTAATGATTTAATCGTTCCAGAAATTCTTTTAATAGATAAACTTGAAGAAATGGATAATACCTTAGCTTCCTCTGTCTGGGAAGATATGCGTGAAAAAGCCAAACAAGACCTTATTACCATTGAATATCAAGAAAAACATATATCAGATTTTGTAAAAGCCAAAAGAAAAATGGTAATTCAAGACTTTGTTGAAAAAGCCATAGAAAAACCAATGTTGATAAAACCAGAACCAAATGATGAAGTAAAAAAACAACTCTATCGTTTGCATATGTATTGTTGCCAAAGAGTAATAAACAAAAAAGAAATTCGCTTAAACCCATTATTACTCCCTTCTCATGCTTTAATGGAAATGCGCTTAGCCCTAACTGCAATAATGATATCCTATCGTTTAATCACTCCGTCATGCCCATACAGATGGGATAGAACATTTTTTGAAAAAAACATTATTGTAGATAAAAACCAAGACGGCGACATCATCTTAAACTTCAAAAACATTGATGTAAACAGCATCAACAATGCTATCAATGATGAAATTATAACCGATTGGATGATATATCGTACTTATGACGGCGCTGGTATCAAAACTCTGATGGATACAAAAAACAACCTGATGGAACTACCAAATTATGAAAGAGGTGGACATCCCGCAGCCGAATTTTCACGTTTTCAAAGAAAGTGGAAAGAAAAAGTAAATAAAAAAGAAGAAATTCGCAATGATGCATTGGATTTGGAATTCAGAAAAACGTTAATTCAAAGTGTTGCCCAACAAACTGCAACAGAACTCTTATCATCTGGCATATCTCCAACCGAATTGCTAGAAAAAATTTGCACTTCTAAAAACCTAACCAGTTTAATGGAAGAAACCAAACCATTAGCAAATAAGAAAAGTTCAGGTAAAGCCTTAAAAGACCACTCAAAAGACCGCGTAGATTTCATCCGCCCCCAAACCAATAAGGCTCTGCCAAAACAAAAAGACCAGTCAGAAATTGAAGACTATATTGATGAACTCCTAGACGAGGAATAATCAAATCATTATATAAAAAAATGCCGACCATAAAGCCGACATTTTTTATTAAGCAAACCAAAATGATTACATTTCAATTTCAGCGCTTGCTCTCATATTTGTAGTCTTAGATAGTGCTTTTTTAGGCAAATTAGCACTTTTACCACGCCAAACATCCATAACACTAGAATCTTTTAAATTTCCAATAATATTTCCTTTTTCATCAATTACACCTTTTTTAATATCATTTAAATAACCTGACATTAAATCAGCAACTTCAAGAGGTTGTATCCAATCTGGTTCAGTGTATCTTTGTTCAATTTCAAACATTTTCTTATAATCAACCTTATCTGTAGGAAGTGGGTTTTCTTCCTTCAAATAGTCTTGCGCAATAATAGCAGCTACTTTAAGAAAAGTATCATCACTAAACTCTTTAGGATTAACCTTTTTTAAGGCATCAATACGAGCTTGGAAAATTTCACAAATTTCTTTACCTTCAATCCTCTCTTTTGCATAAGCAACAGCTCTAGGTCTATTTTCCTCAATTATATCGCTCAAACCATCTAAGATACCATGCAAAGCTTCAGCTTCTTTTGATTTATAAAAATGAAGAGGCTTTGGCAATGTATCTCTTACTATTGTAACATTAGCACCTTCTTTAAATTTTAGTTTAGTGGCTGCACTCAAATCAACCTCAGAAAGAATAACATCTCTACTACTTTTCTTCTCTTTAATCCTTGCCAAACTTTCTTGAACTTTTTCTTCATTAGTACTCATTGCTCGTCTCCTGTAAATATATTGCATTTAAACCAACGTTTTTTTTGCAACGTTCATTGTTATTGTATCATATTTTTTTCAACCTTGCAATAAAAAAAGTTAAATCAAATATTTCTACCTCAAAAATAAAATATTATAAAGTATCTTAAAAAACACTTAATTATCTAGCACCCATAAACCATTTAAACCGTCCCCCCCTCGCCACAGCACCCATAAACAATTTAAACCGTCATCCATAGTTACAGCACCTATCAACTTTAAACCGTCATCCCTCATCACACCCCTTATAAACAAACCTTTAAACCGTCATCCATAGTTACAGCACCTATCAACTTTAAACCGTCATCCCTCGTTTTGCGATAAGCAAAACGTCAAGGGATCTTCGATTTTCCTCCTTTTTTATGGTCATCCTCGGACTCAGTCCCCCCTCGGTCATCATCGGGCGTAACCTCACTCCCCCTCACTCATCATCGAACACACCTACTCTCTCGGCCACATCGGGCGCACGTCAACCTCTTTTTTCGGTCATCCTCGGGCGCACGTCAACCTCTTTTTTCGGTCATCCTCGGGCGCACGTCAGTGCGAACCGGGGATCCAGCAGTCGCAAGACTGCACAACTTTTAAACTGTCATCATCTCAAACACCCACGCCCCAGCACCTATCAACTTTAAACCGTCATCCCTCCATTCGGTGCTACCGAATGGTCAAGGGGCTCGTAGCTAAAAAAACGTTTGATAGGCGTTTTTTGCGAGAGCTACAGCTACTGTTAGCGAGTGACTTGTCGTAAGACAACTAAAACGAGCGTTACGGTTGCTTGCCCGAAGTGAAGTTGGTTTACAATAGTAAACCTTACGTAACAAGACTTCGAATTAATTTAAAACCACAATCATGACCGCGATTTAGCACATCCCCCAATTTAAAACCGAACGCGATAGCGTTGCCACGGGTGGGATAAAGTGCCATGCTATGAGTGACGCCACGAGCACGGTGTACAAAAAAGGTACATAAGCGAGTGCCGACGCTCATATGATGGCACTTTAGCACATCCCCCATATAAACAAATCAGCAAAGGCTTTGGATAGTAGGCATGCTGGAAGTGGTTTTAAAGTTGATGTGTACATAAAAAAACGTACATGAAACTTTAAAACCACAATCATGATGCCTGCTAGACAAACGCCCCCAAAAAATAAATGTTGCATTTATTTATTTGCTTTATTATACTCATCCTCCGATATAACAATATGGAGAACTAATATGTCATTAAAACATACAAGAGAACAAAATTATCCTGAATGGTATCAGGACGTAATAACTGTTTCTGAGATGGCAGAAGTTTCATCTTCGCCTGGTTGTATGGTTATCAAACCCTGGGGGTATGGCATATGGGAAAGAATTCAACGCGTATTAGACGATAAAATAAAAGAAACAGGACACGAAAATTGTTACTTTCCACTGTTCATTCCATTAAAGTTTTTCCAAAAAGAGGCTGAACACGTAGATGGATTTGCCAAAGAAATGGCTGTAGTAACCCATAGCCGTTTAGTAAACGAAAACGGTAAACTAGTTCCTGCAGGCGAACTTGAAGAACCATTGATTGTACGTCCAACGTCAGAAACAATTATTGCAGATTCTTTTTCTAAATGGGTAGAATCATACAGAGATTTACCTGTTATGATAAACCAATGGGCAAACGTTGTAAGGTGGGAAATGCGCCCTAGAATTTTCTTAAGAACAAGAGAATTTTTGTGGCAAGAAGGACACACAGCACACTCTAATTATAAAGAGGCAGAAGAAGAAACATTAACAATGCTTAATGTTTATGCTGACGTAGCAGAAAATGCTCTCGCAATGCCTGTATTAAGAGGTGTAAAACCAGAGTATGACAAATTCCCTGGAGCTGTTAATACTTATTGTATAGAAGCAATGATGCAAGACGGACGTGCACTACAAGCCGGAACTTCTCACTTCTTAGGGCAAAATTTTGCCAAAGCAGCAGATATCAAGTTCCAAAGCAAAGAAGGTAAACTTGAATATGCATATACAACATCATGGGGTGTAAGCACACGCTTAATCGGCGGTCTAATTATGACCCATGCTGACAACGAAGGTATGGTAGTACCACCAGTATTAGCACCATATCAAATCGTTATCGTTCCTGTTATCAAAGACAAGAGCAAAACAGATGAAATTATGGAATATGCAACCAACATCTACAAAGAGTTAGCTAAAAAATCTTATAACGGCGAAAAGCTACGTGTAAAATTAGATAAAAGAGATAAAGACTCTCTTGATAAAGGTTGGGAATGGTTAAGAAAAGGCGCTCCATTAATTGTGGAAGTTGGCCTTCGTGATATAGAGAAAAACGGCTTAATGCTAAAAACTCGTATCAAGATGAACAAACCAGAATTCAAGCAATTCCCAAGTGTAGATGAGTTTGTAAATACTATAGAAGACAGACTTGCATCTATCCAAAATGAGATGTTACAAACTGCCAAAACAAGATTGGAGAATAATATCCGCACAGATATCAAAACCAAAGAACAAATGCGCGAATATTTCTCAAAACAAAATGTCTTTTTAACCGACAATAACGGTGTAGCATTTGTAAGAGGTAAATGGTGTGAAGACCCAGAAACCGAAGCCATCTTAAAAGAGATGAAAATCACAATAAGATGCATCCCTGAGGACCAAACAAATACCGAAGGCGAATGCTTACTAACAGGCAGAAAAGCAACATTGGACGTAATATACGCACGTTCATATTAGAAGATAGCAACTGAGTAGAAGAGGTAAGCAAAGCTTACCTCTTCTTTTTATCCCTCAATCTATTGACATTCCATTTGCTAACTCAATGCTAAAATTTAGCACACCCCCTATTTAAAACCGAACGCGACAGCGTTGCCACGGGTGGGATAAATTGCCATGCTATGAGTGACGCCACGAGCGGCTCGCAGTCAAAAAAAACGTTTGATAAACGTTTTTTGCGAGAGCTACAGCTACTGTTAGCGAGTGACTTGTCGTAAGACAACTAAAACGAGCATTACAGTTGCTTGACCGAAATGAAGTTAGGGTTGCACATTAAATGCAACCCTTACGTAATAAGACGTACATAGACGTACACGACGCGACGAAGAGTGGCTTCCATTTGCTAACTCAATGCTAAAATTTAGCACATCCCCCCTCACATACCACTTGACCTTTCGCAAAAACCCCACTACATTACCCCTATGAGAAAAATATTTGCAACATTACTACTATTCACACTCTTATTAAGCTTACCAGCCCACGCTATAAGCCTGATTTCTGATGAAGAAACAGAAAGCTATATCTATGAAATCTTAACCCCCTTGTTCAAAAGCGCCAACCTCCCGTTAGAGCGCCAAAACATCCATATCGTTAAAGATGATAGCCTAAATGCCTTCGTCGGCGATAAAAACCATATGTTTGTACATACTGGCACTTTGCTAAAATCAGATAACAGTAATCAAATAGAGGGAGTACTTGCACACGAAACCGGACACATATTAGGCGGTCATATATTAAGATTAAAACTAAAAATGCAAGACCTACAAAAAGCCACTATGACCTCACTAATAGCAGCCGCTGGTGCCGCCGTTGCTAGTGGCAGAGGAGATGCTGCAATTGCTGTAGTCTTGGGAACACAAAGCTCTGCAATCAATGCCATGACCGCATATCAAGTATCAGAAGAACGCTCAGCCGATGAAACCGCCGTTATGCTACTAAAAGATAATAATAAGAGCATACAAGGCTTAAAAGATTTTATGAAAAAGATACAAAAAACTAATCGCTTGCAGGGTGTAGAAGAAATCCCGTATTTCAGAACTCACCCCGTAACCACCGAGCGTGTATCATATTTTGATGATAAGCTGAAAAAAGAAACAAATACCACCCAAAATTATGATATGGATAAAAAACTCACTCGCTTGCAAGCAAAACTATATGCTTATTTAGAGCCGTTAGAAAATGTCTTAAAAAAATACCCACTAGCAGATAATAGCATTGAGGCAAATATCGCTCATAGTATCTATTATATGCGCTTGAAAGATATAAATAAAGGCTTGCAATATGCTAATAAGTTAGTATCTGCCGAACCCAATAACCCTTATTTTTGGGAAATTAAAGCCCAAAGCCTATACGAAAGCGGAAAAATAAAAGAATCAGTCCCCGCATATAAAGAAACTTTAAGACTAAAACCTAATTCCGATTTATTCAAATTAAGCTACGCTGAAGCGGTGCTTGCCAACGCTCCCACAAGAGCAGAAATAAAATCTGTAATCCCATTATTAGAACAAACCAATCAAAAAACCCCTCGCCCACAAGCTTATTGGCTACTAGGACAAGCTCATAATTTATTACAAAATAACGCCACCGCAGATTATTATCTAGCCGAATATTACTACTCAATTGGAGATGAAAGACTAACCAAGCGCCAATTAAATAAATTGCAAAAACAAACACTTCCTCCATCAATCAAACTAAAAGCTGAAGACTTAGACGCAAAAATTAAATCTGAAATGAAAAAGAAATCATTGTTTTAAGGACCACACAAATGCTAAAAAAACTCCTCTTAACACTCTTAATAACCCTAAGCTTAAACGCAAATGCTAAAGATACAGTGGTAATCAAATCCACCACCAATAGAGGAGAAACCAATATCGGCGATTATTGGATAGCTGAAGACCTAAATTTAGCTTTCCAAGAACTCGGATTTAATGGCGAGGTAGATTACCGCACAGAATATCACAAACAACGCCAAGAAGAGCCAATATTAAATATCTATATGCGAGGTTATACCAAATTTACTCCCCCATTCCCACAAGGTAAAACCCTACTCTATGTATATTATCCAATGAACTATAATCCGACTTCAAAAAATAAAACCCCAAAACAAAAACTAAACTCTCGCCAACCAATGCCACAAGACAGTAATTTGGATGATGATTTTAATAATTATGATATCATAGCCGTAGCCTCATCAAGTTATGCAAAAAAACTAAATGATAACGGTATAAAGGCAATATATATCCCCCAATACACCAACCCTAAAAAGTTTTACCCTAACCCTAAAGATGAATTTAAACACGATATACTGTTTGTCGGCTCCAATTGGCACGATAGAACAAGCCTGCGCTATGCTATAGAAAGCGGATTTGATGTTGCAGTATATGGCTATAATTGGCAAGGTTATGTACCTGACGAAATGTATAAAGCCCCATACATACCAAACACAGAACTTAATCAATATTACAGTTCAGCCAAAATTGTCTTAAATGACCATAGACCAGATATGAAAGAAAAAGGCTTTATCAATAATCGCATATATGATGTAACCGCAACCGGCACCATGGTAATCTCGGACTATATGCCCGAAATCGAAGAAGCCTACGGCGATAGCATCCCAATGTATAAAAACAAAGAAGAACTAAAAACTCTTTTAAATTATTATCTTAACAACGAAAGCGAACGCAAAGCTTTAGCAAAAAAAGCCCAACAAATAACTTTAGAAAAATTCACCAACCACGCAATTGCACAACAAATGCTAAAAGCAAAATAATCCATTTTGCCACTAACACCATAAACAAACATTTAAACCGTCCTCCCTTGCCTCTGCACCTATCAACTTTAAACTGTCATCCCTCCATTCGGTGCAACCGAATGGTCAAGGGATCTTCGAATTAATAAAAACCTTTCAACATAAACCTCTCTCAAAAAAAGGATACATATTACCCCACCAACTCCCCTACTTGTAGGGGAGTGACAATATCGAAGATTCTTTGACGTTCAGACTTCCGCTGAACGTAGAATGACATGTTTAAATTTATCTCCCAGCACCTACAAACAATCATTTA
>JAZNKG010000046.1:0-23756 GCA_045578445.1 Alphaproteobacteria bacterium
AGACGAGTTTGATAAAGTTAATGGTAAAACTAAAATTTATGAATTAAAAGACTGCGAAAATGCTGATGTAAAAATTATTAAAACAAAAAAAGAACTTGAATATCTTAAAGGAGAAGAACTTGAATATCTTGAAGGAGAAGAATTTGAAGCTCTTGAAGGAGAAGAACTTGAAGCTCTTGAAGGAGAAGATTTAAGAGTATTTTTTGATGCTGATAAAGTTGATTTGAGTTGTTGTGATTTAAATGGATTGAAAATTAAATTTAAAGAAGGGGCTTTAGTTAATTTAAGCTATGCAGAGAGTTTACCAAAAGAATTAGATGTATCAATGTGTTCTAAGGTTGATTTGAGTGGTTGTGATTTAGAGGGATTTAATTTTAAGTTTAGAGAAGGGGCAGAGGTTTATTTAAGCGTTGCATATAATTTTCCGAAATGTTTAGATTTATCTATGTGCTCTGTAGTTGATTTGAGTAGGTGTGATTTGGAGGACTTGGAGCTTAAATTTAGAGAAGGGGCAGTGGTTGATTTAAAGGGTGCAATGAATTTACCAAAAGAATTAGATTTATCGATGTGTTCTAAGGTTGATTTAAGTGAATGTTATTTAAGCGAGGTTGAGAGAATTAAGTTTAAAGATAAGGCTCAAGAGAAAGAGTTTATGGATGGTGCAAGGGGTTTTAGAGGTAAGGTTGAGTATGTGGGGAATAAAGGGGTAAATATGGTAAATGGTAATGGCGGTATGGAGATGTAAATTAATTCGAAGATCCCTTGACCATTCGGTTGTACCGAATGGAGGGATGACGGTTTAAAAGGGTGTAGGCTGATGTTTGTAGAAATTGATAATATTGATATGGATGCTTTAAAGGTTGAGGAGTGGATTAAAGAAACTCGTGATGCTAATGGTGGAGTAATATCGCCAGAATTTGCTATGGAGATTTTAACCAAAACAAATCACTTTGCGCATATTAAAAAAGTTTTGAAAAATATTACGAAAGCTTGTTCAGATGAAAATGGCGAGCTGGTAGCGGATAAAGTTTTAGCCTATAAAGAGTTTATATTGTCTTGCATTGATGGTCGTGAAATGTCGCCGAATGCGTTAGAGATGTTGAGTGAGTTAGCAGAAAAGGGTGGTTGTAAAGATGAGTTTGCTGAGCTAAACAGTAAACCTAAATGGTATTATAAAAATGATTGCGATAATATTGATATAAAAATTATTAAATCAAAAGAAGAATTTAAAGCTCTTAAAGGTAATAATTTAAAAGTATTTATTGATGCTAATTATATTAATTTGGTTGGATGTTATTTAGGCAAAGTAAAAAGTTTAAAATTTAAAAAAGGGGCTGAGGTCGATTTAACTAGTGCAAAGAATTTACCGAAAGATTTAGACGTATCTATGTGTTCTGAGGTAAAATTGAGTAGTTGTGATTTAGAAGGAGTTGAGAGGATTAAGTTTAGAGAAGGGGCTGATGTTTATTTAAGCAATGCATATAATTTGCCAAAGGATTTAGATGTATCTATGTGTTCTAAGGTTAATTTGACTGGTTGTGATTTAATGGGGATTAGTTTTAAGTTTAGAGAAGGGGCAAGAGTTTTTTTAACTAGTGCATATAATTTGCCGAAAGATTTAGATTTATCGATGTGTTCTGAGGTTAATTTGGGTTATTGTGATTTAGATGGATTGAAGCTTAAGTTTAGAGAAGGGGCAGAGGTTATTTTGCATAATGCAGCGAATTTGCCGAAAGATTTAGATTTATCTATGTGTTCTAAGGTTAATTTGTGTTGCTGTGATTTAGAAGGAGTTGAGAGGATTAAGTTTAGAGAAGGGGCAGAGGTTAATTTACGTCGTGCAATTAATTTACCGAAAGATTTAGATGTTTCAATGTGTTCTGTGGTTAATTTGAGTGAATGTGATTTAAGCAGGGTTGAGAGGATTAAGTTTAGAGATAAAGCTCAAGAGAAAGAGTTTATGGATGGTGCAAGGGGTTTTAGTGGTAAGGTTGAGTATGTAGGAGATGAGAAAGGGAAAAATATGGTAAATGGTAATGGCGGTATGGAGATGTAAATTAATTCGAAGATCCCTTGACCTCGCCGTTCGGCTCGGAGGGATGACAGTTTAAAATGATGTGCAGTCTTGCGACTGCTGGATCCCCGGTTCGCACTGACGTGCGCCCGAGGATGACCGAAAAAAGAGGTTGACGTGCGCCCGATGATGACCGAGAGGAGTGATTTAAAAGAGGATTAGAGAGTAGAAAAGGTAATATTGAAAAGGATGATGATTTAAAAGGAGATGTGATAGATGTTTGTGCCAATAAACAGTGCTGATATGGATGCGTTTAAGGTTGAAGAGTGGATTAATCGCACTCGTGATGACAATGGTGGAGTAATATCGCCAGAGTTTGCTATGGAGGTTCTTGGTAAAACAAATCATTTTGCGCACATTAAAAAGCTTATAAATCTTATTAAGAAAAGTTGTTCTGATAAGAATGGCGAGTTGGTAGCGGATAAAGTTCTAGAATATAAAGAGTTTATTCTATCTGCGGTTGATGGGCGAGAACACGAAGGTATTGCTCTAAAAGGGTTGCAAGAATTAGCTGATGCAAGCGGTTTAAGGGAAGAATTTGATAAGATTAATCAAGAAGATAAATTATACGATAAGAAAGCTTGTGAAAAATTGATATGTATTACTACAGGGAAAAAATTGGATGTTAAAAGGCGTGTGAATGGAGAAGATTTAGAAGTATTGTTTTATCAAGTAAGAGAAGATGAATATGATGTGGAAGAGATTAGGAATATTGATTTAGCGGGAATTAAAAAATTAAGATTTAATTATGGAGATAGAGTAGCTATTGATGGAGTAGATAACTTACCTAAGATTTTAGATTTTTCGAATTGTTCTAATGCATCAATAAGTAGGACAGATATTAAAAATGTAGAAGAAATCAAATGGCCGGATTTTGCTGGTTTATACTCATGTCATGTTTATTTAGACAAGGTTGATTTTTCTGATTGTGCGTATTTACATCTAGAATGTGTTACTTTTGAATTTGGTGAGTTAAAATTAGGTGGCAATTGTATTTTGGATCAAGTGTTTTTTCCAGAGAAGTTAGATTTATCTAAATGTGAATCTATTTCTGCGGAATCGGACTTATCGGCAGGCACAGTTAAAGAAATTAAGTTTAAAAATAAAGATCAAAAACAAGAATTAATGGAGTACATTAGTGATTTTAATGGGAATTTTGTTTATGAAGAGGAGGAAGTAGGTTTGAGAGATAAGTTGAATAAATTTTTAGGTAGAGAAGTTTAATAAGAAGAGGCAAAGATGTTTGTAGAAATTGAGAATATGGATTTAAACCCAATACAAGTTGAAACAGAGATTAAAAATAGACGTAATGCTTGTGGCAAGTTTACGCCAGAGTTGGCTTGTTGGGCTTTGACTAAAACAAACAATTATGCAAATATCAAATTTGTGATTAGAAATATAATGAGATTGCCTAAAAGTGAGTGGAAAGAGTACAAAGACTTTGTTTTATCTTGTGTGGATGGGAGAGAGCAGTCTGAGCAAGCGTTAAAAGATTTGAGGGAGTTGGCTAAAGCTTGTGGTTGTGAAGAAGAATTTAATTTAGCAAGCAAAAACGAGAAGATATATCCTAAAGATGTGTGTAAAACTACTTGTGTCGGTAGCGTAAAAGAGCTAAAGGAAGCTATTGCTAATGGGGTTTTTGTATATGAAGCAATAATTAAGGATGAGCATACTATTGATTTGACTAATACCGATTTGAGTAAAGTTTATAGATTGAAATGTAGTACGAATAGTTGTTGTTATTTAAGCAATAGTTCATTACCATGCGAGATGGATATTATTTCATATAGTATAGATTTTAGCGGTAGTAATTTTAGTAAGGTAAAAAAAGTTACTTGTGTTGGTGATAGATATAGAGGTTTAACAATTGATTTGAGTGAGACAGTCAATTTACCAGCAATAGATTTATCTAATGCAAGGAAAGTTAAGATGATGAAATGCGATTTGCGTAATTTTGATGAATTTAAGTTTATGGATGGGGCTGATGTTGATTTGTCTTATTCTTATAATTTTCCTAAGGTTGTTGATGTTAGTAATGCAGACGTTGATTTGGAATGGTGTGATTTTGCTGGGGTTGAAAAAATTATTTTTGGGAAAGATGCTGACTTGCGTGGAGCTAAGAATTTGCCAAAGACTTTAGATTTCAGTAATTGTAATACGGTTGTTTTGGCAGAAAGTAATTTGGAAAAAGTTGATAAAATTATTTTTGGCAGTTGTAATTCAGTTGATATGTGCGAGGTTAAAAATCTTTGTAAGGTTATTGATGTTTCTAATTGTAGCAAAGCATTTTTTTCAAAAACAGATTTTGCGGGGGTGGAGAAGTTTGTTGGTCCTAAGGAGGTGATTTTAATCAGAGAGGCAATAAATCTGCCGAAAATTTTAGATTTAAGAAATTGTGATGATGTGACTGGTAGTGATACAGATTGGTCAGGTGTTGAAGAAATTAAGTTTAAAAAAGGGGCAGAGTTTTTTATACCAGATTCGTGCAATTTTCCTAAAAAATTAGATTTTTCTATGTGTGATAGGGTATATTTGCGTGATTGTGATTTTAGCGGGGTTAAGGAGGTTAAGTTCAGAGATGAAGAGCAAATGGAGTATTGTATGGATAGAGTGAAGAATTTTACAGGAAAATTTGTGTATAATAAAGTAAAACAAATGAAAAAAAATGTTAGAAGTACCGTGATTAACGTAATGAGTAAACTTTATGAGGTAGAGTGATATGCTTGTAGCGATTGATAATATTGATATGGATGCGTTTAAGGTTGAAGAGTGGATTAATCGCACTCGTGATGACAATGGTGGAGTAATATCGCCAGAGTTTGCTATGGAGGTTCTTGGTAAAACAAATCACTTTGCGCATATTAAAAAGGTTATCAATCTTATTAAGAAAAATTGTTCTGATAAGAATGGTGAGTTGGTAGCGGATAAAGTTCTAGAATATAAAGATTTTATATTGTCTTGTGTTGATGTGCGAGAGATGTCGCCTCAAGCACTAAAAGGATTGCAAGAATTGGCTGATGTTTGCGGTTGTCGAGAGGAGTTTGATAGTATTAATAAACAGCAAAAATTGTATGAGAAAAGAGATGTTATCGGAGTTTCTATCCGTTCTAAAAAAGAATTTGATGCATTAAGAGGAGATGACTTAAAGGTATATATTAATGCTGATAGTATTTATTTAAAAGATTGTAATTTTATGAGAATTAAAAATTTTATATTTAAATACGGGACAGAGGTTAATTTTGAGAATGCGATGGATTTTCCTGAAATTTTAGATTTTTCTAAGTGTTCTAAAGTAAGTATGAAAAGATGCAGTTTAAGTGGAGTAGAAGATATTGAATTCAGAGATGTTGCTGAAGTTGATTTTCGTTTATCAAGAAATTTGCCACGAAAATTAGATTTATCAAGCTGTTTTAAGGTTAATTTGTTTGGAGTTGATACGACACACGTTAAAGATTTAATATTCAAAAAAGATGCTGAAGTTTATTTTGGAAGTGATGATAAACAGTATGATCCGTGTTTGTTTGTGTCGAATAATGGAGCTTATGGGGGAAATATTGCTGAAAATCTCGATGTATCTATGTGCAAATATGTAGATTTCAGTTATTGTAATTTAAGAAAGGTTAAAAAGCTTAATTTTAAAAAGGGTTCAACAATAAATTTGACGGGAACTAAGGGATTGCCTGAGGTTTTAGATTTGTCTATGTGTGAGATGTGTTATATGCATGGAACAGATTTATCAAACGTTAAAAAGCTGATATTTAAAAACCATGCGCAACGTGAGAAATTTATGAAAAAGAAAATATATACGAATGTTATTATATCTTACGCTGAAAATGCTAATAAATATAAAACTTTTAGAAGGGGTAAAGATGTTTGTAAAGATTGATAATATTGATATGGATGCGTTTAAGGTTGAAGAGTGGATTAATCGTACTCGCGATGCTAATGGTGGTGTAATATCGCCAGAGTTTGCTATGGAGATTTTAGGCAAAACAAATCACTTTGCGCACATTAAAAAGGTTATCAATCTTATTAAGAAAAATTGTTCTGATAAGAATGGTGAGTTGGTAGCGGATAAAGTTCTAGAATATAAAGATTTTATATTGTCTTCAGTTGACGGACGTGAGATGTCTCCTCAAACATTGGATAAGTTGAATGAGTTAGCTGGGTTATGTGGTTGTTTAGATGAAGTGGAAAAGATTAATAAAAAATATAAGTACTATGATGCTAAAGCTTGTGAAAAAAATGTTACTGTTAGCTCTCAAGAAGAACTAGAAGCTTTAACAGGAACAGATTTAGATGTTTTGTTTGTTCAAGAAAAAGAAGATGAGTATGATCGATATGAGATTAAGGATGTTGATTTTGCTGGTATAAGAAATTTGAGATTTAATGAATTGGCTAATATTCATATTTATGGAGGCAAAAATTTTCCTAAAGATATGGATTTTTCTAATTGTTATGCAATTGTAATTAGTCATGCAGAATTTAATGGTGATGAAAATATTAAATGGGCAAGCTTAAGTGATATGAACACTGTTAGAAATATTCCTGCTAGTACAGATTTATCTAAATGTAGAAGTGTTAAGTTAGATTATTGTAAATTTTGTGAAGATGGTGAGTTAAAATTGGGTGGGGTTTGTAATTTGGATTATGTGAGCTTTCCTAAAAAAGTAGATTTTTCTAGATGTGATGAAATTTATTCTGAATTTAGAAATGGATTATATGGAGTTGAAGAAATTAAGTTTAAAAATAAAGCTCAAAAAAGAGACCTTATTTATAAACTAGGTGAGTTTGAGAATAAAGTTGTTTATGAAGATGTTGAAAAAAATGATAGCTTTGCTGATAAATTTATGAATTTATTTGGACGAGGAGTGCGATAAATGTTTGTAAAGATTGATAATTTTAAGAATGCCTTAGATGTTGATACTATAATCAAAAAAACTCGTGATAATAATGAATTATCGCCAGAAGTGGCTATGGATATTTTGAGGATGAGCAACCAATATGGCAATATAAAAAAGCTCTTGCAGATTATTCATAATTTAGGGGAGAGTAAATGGGGGGATTATAAAGAGTTTGTTTTATCTTGTGTGGATGGGAGAGAAGTATCCGAAAAGACTTTTGAGATTTTGAACGATATAGCAAAAGCAGGCGGTTATGAAAACGAGTTGGCTAGTATTAATGCTAAAGAGAAGATTTATCCTACTAGAAAGTGCGATGTGATTTATAGAGAAGGTAAGTATATTCAAGAAGATTTATCAAAATATGATGTACTTCATCATAAGCATGATAATGATGTGTGTGTTTGGGATGCAAAATTGCCAAAGTTTGCTGATTTTTCTGAGTGCGCCAAAGGGGTTGACTTTAATATGACGGATTGTTCTGCAGTTAAGAAGTTTGCTTTTGCAGATAATGATGATGTTATTAGATTTATTCATATTGGTAGACCGCTAAATAATGAGAAGAGGGGGGCTTTTCCTAAAGTTTTAGATTTATCTCAAGCAAATCGTGTTGCATTTGATAGTTGTGATTTTGAAGGGGTTGATGAGATTAAATTTAAACAAGGTTCTGTAATTTCGTTTATATTTACTTCAAATCATCCTAAGAAATTAGATTTTTCTATGTGTTCGGATTTGGTAGGAGATTTCCATGCGCAAGAGGTGGAAGAGATTGTTTTCAGCAATCTTCAGCAAGCAGATGTTTTTTTGTTACATATTCATAATTTTAAGGGCAAAGCTATTCTTTTATCACAATTAGAAGCGCAAAAAATGTCTGAAGAAAGAAAAGCTGAAAAACAGGAAGAGAAAGAGAAGAAAAAGGAAAATAGAAAAAATAAACCTTCATTTATGAAGAGAATTTTTTCTAAAAATCTTGAAAATTAAAATATGAGAGGTTAGCATTAGCTATATTTAATGAGAAATGAGAGAATATATGCGTAAGTTTTTGATTTTGTGTTTGGTTTTTATATCTTTTAATGCGGAGGCAAAGCGTGATTTTGCGGTGTTTAGCGAATTAAGATGTGAGGCAAATATATGTTATGATAAAGAGAGTGGCTTGCCTTTTAGTGGTGAGTTGCGTAAGTTTTATCATAATGGTGTAGTTAGTACTAGTCTTAGTTATAAAAATGGTGTGCGTGATGGGGCTTCCCATTATTACTACATTAGCGGAAACGAACGTAAGCAAGAAATTTATAATAATGGTGTTATTAATGGTAGGCTTACTGAATATTATGATGGCGGTAATATGAAGTTTGAAGCGCAATTAGATAATGGTAAGTTGTCCGGAATATATAGAAAATATTATGAAGATGGGCAGATAAAAATTGATGAGGAATACCTAAACGGTAAAAAACAAGGTAGGGCTCGTAAATTTAATGGAAATGGTAAGCTCTTGCGCGAGGCTTTTTATGATAATGGTAAGCTTATTGATGGAGCTTGTTATTATGATAATGGCAAAAAAAGAGAAGCCTTTACGCAAAATATGATTGATGCATATAACAATAAAGGTATTGTGCCTTGTGATATAGATAGGCTTGTTACTTTTTAAGCTTTGTTTTTAATAAATGCTTCGTATTTTTGGATAATTTCTTTGGTTACATCTTCAATGCTTTGATTAGCATTTATTATGATAAAACGGTCTGGATTGCTTTTGGCTAATTCTAAATAACCTTGGCGTAAGCGCTCATGAAAAGCAATATCAACATTTTCAAAACGTAATTCTTTTGTAGCCATTGTTTGAGATTTTTTAAAGCTTCGTTCTAAGCCAATTTTAACATCGATATCGAGTAAAAAAGTTATATTTGGTTTAAAAGTGCCGGCAACTATGTTATAGAGTTTATCCATAATGCTAGTATCTTTAAACTTATTAGAACCATAATATTGGTAAGCTATGGTAGAATCATTGAACCTATCTGATATCACGTATTTGCCCTCATTGACAGCGGGTATAACTACTTGCGTTAAGTTTATACGACGGTCGGCATAAAATAATAGGATTTCGGTTATTTCATCAAATTTGTCTTTGTCGCCCTCGACCAATAGCTTGCGAATCTGTTTGCCAACTTCAGTGCCTCCAGGTTCTCTGGTTAAAACTACTTGTTTATTTTGAGACTGTAAGTATTCGCAAAAACGTGATATTTGTACAGATTTGCCTGCACCTTCTCCGCCTTCAAACGTGATGAACATACCGTCCATTTTTATGTTACTCCTTGTTGCCAAATACGAAATATTTTAAGTTTGTTATAAAGCGATTGACTGGGCCAATTTTGGCTACGTTTTCGTTGGCTACTAGTGGAACTTTTTGAACAATTTTATCGCCATAGCTGATTAGTAGCTCGCCAATTTCATCGCCTTTGATGATTGGAGCTTTGATAGGAGTGTAGTAAATTGCTTTTGATGAATATTTATTTTTGGTGCTTTTTTTGATGGTTTTTACAATTTCATCTGCGACTACGGCTTGTACACTTTCTTTTGTGCCATACCATACTGGTACTTCTGCAATTATTTGATTTTTGTTAAAGAATTTATAGTTATCAAAGTTAGCAAAACCCCATGTGATTAGGCTTTCTGATTCTTCTGAACGTTCTTTATTGCTTTCAAGACCAGCTAAAACTTCGATTAATCTTCTATCTGAGCGTACGGCTGAGCCTGTGAGGCAAAAACCTGCTTCATCAGTATGACCAGTTTTTAAGCCATCGGCACCATTCATACTATATAGAAGTGGGTTGCGGTTGCCTTGTTTGATACCGTTATATGTGAATTCTTTTTCTTTGAAATAATGATAGAATTCAGGAAATTCGGTAATAATTCGGCGGGCTAATTTGGCTAAGTCTTCAACAGATACTTTATGTTCGGGATGTGGAAGACCAGTTGCATTTACAAAATGAGAATTTGTTAAACCGATTTTTTCGGCAGTTTCATTCATATGAGAGGCAAACTCAGCTTCTGTACCAGCAAGATTTTCTGCGACAACGATACATGCATCATTACCAGATTGAATGATAATGCCTTTGATGAGGTCTTCAACTTTTACCATTTGTCCGATTTTTAAAAACATTGTAGAACCACCAGAGGCGGCGCCACCTTTGCGCCATGCATTTTCGCTTACTTTGAATGTGTCTTCTAGTGATACTTCGCCTTCTTTGATTTTGGTTAAGAGTTCATACAAGGTCATCAATTTACTCATTGAAGCAGGAGCTATTTTTTGTTGATGATTTTTTGTGAATATGTATGCGCCTGTTTCATAATCCATTAAAATGGCACTTTTAGCTTTGGTTTCAAACGCATTGGCTTGACTTATGAATGCTAATGCAGAAACACTTAGTGCTAGAGTAAATATTTTTTTATAATTCATAATATTGGGTCTCCTAACCTTGTACAATTGATACATCTGAGTGACCATAGTCTAATAGGCGGTCTAAAATTTTTAAGGCTTCATTTCTGCTGTTATAAGCGCCAATGCGAACTCTATAAACTCCGTCTTTGCTAAGGTAAGCTTCAAAAATTGATACATTGCCAAAACGTTTCATACTATCTGCTAGCATTTGAGCTTTGTTAAAATCTGAAAAAGCACCAACTTGAACAAAAAATGGTCCAGTTTCAGCAGGTTTTAATGTGGTGTTTTGAGCTAATGTAAGTGGTTTGTTTATACCAGTTGTTGTAGCAATTTTGTTGGTTGGGAGGGCATTTGCATATGTTTTTGAAGTATTGTTCTTAGATAGCATTGCCTCTTTTAGAGCTTTACTTTCATCAGCTAAAATTTCTACTTTTACCTTAGCTGTACCTTTGTTTTTATAGCCTAATAATTCGGCTCCTTTTTGTGATACGTCGATGATACGATTTTTTACATATGGTCCACGATCATTTACTCGTGCGATAATTGATTTACCATTTTCGAGGTTTGTAACTTTTACGATTGATGGTAATGGTAGTGTGCGATGAGCCGCCGTGATAGCGCGCATGTTATAGGTTTCCCCGTTAGCAGTGCGTTTATCATGGAAGTCATCGCCATACCATGAGGCAATACCTATTTCTGAATAAGAATAATCTTCTTTTGGGGTGTATGTTTGCCCCAATACAGTATAGGTATTGCCAACTTTGTAGTAGCCACCATCTTCCTTGATAGCTTCTACTTCCTCGCTTAAGTTTGCAAAGTCCATGTCTTTTGGCTTTGTGGCACATCCTGCCAATAATAATATAGCACAAAAGCACAATATATTTTTATTTATAGTCATCCTTTTCCCTCTTTAGCCCTAATAATATCTATTATTTTAGGCTTGTAAAGTGTTTTGTTGAGTTGTCAAACGCTTATTTTGTTTGTTGTGAAAAAAATTTTTGACAATTTCAAACTTCTGTCTTATCATAGCATGGAAATCCTTAATAAAAGGTAAGGGAAAAGGGAAAATTATGAATAAATATCAGTTGTTTTGCGGAGTTTTAGTGGCATTGGCTAGTGCTAATGTTTGTGCATATGATGTTATTAAAGCTGAAGATGAATATTTGGTTCGTGATATCGTTAAGGTTGATGGCGATAATTATATTGTTGAAACTAAGAAAAATATGGAGTTTATGCCAATCGAGAATTTGGGCAAAGATGAGACTTTGGTTATTGATGATGATGTGATGATTGGCGAATCGAGAAAAAATACAGTTAAAGCTAATGATGATAAGAATATAAGTCATCCTCGTGAGCGTTATCTTAGTGGGGAAAGTGCTAGTAAATCTTTGAGTAAGCCTGTTGATGAAAAGCTTGAAATTAGAGAAGTTGAAATTGTTACTGATGATGGCGAAGTTTTTATTGTTGATGAAGAAGTGGTGGCTAAGCCTCATGTTTTTGAAACTAAAGATGATTATATTAATGCGATTAATGAGTGTTATGATGTAAGGGCAGATGAGCTTTCTGACGTAATTTCTTTATATGATACAGGCTTTAGCGGTGCGTTAGGTAATGTTTCTCATATTATGGCTGATGTTAATCATTGTTATGAGCAGATTGGTTATGCAATTATTGCTGATTACTACGATGGTTCTTCGTATATGATGAAAAATTTTGATGAAGAAAGCAAAAAGTTTTATGTATCTGGTACAGATGTAAACTTTAATCCTAAGTTTTGTGGTGAAAACTGTTCGGTTAGGGCGCTTGTTGATGCGCAAATTGCAAAATTTGCAGATTTTAGAATTTATTTAACTAAGCTTTTAGCTAATAAATAATAAGGTATGTAGCGGATATGGCAGAAAAAGTTTTTCCTAATCAAAACTCATATCTTATTGGTCATGATAAAGAACTTAATCTGTTTTTGTCGGCTTTTAATTCTAAGAGCTTGCATCATGGTTGGTTGATTACTGGTAGCGAGGGAATCGGTAAGGCAACACTTGCGTATAAAATTGCAAGATTTTTGCTCTCGGCGCAAGATGATAAAGAATATTCGTCGCTGGATATTGACCCAGAAAGTCCGATTTTTTCGCAAGTGGTAAATAAATCGCATCCAGATTTTAAGGTTTTAGAGCGCGACTTTACTGAAACTGATAAGAAAAAACTTATTAAAGCTATTAATCAGGGCGAAGAAGTTGATGAGGAGATGAAACAATCTTTGAAACGTTCTGCAGTGATTAAAGTTGAAGATGTGCGTAATGTTGTGGAGTTTTTATCTAAAAAATCTTTTAATGATAACTGGCGCGTGGTTATTGTTGATAGCGCAGATGACTTAAATACTTCTTCCGCAAATGCTCTGTTAAAGATTTTGGAAGAACCTCCTCTAAAAAGTATTCTTATTCTTATTTCGCATAATCCAGGTAAGCTTTTGCCAACAATTCGCTCTCGTTGTGCGAAACTTAATCTTTCGCCCCTAAAAGATGCTGAAGTAGCATCGCTTTTGCGTCGCTATATGCCAGAACTTAAAGAGCAAGAAGTGCAAGGTTTAGCAAAAATTTCTTCTGGTAGTATTGGTAAAGCCTTAATGTATGCAGAGAATAATGCTCTTCAACTCTATGAAAATATTAAGAAAATTTGTTACTCGGGAGATAAATCAGATGGAACGCTTCTTTTAGAAGTTGCAGATTTAGTTTCTTCCGATGAGGATTGTTGGGATTTATTTAAAGAACTTATTTGTCGTTTTATGCGTGATAATTTGAATGAGGCAAAAGATTTTCGTCGTTTTTATGAGGCGTATGAAGAGGTTTTGAAGGTGCTTGATGAGGTGGAGAGGGTTAATATGGATAAGAAGCACGCCTCCTTAGTTGCATTTTCCTCTATCAAAGGGCTGGTGTAATTGGGGGATGCGCTAAAGCACGGTCATAATCGTTAATTTGCTCCTTTATGTACCTATTTGTGTACACCGCAGTCGCAAATTAACTTCTAGCACCGCACTTTATCCCACCCATAGATTTAATGTTTATTTCTTGGAGAAGACCGAGAGTGTGAGGATGTGTTGGGGCTGGTGTAATTGGGGGATGGGCTAAAGTACCTATCATAATCGTTAATTTGCTCCTTTATGTACCTATTTGTGTACACCGCAGTCGCAAATTAACTTCTAGCACCGCACTTTATCCCACCCATAGATTTAATGTTTATTTCTTGGAGAAGACCGAGAGTGTGAGGACGTGTTGTTGGTGTAATTGAGGGATGTGCTAAAGTACGGTTATATGAGCGTCGGCACTCGCTGTTAATAGGAGTGCTGGCGCACTGGTTTGTGGATCCCCGATGTGCTGTGACTGACGTCACGCCTCGAGGATGACCGAAGAGTGGTTTAAATTGGGGGATGTGCTAAAGTACGGTCATAATCGTTAATTTGCTCCAAACATTTAGAGATACTTGCAAACGTAAAAAATAGGTGTTAAAAGTTATAAAATAAATTACATATAAGGGGATAATAGTTATGAAAACATTTATAAAACAGATTTTAATCTTAGGTGGATTTTACTTTATTATCTCCTATTTGCTTTTTATGGGCAAAGGTACATTCTTTGTAGCATTAAATTTTATTTGTACCCTTATCTTTTGGGGTATGTTATTGGTTTTGTGCTTTAAAAAAGAATATATTTTTTTAACAAAGTTTAATAATAAATTTTTGAAAAGTGCAAATTATTTACAAGCCTTAGGTTTGGGGCAATATTTTTCTATTATATTTATAACAATTCCATCGATGGTTTATGGATATAAAACAGCTATGGCGCAGTATAATGGTGATAAAATACCCGAAGCGCCTATTGAGTATTTACAAATTATAATGTATTTGTATAGGGCTATTTTGCTTTGTTCTTTAGCATTTGCTACTTATAAGAATTTTAAAAATAAGCTATAAAAAAAGCTCCGTTTTACGGGAGCTTTGGGGGAAGGGTTGGAAATTGTTATAAACGAGGTTCTACCGATGTGGCTTGGGGCGAGTGAGCCTTTGTTTGCGTTTGGGCATTATGAAAGCGAAAAATTTTATTTTCCACTCTTTGGGCATATGTCCGTTTTTCATACCGATAAATTCGTCTCCGTTGTTATCGTACAAAATTCCTCCGGCGATAAACCATCCGTTTGAGTAAACCTCTACATGTGACGTATTTGTCATCAGCAAGCGTGTTCCTGTGGCGTTAAAAACACCAGCGTATTTTACGTTGCCACTATTGTTTATGCGCATATGGTAGTACCCATTAGGAAATACGGTTGCCATACTGAGATTTTCGCCAACAAGCATCCCGATTGAGTTGTACAGTGACAGACTGTCACAGCGCTTTAAACAGTGCCATCCGTTAGGGAAGAGCTTGTTTCCTGCATCAAAACCGCCAATTCTATAGCCGTCGTTGCTTAAGATTTGTTTGCTTCCATCAGTTAATGTGACCATAGCCATATTATTTGATGCAATCATAAAACTTTGGTAGTTTTTGAATGTAGTCACAACACGATTATCTTTGAGCAAAATAGCCGTATTGTCATCGGTAAAAGCAATTAGCCAACCTTCTTTGAAACATTTAATGTCTATAACTTTTGCCGTAAATGGCAGGTCTAGGGCATTAATAGTTCGTTGTTTTTTACATTTGAATAATTCCATGACATAAAAATTTTTAATGAGCTGATACGATTAGCACAGGGATTTTTTTTAGTCAATCTAAAAATGTATAAAAATTGTCGGTTAAAAATATTTTGACTCAAAAACAAGGGGCTAAAAAATAAAAATAAAAAAAATATTTTTGTTAAGGTTATGCTAACTAAATCTCTTATATGCTAGCAATAACGTTAAGTTTTTAAGCGAGTAAGTTTAAGATGAGCAAGGAAAATTTAAGCAAGATATTAAATACTATTATCAATGCTGATTGTGTTGAAACTATGAAAAAAATTGCAGACAATTCTATTGATGTGATTTTTGCTGATCCTCCTTATAATTTGCAACTTGGTGATGCCTTAAAACGTCCAGATAACTCCGATGTTAAAGGAGTTTATGAGGAGTGGGATAGCTTTGAAAGTATTGCAGAGTATGATAAATATACTAAGGCATGGATGACTGAGGCTCGTCGAATTTTAAAAGAAGATGGTACTATTTGGGTAATTGGTTCTTATCATAATATTTTCCGTGTTGGGTATATTATGCAGGATTTGGGCTTTTGGATTTTAAATGATATTATTTGGAATAAGACTAATCCTATGCCTAATTTTAAGGGAACTCGTTTTACTAATGCTCATGAAACTCTTATTTGGGCTACAAAAAATCCTAAGGCTAAATATACATTCAATTATGAAGCTATGAAAGCGATGAATGATGATGTGCAAATGCGTTCTACTTGGGAAATTCCTCTTTGTACTGGTAAGGAAAGGCTTAAAAACTCTGAAACAGGAGAAAAATTGCATCCAACACAAAAACCAGAAGCTTTGCTTTATCGCGTGATTATGGCTTCTACTAATGTGGGTGATGTGGTGTTAGATCCTTTCTTTGGAACAGGTACAACTGGGGCTGTGGCTAAACGTTTGGGCAGAAATTTTATTGGTATTGAAAAAGATAAAACATATATTAAAGGTGCGCTTAAACGCCTAGAAAATATTAGTGTTAGCCAAGAAGAGGCGGCGCTAGAGTATAATTGTAAACGCAAACTTCCTAAAGTTCCTTTTGGGGCTGTGATAGAAAGGGGCTTGATTTCTCCGGGAGATATGTTATACGATGAGAAAAAGAAGAATAAAGCGGTAGTTCGTTCTGATGGTACGATTAAGTTTCATTCTGAAACAGGGTCTATTCATCAGATGGGAGCTATGGCTCAGAATTCTTCGACTTGTAATGGTTGGGCTTATTGGCATTTTGTTGATAGTAAAACCAAAAAACTTGTTTGTATTGACGAATTAAGGCAAATAATAAGATTGGAAATGCACGGAGAATAAATGAAAAAAATAAATGGACTGCCAGATAAAAAAAGAAAAAATAAACCAGCTGGGAGACCGGAAAGGCGTGATAACACGAATCCTTTAGCAAATCCTTTGCAAAGTAATTATGCGGCTATCGATTTGGGCACAAATTCTTGTCGCTTGGTGGTGGCTACTCCTACAACTACATCTTTTAGAGTGGTGGAGACTTTTTCTAAAGTAGTTAGATTGGGCGAAGGTATTATTCAAGATAATGAACTTTCTGTTAAGGCTATGCGCAGGACTATTCAAGCGCTTAAAGTTTGCCGTGGGGTTATTGATGAGTATATGCCCATTGTAGCGCATCGCTTTGTGGCTACGGCTGCTTGTAGAAGAGCAAAAAATGTTGAGCATTTTGTAGAAATGGCTAAACGTGAGGCGGGAATCGATTTGGAAGTGATTTCTTCTAAAGAAGAAGCTAGACTTTCTGTTGTTGGTTGTTTGCCTTTATTAAACCGCAATATTAAACGTGTACTTGTGTTTGATATTGGTGGTGGTTCTACGCAAATCTCTTTGGCGCGTGTTACCGAATCGGGAAAAACTTTTATTGAGGGGTTTGTTTCTCTTCCTTATGGTGTGGTTACAATTTCTGAAGCTTTTGCTGACCATGAAATGAGTACTCTAGAGTATACAACTGTGGTTGATAGGACAAAGGCTATTCTTGCTGAATTTGAAGAAAAACATCATATTTATGAGGCTTTGGCAAACCAAGAAATTCAAGTAATCGGTACATCGGGTACAGTTACAGTAATTGGAGCAGTACATCTTAAGCTTCCTCGTTATAATCGTTCTGCGGTTGATGGTGTGACAATTTCTCAGCCAGATATTTTAGCGACAATTAATCGTATTAAAACTATGGGCGCTGATGGACGTTGTAAACATCCTTGTATCGGACAATCTAAGTCTGATTTGACTTTGGCAGGCTGTGCAATTATTGAGGCTTTGAACACTTTTTGGCCTATGTGTGAGATTACTATTGCAGATAGAGGTATAAGAGAAGGAATTTTACTTGATTTAATGCATTCACAACGTTATAGTAATAACATTGGTGGGAAATCGTTTAAGAAAAACAAAAAAAGAAATAGATTTCCGTTTGATAGAAGAAAGAATGCATATAAGGGTAAAAAATGAGCAACAAAAAATTTGTTAGTGATGAACATGTAGCCGCTATTGATTTGGGTACTAATTCTTGTCGTATCTTAGTGGCTGATAAAAAAGGTAATGATGTTTTTAGAGATGTTAGGCATGTTGCTCTTGGCGAAGGTTTGGCTGAGAGCGGGTTGTTTTGTGATGTAGCAATAAAAAGAGCGGTTAATGCTTTTACAGATTTTTCTAAGGTGCTTAAAAAGTATAATGTTAAAAATTATCGTGCTATTGCAACGGCTGCGTGTCGTATGAGTTCTAATACAGAGGATTTTTTAGCAAAGGTTAAAGAAAATTCTAAGCTTGATGTTGATGTGATTAGCGAATATGAAGAGGCTCGTCTTACCCTTAAAGGCGCTAAGCTTAATGCTCCTAAAGATAAAAAATATCTTTTTGTTTATGACCTTGGTGGTGGTTCAACAGAAGTTACTCTTGCAACTAATGAAGATAGTCCAAAAATTTTGGCGACTATTTCTATTCCTTTGGGTGCGCGTAATGCAACAGAAATTTTTAATCTTGAAGATTATAATCATATGGGGGCTTCTCGCTTAGTTGATGATGTTAAACGTTATATGAATAAGTTTAAGAAACAAATAGAAGGTATTGATTATAAAGGAAATACCGCTCTTGTGGCAACTTCTTCTACTCCGCTTCGTTTAACAGCTTGGCTTACTAATATGGATACTTATGATAAGTTTAGGGCAGACGGGCTTACGGTTACAACAGAGGCGTTGGATGATTTGATTGCTAACGTTTTATTGATGGATTATAAAAAACGTTTACATTCAGTTTATATTGGTAAATGTAGGGCGAAAATTTTTGTGGCAGCGCTTATTATCTTTCGCACTATCTACCAAGAGCTTGAAGCAACTGAACTTACGGCTTCTCTAAAGTCTGCGCAAGAAGCTATTGTGGCAGAGCTTGTCGGAAAATAATTGTTATTAAAATAAATTATTTGATTTAGGAGAGTGAAATATGTTTTCTTTTGATGAAATGTTACTAGAAAATGAGAAAGTATTAAAAAATGTTAAATTGCATTGGACTAATTTTGTATATGTCTCTTTTTTGGGTGTTGTAACTTTTATTCTTATTGCTATGGTTGCGGCAAGCTATTTTTTTAGTATAAAAGTACCATTCTTTATGATAATTATTGTTATCATTTTTTTGTATTTGTTCTTATGCAATTTAAATAGACTTTGCGCTAAAAAATATATCATTACAAATAAGAGAATTGTTTCTCTTAATCGAAGAAATAAAAATGATATAAAAGAATTGGAAAACCTGAAAATAGAAAGTATCAATGTACGAAAATCAGTATTTGGATTTATTTTCGGATATGCAACGGTGTGCTTTGTTGGTAAAGATGTAGTAATTGAGTTTGAAAATATTGCAAATCCAAAAGAAATAAAAGATTTTGTTGAATTAAATATGGGCATAAAGTAGCGTCTGATTGTTATAAAGGAGTAAAAATGGCTAAGTTGACTAAATCTGCTCGTGAGGTTAGAGGTCGTAAAATGCTTACGGTTAAACTCAAAGAGGCAAAGTATCATTCTTCTTCTTCTAATCGTTGGCTTGAACGTCAGCTTAATGACCCTTATGTGGCTGAGTCAAAACGTCTCGGTTATCGCTCTCGTGCCTCTTTTAAGCTTATTCAATTAGATGAAAAATATAAATTTTTAGGCAAAAATAAGGTTATTGTTGATCTTGGTTGCGCTCCTGGTGGTTGGTCGCAAGTAGCTGCTAATCGTCTTAAAGGTACAGGCAAACTCGTAGGACTTGATATTCTTCCGACCGAACCTCTAGAAGGGGCTACGTTTGTTTGTCAGGACTTTACCGAAGATGGCGCAACAGAAAAACTTCTTGCTCTTCTTGACGGGCAAAAGGCTGATATTGTGATGTCTGATATGGCAGCAAATACTACCGGTCATCAGCAGACAGACCATTTGCGCACTATCGCTCTTGTTGAAGCTGCATACGAATTTGCAAAAACAGTACTCGCGCCTAATGGTATTTTTATAGCAAAAGTTTTCCAAGGTGGGGCAGAGGCAACTTTGTTAGCGGATATGAAGAAGAATTTCAAGAAAGTAGGGCATTACAAGCCAGATGCTAGTAGGGAGAAGTCGCCCGAAACCTACTTGGTAGCATTAGAATTCCGAAATTTGGGTAACTAGTTAGCAGATGGAAGCCTGTCGGCGCTCAGTCATGTACCATTTTGTACACTCCTTTCGCTTGCAGGACATCTGCTACTATTTTCCTCAACTTTCGAAATTCTAACCATAGCGAGAAAATGTGCAAAAATTTTTATTTCCCTCAAGCCCATCTTTATTAACTGAAAATTTTATAGCTACAAGCGTACATTCCTTTCGCTTGCAGGACATCTGCTACTATTTTCCTCAACTTTCGAAATTTTAAATTCCGAAATTTGGGTAACTAGTACTTTGGGGGATGTGCTAAAGCACGGTCATAATCGTTAATTTGCTCCTTTATGTACCTATTTTTATGTTATTGAATAAAAATAATTGTTTTGGTCATCCTCGAGGCGTGACGTCAGTCACAGCACATCGGGGATCCATAAGACAGGCACCGAAGGTGTGCAATATTTTATATTATTTGAGAGTATAAATCATCCCAATTTGGGTTATCTTTTTCTATTAATTTAATTTTCCATTCTCTTTTATATTTTTTTAGTTCTTTTTCTCTTGTAATTGCTTGTCCTGCATCTCCATACATTTCAAAATATACTAATTTATTAAGACTATATTTTGATGAGAAGCCATTTATTAATTTGTTTTTATGTTCGTATATTCGGCATACTAAATTGCTGGTTACACCAATGTATAATGTCCCATTTTTTTTGTTTGTAATTATGTATACGAACATTTGTTTCATATTGGGACTATATTATAATTTGTGTAAATAAGCAATAATTAATTTTATAGGAATAGCAAAGCCTTCGGCTTTTGGTTTGTGGATCCCCGGTTCGCACTGGCGTGCGCCCGAGGATGACCGAAAAAGGATGAGGTGTGTCTGAGGATGACCGAAGGGGGGAGATGTGCTAAGCCCGAGGATGACTGAAGAGAGGTTTAAGAAGGAGAAGGGATGAAGTACGGTCATTATTGTGAATTTGCTTTTTATTTATATTTGGTTTTATAAAAATTGCATAGACAGTCTAGGCTTCGGCATAATATGGTTTTTATTTCGTTATTAAAATATGCTTTTTCTCTTTCATTTAATATTTGGTTTGGTTTTATTTCTTTTTCTTCTAAGACGATTTTATATAATACGGGTAGGAATGATTTGGGGATTAATTTTAAGGCCTTTCTGAACCTTTCGCAATCTTCGGAGGTTGAAGGAGTGTTTAATGTGCGTGAGACGTCTACATATAGTCGTTCATAATTTATAATTAGACGTCGTGAGAGTAGCCAACTTAGGTAGTCGTTATAAAATAATTTTCCGGCTAGTAGGCGCTCATCTTCGCTATATGGTTGATGATATGTAGTGCCGTCGATATATTTATATTTTAGCCAGCCGATGTTATAATATTTATCTAGTAGTTGCGCTTTTTTCTTTGGCATTTGCTTCTCCTCGTTTGTTTGCAACTATAGTCAATATATGTTGAAAGTTTTCAAATAGCCCATATTCAACGGCAAGATGATAGCGCTCATCGTGTGTCATATCTTTTATTTTATTTTCTGAGATGTAGTTTTTTAATAAATCGTGGGTGATATAATTTACGGCATCGACGTACACAGGATAGAGGTATTTGCAACGATGATTCTTTATATCTTCTTGCATTAGATAATGCTCTGGTGAGAAGGGACGAGATTCTTTTTTTTCATCTTCTTTTTTTATTTTTTTTAAGTATGGAGTAAATTTAGATGGAATTGGCGGAAATGTACCATCTTGACTTTTGCGGTAAGATTTGATTGCAATTCGTATTTCGTCTGCATTGTATGACGTTAAAACTTCATCCCATATTTCTTCTTCTAGTTCTGTTGGACGTTTGAAATTGGGGTATAGCCCTTTTACGTGTATGAAAAAGTAATCAGTCCTGTCGGTCATTTTCAGTCTCCTTTATGATATTTGTTTCATATTCTACCCTTTTGATGAAACGTTGAAAGGGTGGAAGTTTTGCATATTCTTCATCTTGTGTGGTGGTGGCGCTTACACGTTCTTTTAGTTCTTGCCAGTATTGCTCATCAGGTGAAGATATTTGATTGAAACCAGTTTTTTGCTGATTAAAGCTTTCTTTTTGTCGGCGGTGCCACATGCGAGCAACGGCTTGCCAGTCAGAAATTTTTATTTTGCCCATATGCCAATCTCGGGCTTTGTAAAAGTCTAGGAATGTTTCTGCAGATATGTTTAAGTTTTCTTTTTTGATAAAAGATTTTACTTCTAATAAACTAGGAGGCGTGAAGGTGTTTGTTGAATAATCATCGTTATTGTCAACATTATTTGCTGAAACTAAAATATCACTAATAAATGGTTTTATTTTTTTATTATATATATTATTTTCTTTTGCTTCTTTTCTTTTGTTTTTAGCGGTGCTTGAGCTTAAGCTAGCATCGCTTAAACTGGTAGCGGTTTGTTTCTTTTTTGCACGTCCGCCTTTGGCTCCTATTTCTCGCATATGCTGTTTTTTGGCTTCGATATCTTTTTGCAAACTCATTATGTATTGGTAAACACTAGCAATTTCACTATTGCTGGTGGTTAAGTTATTTTCTAGTAATGATGTAAACAATTCTCCTCGGTGCTCTAGGCTGAGACCGCTTATTAAATATTTTAGGTTATCGTCCAAAACAATCTGACTCATATTTCTACTCGTAAAAAAATAGTTGTTGATTGTTCTCTATGAAATTTCATAGAGAATCGTAGTTACAGATAGTCACAGATAGTCCTAAATGGCGGTTTTATTGGCTTTTTTTAAACCTTGTATAACTTGCCTAGTTTGTTTGAAAATTGCAAAATACATACAATGTTATATATTTATGTTCTAAAAAACAATGAAACACTTGCAATTTACAATTTTTGATATATTAAATATGTTATATTGTCAATACCTAAAAAGACATTTATTGAAATTTTTTTTAATTTACCTTGTGTTCTAAAGGAGTTTAGTTATGAGTACTTTAGAATTTGAGCGTAAGTTTATTGAAGAATTGATTACAGATAGTGGACTTAGTCTGCGTGAAGTGTCTATTGGTATTGGCAAAAAAGAGTCTTATTTGCATCAATATGTTAAATATGGCTCGCCTAAAAGATTGTCTGCAGAAGATAGGAGGTTGATTGCCATGGTTATTAAAAAGGATGGAAAATTTTGTGTTGACGGTGATGCTTTAAGACAGAAGCGTCTTTGGGATGCTGAACGTCGATTGGAGAGAATTATTGGTAATACTTTATTTAATCATCCATATGTTGAGGCGAGGCCTTGCAAGCCAACTCCTAAAAAATCAGATATGATTGAAATTAATATTTATAGTCAGGATTCTAAGACTAAAAATGAGGTTATTGGGCGTATTGATATAAAATGTGAGGCTTTGCCTTTTTCATGTAGTAGAGTTTATTATGGCTTGATAGTGACTTCTAATAATATTGAACCATCAATTTCTGCTGGAGAATTGGTGATTTATGATTATGCGGTTAGCCAATATGCTGGAGATGGAATTTATGTTTGTACTGAGGATAATTTGCGTGTTTTAAAGCATGTTGTTAAAGATGAGGATGGTAGTTTGCTTCTTAAAGATAATTGTTCTGAGGTAAAAGTAGGAGCGGATTATGGTTTTTATGGGCGTGTGGTTTCGGTTTTGAAATCGCATTTTGAAATTTTGTAGGAGGATATATGGGTAAGCAGAGTGAAATTGAAAAAATTGAAGAAGAGATTTGGTTGGGTGAACTGAGTGACGATTTGTTTTATGTGAGAGGTAGGGGGAGGGAGTTGCGTAGAAAGATGCGCGAGCTATGATAGGGGGATGTGCTAAAGCACGGTCATTATCGTGAATTTGCTCCTTTATGTACCTATTTTTGTACACACTTATTACGTAAGGGTTGTATGCTTAGGCACAACCCTAACTTCATTTCGGTCAAGCAACTGTAACATTCGCTTTGTTTGTTTTACAACAAAGTCGCTCATTAACAGTAGCTGTAGCTCTCGCAAAAAACGTTTATCAAA
>JAZNKG010000047.1:0-13444 GCA_045578445.1 Alphaproteobacteria bacterium
TAAACCCTTCATCGCCCATGGTACTTCGTCTTA
This sequence comes from Alphaproteobacteria bacterium, assembly GCA_045578445.1. GTDB lineage: Bacteria > Pseudomonadota > Alphaproteobacteria > RF32 > CAG-239 > CAG-267. The sequence goes on from JAZNKG010000047.1 coordinate 34, forward strand.
AGGCGCGGGAGAGTAGGTAGCTGCCAGTTCTTCTAATCACTGTACCAATTACCCTTTCTCCTCCTCCTTAAACCTCATCTTTTAGATGAGGTTTTTCCTTTTTTAAAATAGTAAACCAATTAGATATAACAAGATAAATTTGTTGCTATTTTTATGATGTTTCGATATTCACGAATAAAAATAATAACTAGTCCTTTCGCTTTAATCTCTCTTGCTAGTGCAGAATATACAACATATTACAATTTATCTAAACAAACCTCATAGTCTATAAATTTACCCTTAATCATAAATTTACTTCTTTCCATTATAATGCTATTGATAAAGTCAAAAAAATATGATATTCTATACGAGTATCATAGGAGAAAATATTATGAAAAGTGTGTTAAAATTAATATCTAAAAAAGTAGCGACCACCCTGAAAGTGGCGGTTTTCTACACACACACACACACACACACACACACACTAACCAACCCTGCCAAGAAATTTTTTTATAAAACCTTAAAGGTATTACATTCCTTTGAGGTTTTTGCTTTTTAAATCAAAGGAGATAACGATGTTTGTAGAAATTAATAATAAAACTATGGATGTTATAGAGGTTGATGCATGGATTAATAAAACTCGTGATTCCAATGGTAATTCAATTACTCCAGAGTTTGCTATGGAGATTTTAACTAAAACTAATCACTTTGCGCATATTAAAAAGGTTTTGAAGAATATTAAAGATAATAATAAGACTTTTGAAGAGCTTTTACCATATAAAGATTTTATTTTATCATGCGTTGAAAGACGCGAGGTTTCATCTCAAACTATGGAAATTTTACAAGAATTAGTAAAGATTTGTGAATGTGAAAATGAATTTAAGGAAGTTAGTGGTAAGGCAATAGTTTATGAAAAAAAAGATTGTCATAATACTAATGTAAAATTTATTACGTCCCAAAAAGAATGTAATAAAATTAAAGACAGTGATTTAAAAGTATTTTTTGATTCTGATAATATTGATTGTAGATATTATTCAATAAATAAAATAAGAAGTTTGATATTTAAAGAAAATGCTGAGGTTAATTTAAGCGAAGTAAAGAATTTGCCAGAAGATTTAGATGTATCTATGTGCTCTAAAATTAATTTAAGCAATTGTAATTTAGAAGGATTTAACTTTAAGTTTAGAGAAGGGGCAGAGGTTAATTTACATGCGTCAAAAAACTTACCGAAAGATTTAGATTTGTCTATGTGTTCTAAGGTTAATTTGAGCTATTGTAATTTAAGCGGAGTTGAAAAGATTACGTTTAGAGAGGGGGCAGAGGTTGATTTAGGATGTGCAAAAAATTTACCGAAAGATTTAGATGTATCTATGTGCTCTAAAATTGAGTTGAGTGGTTGTAATTTAGAAGGATTTAACTTTAAATTTAGAGAAGGAGCTGAGGTTAATTTAAGTAGTGCAAGGAATTTACCGAAAGAGTTAGATGTATCTATGTGTTCAAGGGTTGATTTAAGGTATTGTAATTTAGAGGGAATTAATCTTAAGTTTAAAGAAGGTGCTGTAGTTGATTTAAGTCACGCGCAGAATTTACCAAAAGATTTAGATTTATCGATGTGTTCTAGGGTTGATTTGAGTAATTGTAATTTAGAAGGATTTAACTTTAGGTTTAGAGAAGGGGCAGAGGTTAATTTAGAGGGTGCAAAGAATTTACCAAAAGAGTTAGATTTATCGATGTGTTCTAAGGTTAATTTGACATGGTGTAATTTAGATGGAGTTGAAAAAATTAAGTTTAGAGAAGGGGCAGAGGTTGATTTACATGCGTCAGAAAATTTACCGAAAGATTTAGATTTGTCTATGTGTTCTAAGGTTAATTTGACATGGTGTAATTTAGATGGAGTTGAAGAACTTAAGTTTAGAGAAAGGGCTGAGGTAGATTTAGGATTGGCAAAAAATTTACCGAAAGATTTAGATTTGTCTATGTGTTCTAAGGTTAATTTGTCATGTTGTTATTTAGATGGAGTTGAAACTATAAAACTTAGAAGCTGGAGTAAAATTAATTGGGGATATAATAATATAAAGAGAATTAATCTTAAATTTAAAGAGGGATGTGGAGGTGCTAACCTATCAGAATGTAGATTGCCAGAAAAAATGGATTTATCTAATCAAATATGTGTAACTTTAGAAAAATGTGATTTTAACAACGTAAAAGAAATTAAATTTTCCAAACATGCTATTGTTCGTATGAATGAATCATATAATTTACCTAAAGAGTTAGATTTATCAATGTGTTCTGTGGTTGATTTAGGCGGATGTGATTTAAACGGAGTTGAAAAGATTAAATTTGGTGAAGGGGCTGAAGTTAATTTAATAGGAGCAAAGAATTTACCTAAAGAGTTAGATTTATCAATGTGTTCTAAAGTTGATTTGACTTGTGATATTCTAAGTAATGTTGAATGTTTGAAGTATGAAGATGAAACAGTTAATTTTATAGAACCACAGAATGTACTTAGTCATAAACTTAGAGAAAAAGGAATTACAGAAATAAATAATGATGTTTGGTATGGATACTCAAGATATTTTTTTAATGATTTAGATTTATCTATGGTTAGCAAAGTTGAATTTAATGGTGGTCATTTTGGAAAAGTGCGTTCTATCAAGTTTGGCGAAGGTTCAATTATTAAATTAAGAAAAGTCAAAGAACTGCCTGTTGGAATAGATTTTTCTAAATGTTTTAGTGTTACTTTAGATGAAATCCAAGATTTACCTGGAGATTTAGATTTATCTATGTGCGGAAATGTTAGTATAAGAGACGCAAAACCTTTGCCGGAAATTTTAGATTTTTCAAAATGTTGTACTACAGTAAATTTAGATGAATGTAATTTTAGTAATGTAAAAGAAATAAAGTTTATGGACGGATCAGAGGTTAGACTTTGCAATATTAAAGTATTCCCAGAGCATTTAGATGTATCTATGTGTTCAAAAGTTGACTTAGTAGGATGTAAAATTCCAAAGGGCAAGAAAATTAAGTTTAGAAAAGATTCTGAGGTTACTTTAGATTGTACTACAATATTGACAGATAAGGTCGATTTTTCTAAGTGTTCATCTGTTAGTATGAAAGGTTGTGATTTATCTGCTGTTAAAGAACTAAAATTTAAAAATAAAGAGCAGGCAAGTAAATTTTTAGCAGGAGCAAAATTTATCAGAGGCAAAATCATTTATACAGATGATGCTAGAAATAAGACCCAACAAATTATCAAAAGTAAAGATATGGATAGGTAGTCATAATTTAACTCACAACAAAAAGCTTCTCAAATTGGGAAGCTTTTTATTTTATCTATTTCGTGCGACTCCAAAAATATACATTTTAGTAACTCAAAAAAATCAAACCCAAACATAATTTTTTTCGATTCTAATCAATTTATTTCGATTCGTTTTTGTTCAATTTCCTAAAATCTATAGTTTTATATATAAAAGTATATAACAGAATATATACTTTTAAGAAATTTGTATACATTATTAAAAAATGTAATAATATAAGCAAACAATTTTAAATAGACTTTGAGCGGAGGCAACAATGAAGGAAAAATATCAAATAATAGAAGAAATAACCAATATAAGAAATAACATAATAGATGAATGTCAAAAGGAAATATATGGTGAATATAAATTTAATTCTATCATATATCAAAAGATATTGAATGCTTCTAATACATTATTTAATAATGCTTTACGCATTAATAGAAAACAAACATCTCTGATTAAAGGATTAGATAAAGACATAAATCTTTGTGCAACAAAGAATATTTTGCAAAAAATGTATATCGCCATTCTATCTTTTGAAATGGCTCCTAAAAAAGAAAATATGATAATCAAAGTATTGAAAGAATATAATCTAGATGAAAATAAACTCTTACTATCCACGCCATCATATAAAAATGAGTATGCCTCTTCTTGTTTGAGGTTAGAAGGCTTATTGTAACTTTCTATCATACAAATAAGCGGCATTTAAAACTACAAGTATTGACCCCATATTATGCATAATTGCACCTGTAGAAGGAGATATCATGCCATAGATAGATAAGCCTATACCAATTAAATTAAGAACCAAAGAAATCATAAGGTTTATTTTTATAGTCTTTATTGTCATGACAGATAATTTTTTGATGTATGGGATATTTTTAATATTATCGTTCATCAAAGTTATATCAGCAGAATCAATAGCAATATCAGTGCCAATTCCACCCATCGCAATACCTATATCAGCCATTTTTAAAGCAGGAGCATCGTTTACTCCATCGCCCACCATACAAACTTTTATAGATTGTTTTTGTAAGTCCTCAATATATGTTGTTTTATCAATAGGCAAAAGCTCTCCATGAAATTTATCTATTCCCACAAGTTGTGAAATATGTTTTACGGCATATTGATTATCTCCACTTAATAATATGCAGTCATCATTTATACTCTTTAGTTTACTGATGGCTTCTTTACTTTCTGAACGAATAGTATCCATAAAAGAAATTGCTCCAAGAATATTCGTTTTATCAGAAACAAAAATAAATCCTTTACCTAATTTGCCCCATTCATTAACAGCGGATATCACATTATCATTAATAGCAATATTCTGCGATTGCATAAATTTAATATTTCCTACAAAGTAAGATTTGCCATTTACTAGCCCTTTAACTCCCTTTCCTGGAAACATATTGAAAGATTTAACTTTATAAGAAACAATATTTTTTTCTTTAGCATAATTAACAATAACTTTAGCAATAGTATGTTCTGAAAGTTCTTCTAAACTAGCTACAATAGAAAGCAATTTATCTGAAGTTATATTTTTATCAAAAGATACAACATCTGATACTTTCATCTTGCCTGAAGTAATTGTACCAGTTTTATCAAATACAAAAGTTTTTATTTTTCCCAAAATCTCTAAAGCTTCACCAGATTTTATAATTACCCCCTGTTTTGAAGCATTACCAATTGCAGCCATAATTGATGTAGGCGTAGCTAAAACCATAGCACAAGGACAAAACACAACAAGAACAGTAACGGCTCTAATAATTTCACCTGTAAATACATATACAGCAAGAGCCAAAACCAATGCAGAAGGTACTAAAACAGAAGCAAGCTTATCAATAATCTTTTGTGTAGGAGCTTTTTTATTATCAACTTCTTTTACAAGATTTATCATTTTTTGTAAGTACGTATCTTTGATGGTTTCAACAGTAATATCTATCGAGCCATAACAATTAATTGTTCCAGCCATCACCTTATCATTTATATCAACATCAATAGGTAGAGATTCTCCTGTTAAATTAGCCTGATTAATAGATGATGCTCCATTAACAATAATTCCATCTGCAGGAATTATTTCTCCTGGTAAAATACGTAATATATCGCCTTTTTTTATTTTATCTAAAGATAACAGTTTTGTTTTATTATTACTAAAAACTTTTCTTGCTTTATCTGGAGTAAGTTGGAGCAATCTTTTTAATCCACGTTTTGCTTTGTTAATTGTTAAATGTTCTAGCAAGCCTCCATAAGTCATAATTAGTGCAACTTCTGCTGCCGCAAATAATTCATCAATATAAATTGCAGAAACCATTGCTATCGATATAAGAAGAGGTGCAGAAAAACATCTGCATTTTACCAATTTAAAATATGCCTTATAAACTATAGGAATACCGGAAATTATAATTGTTAGCCAAATAGGATTAATCAAGATTTTAATGTTATATAAATCAAGCAAAACTCCCAATATGAAAAATAGTGTTGAAGCTAAAATCAATTTTGTACTAGTTAAAAGGCGTATAAATTGTTGCATTAGTCACTCCCTTTTTTATAAAATTTTATTTGTATTTTTTTAACATTAAATAATATCCAACCCCGATGGATAGTTTTATAAATATCAATATCCACATAACAGCTAATAAAGAATAAACATCTGCAAGCCAACCTATTATATAGTAGAATATTGCAAAAGAAATACTTTCGCACATTGATATAATAGACTTCATCGTAGCTCTTTCATTTTTAGATAATTCATTTTGCACAAGAGCAGACTGAGCCGTAGTAGTTGTTCCATAAAATAAGTTTACCGTACTCATAATAAAAGGTGTAATAAAATTATTTAATATTAAACCTAAAGCTCTAACAAATATATCGCCAATAGTAGATGCAATCAATATATGAAAAAAATTAAATTTACGAACATATTTGACTATATAGTAACTCATAGCACCTGTTAATTGTTTTATCATTCGCATTATATTTACATAATAAAGAGGTACTAATGTATTAAAAAAAGCACCTTCAATACTATGAGCAGAATAACCACTACTTCTATCAACAATTTGCAATAATGATATTTTTTGAAGTTTTTTATTGTTTTTAATTTTTTTCATAGCTTCAATAAAGTGGCTAAAAGAAGTTTCTTCTTTAGATGCTAAAATTCTATCCGGCTCAACATAGAATAAGGTTATAATAAAATGTATAGACATAGGAAGAACGCAAAACCACGCTAAAGTATTTAGAGAGTAAAAATAAGTAATAATAGCTCCTACAATAGCACCTATGGCTAAACCAATTTGTGTAAACATTCCAATCCGAGAAAATACAATATCGTACTTATTTCTTTTCTTTAATTGTTCCATTGTTTCATAAACCATCGCTTCATCAGTACCAGAACAAAGTGCCATAGCTGTTCCCCAAAATAACGAGCCGACAATTAAAAAAATTACTGAATTAAAAGTTCCTGCAAGCGCATACAATATAAAACAAATTACAAAGAAAAGAGACGATACACAAAGAGTCTTTTTTCTACCAAGTCTATCAGAAATAATGCCTGTTGGAATTTCCATAAGACTCTGTAAAATATTTGCGATAGAAAAAATACCCATAGCCGTCGCATAAGAGTTAGTTATTTGTTCAAAATAAATAACAACAAGCGGAGATAAGGGCCAGAAACCATCAAAAAAACTGGCTAGCTTAAATAAAAGAATATTTCTTTTAATCTTTACTTTTGTAATTTCCATAATTTTGCAAAAACTCCTTTTTTATCTAATAGTTTCGACGGTGTTCCTTCTTCTACTATTTTGCCCTTATCTATAACAATAATTCTATCCATATTTTTTAGTGTAGATAATCTGTGCGCAATAGCAATAATTGTTTTATTTTTCATCAACATATTTAGCGCATCAATAACTTCTACTTCAGTTTTATTGTCAAGAGCAGAGGTTGCCTCATCTAAAATTAGAATAGGTGCATTTTTAAGAATAGCTCGAGCAATAGCTATTCTTTGACGTTGTCCACCAGATAATTTAATTCCACGTTCACCGGTAATAGTATTATACCCATATGGAGCATCATTAATAAATTTATCTGCTTGAGCAATTTTCGATGCTTCAATAATTTCTTCCATTGTCGCATTTAGTTTACCATAGGATATATTTTTCTTAATTGGTCTATGAAACAATATATTATCTTGCGATATAACAGAAATAGCACGCTTTAAGCTACCAATTTTAACTTTTGAAATATCTTTTCCATCAATAGTAATTTTGCCCTCATTAACATCATAATTACGTTGTAATAAAGAAATAAGAGTACTTTTTCCGCCTCCACTTTTACCGACAATACCAACTTTTTCGCCGGCATTTATTACAAGATTAAAGTTTTCAAATATATTTTTCCCTTCTTCATAAGCAAAAGTTATGTTCCTAAATTCAACACTTCCATTTTTCACATTTAAGTTTTTGGCACTATTTTTTTCTACAACACAGTGAGGAATTTGTAAAATTTTTATTGAATCTGCAATTTTTCCCAAATTATTTCTAAAGTTAGTAGCTTCCCATAAAATTCGTTCAAATATAGGAAGCAAATTATCAAGCAAAAGTAATATCACGATGATATTTTCAATATCCATCTTTTTTGCATTCCATAAATATAATCCAATAAAAATACAAGATATTCTAAAAACAAGCAAAAATAAATTTTGCCATGCATATATCATTTTTTCGCTTAAATAAGTTTTATTTAGAAATTTAGATACAACTTTTATTTTTCTTTCTATTTTAAATTTTTCAGATTTTTCCTGCCCAAACATTTTAATCAATAATATATTAGATAAGGAATCTGCAAGAGCTCCGGAAAATTGAGAATTTTTTTCTTCACTACGCTTATTAAGTTCTGTTGATTTTTGGGATACAATAAAAGAAAATATCATAGAAATTATACCAAAAATAATAACAATAAACATAAACACAATGTTTTGCATGCCAATATAAACAAGAGGAATGATAACTCTCCATGAACAAGAAAAGGCTCTTGTAAACAACAAAGATTGTTTCCAAATATTATCGCCTAAAGCAATAATTCTTTGAGCCAAAGCTCCCGCTTTTTGTTCTTTTAGGTATGCAGAGGAATGTTTGCTTATATAATCTAAAGCAAATATTTCAGAGCGCCACGCAATAATTTGTCTAGCTTTTTCATTAGCATTTTCTCTTATAAAACGAATAATGTGAGACAAGCAAAAAACAGCAAGAATAACAAGTACATAAGACATTGCTTTATTCCAGTCAAAGTCTTTTATAGAGATAGATGAAAAATATCCGAGTAATTTAGCAGAATAAACTGTTCCACCCAATTCCATTAAATTAAGAAATAGCCCCATAAAAATTTCACAAACAAAAAAACTTCTATACCCACAAGTTGCATCATAGAAAAAATGTAGAGGAGATTTTGTATTAGCTTTTTTTAATTCTTTATAATCAGCATTAAGCATTTTTGCCTCCTCTTTTCTTTTGTTGCGCAAGATATAGTCTCTTGAACTTTCCTCCAAGTGCTAATAGCTGGTCAAAAGTTCCTTCCTCAATAATTTGTCCTTTTTCAATAACTATAATCCTATCCATGCTTTTTAATGTAGAAAGCCTATGTGCAATAGCAATTACAGTTTGGTTTTGTATAACATTTTCTATAGCTTTATTAATTTGTTGTTCCGATTGAGTATCAAGAGATGATGTTGCTTCATCTAGAATCAATATTGGTGCATCTTTTAGTATTGCTCTTGCAATTGCCAATCTCTGACGTTCTCCACCAGAAAGTTTACACCCTCTATCCCCAGCATAACTATTATATCCTCCATCTTTTTCTAAAATAAAATCATCAGCATAAGCTTTTTTAGAGGCTTTCCTAACAATATTAATATCTTTTATATTTGTGCCAAAAACAATGTTTTGAAAAATACTTCTATTAAACATAACAGTATCTTGAGGAATAATACTAATATTTTGATGTAAGCTTTCTTGAGTAACATCTGTAATATCAATGTCATCAATTAATATTTGCCCAGAATTAAGTTCAAATGAACGTTGCAACAAATTAACTAATGTAGTTTTACCGCAACCACTAGCACCAACAATACCAACTTTTTCTCCAGCCTTAATTATAAAATTAAATTTATCAAAAACAGGTTTCTTCTTATTTTTATAAGTAAAACATACATTCTTAAATTCTATTTTACCATTTAATACATTTAACTTTTTTGCACCTTTTTTATCAACAATTCCATGAGGTTCTGCAAAAACTTCGAGTCCTTTTTCAATCGTTGCAATATCTTTTGTTATATGTTGAACACCATCAAGAATTGCTGATATTTTATGCAAACCATTTAATTGTATCATTAAAATGTAAGTAACATCAGCTGTTGATATATTTCCTTTACTCCATAGATAAACAGCAATAACAATCAAAATAAAAGAAAAGATACTTGAAATAATTCCGGTAGAAGAAAACTGTCTTAAGAATATATTTATTGATTTTATTGCTATTATGTAATGTTGCTTTAATAAGATATTTAAAGACTTTTTCTCATTTTCAATATTGTCGAATTGTTTAACTACATCAATATTGTTTACCGTATCTAACATTCTTCCATGTGCAATAGCTTTAATTTTAGAAGACAACTTTCCAATTTTAGAAACTACCTTTACAAAAAGTCTACCCCAAAGAAAAATCAAAATATTAAAGCATAAATAATATGTCCCGATAATTGGGGATATAAAAAATAATAAGACTATTTTAATCAAAATATCTAGAATAAATCTGAGTACCCATGTAGCTGTTTCTAACAATTCTGGTAATTTTGTTACTTGTTTCAGATAAGTAATCAACAAACCACTTTGTTTATCTGTTATGTATTCATAACTATGACCAAGCAAGTACTCAAATAAATCAACATTCATCAATTGTTTGCAAGAAACTAAAATTTTAGCATTAAAAAAGTATTCTCCATAATATTTAAAAAATATAGTTAATACCCCACATCCGATTAATAAATAAACATTATACAAAGCATCACTATAACTATTAGAGCTATTTTCTTTTAATGCGCCAATAATATCTGCAAAAATACGAATGTTCATATTTTCTAAAAAAATTGCAAGTGTAATTAATATTAAAAATAAAGATATTTTCCACTTAAAAATCTTAAAATACATAACACAAAGGTCAAAAAATTTATTCGGAAATTGCTTCATAATTACCTCATTAAATAAGTTTGAAATAGGCTATCAAACAAAGGTTTATTTTAAATTAATAAAGATACTTTCCCGCATTTAAAACAGCTTGACAATAATTTGAAAAAATATTAGAGAGGAGTTAAACACGAATTATTATAAACACCAAATACTATTATCATGAAAAAGATTTTTCTTTTCAATTATTTCCTCCAGAAGTGTATGCTCAAAGTGCAGGAGCTTCTGAAACTTGACGATGATACTAATGCTTCTCAGCTTGGTATAATCGTGTCTAAAGCAAGAATGTTTCATCGTACCGCAAGTGGCTGTACAATGGAAGAACTCTACTTCTGTAATCCAATGTATGCTCAGGAACTGTTTCTCTATTTCTGCTACTGTATGGAAGATAAGGGCGAAAGCTTACTGAGATGCTTTGATTTTCATCGATATATCAGCTATCTTCCAGGAATGTACAGTGTCGAGTGCTACGAAGACAAAGATATCTCACATCATCTCGAAAGACTGTATCCGGTCGTATCTCAAACAAGCGATATAGAGGTATCTCTGTACAATAAGCTTCTCGGCACACATACAGAAGAAGATCTTCTCAAAAAATTCCGTCAGGTCTCAAACTTTAGAGGTGTAGCTCCTCTATACATGGAAAATATTCCAACGGCAAAGACAGAGATGGAGTTGATTGATAAGGCATGGAGACGTATTGAAAATAAGCAGACATTTATCAATATGCTCGTTCCACACAACAAGCATGACCACAATGGCCGTAGCCATGCATACAATGCCTACTTCAACAAGATGAACATCTAACACAAACACAAAAGACCTGCCAAGTGCAGGTCTTTTTGTATAAAAAAAGCACCTCAACGGTGCTTTTTAGTAACTGGCGGTATAATCATAACACATTTCTAACCAATCTAGTGCTAGAGATGTATATACAACACGAAAAAATAAGGTTTTTATATGATTGGTGGATGAAAATCCAAAACCATATTGCTATAGTTAGCAATTGATAAATTTTTGTTATAAAGATGTTACAAACCCATGCTATATAATTCTCCATTTAAAAAACGCAACTCTATTGTTTGATATCCAACATATCCTCCAAAACTATTTTTAGCATTATAAGAAACCTCTGTACACCAACCTAAAATTGGAGTTGTGAAAGAATCTCTTGAATGAAAATCGCAATGATAAAGTTTCCCCCACTTAAATTTCGCACTATCAGGATCTTTTAACGTAGCTTTTATACCACGTTCCGCATATACTTGATATCCATCTTTAGGCGCTTTACCATAGGATTCTTCAGTTGCATCTTCTAATAATTTGTCTAAATTATTTTGATAGGTATTTACACATGAAGAAAGCATAAATACAAATAGAAACACAAATATTTTTTTCATAGTTCGTCTACCTTTTTAATTACAACAAAAAAGCCGCCGATAAGGCGACTGGAAGTTGGTAACTACACAAAGATAGTGCGACATATTGACTGGAAAAGCTTATTTTGCCGCCTTCCAGTCATAAATGACTTTCAGGCGTGCAAATGTCTCGTCTTTACACAAACAGACGCTTTGTGAGAGGTTACCACACCCCAGACAGGAATACCCCATCCAAAAATAAGGATAAGAAGAAAAACATGAAAAGTAAAGAGGAAAAAAATGACTTGAGAAAAATAAACTTTAGAATATTGATTTTACAAAAAATAAAACCTAAATAAAAAGTAACGTAACTATTAATAAGAGAATAATAATGAAACTGAACGAACTTAATAATACTTTAATACAATTTTTGGATAAATGTGAGTTTAATATCAAGGATATAGATGGACTACATGCAAAAATTGAAAACAGCAAAACAATCTTTTCAGAATTAAAAAAATTACAAGAGTTAGACCTGTTTGATTTAAATGATTTTAAATTATTAACAGAAATGAATAATATTGGTATAAATAATGATTTACAAAATTTAAATCTAAATCCAAACATGATTTCTAGGTGGAAAGGTCTTTTAAATGATATTAGATCAAAAGTGAGTACAATATCACGAATACTTTCAAAAATTACAAGGGAAGAGAATCAATACCAATTTAACATTAAGTTATCATCAAAAATAAAATATATGGATGATTATTTCAAGTTTAACAATTTAATATGTGAGCTTACCAAAGATATACAGGCTATTTCCCTGGAAAATCAAGCAGTTTGCAAATTAAAGTTTAATGGCTTTGAAAAAGGATCAGATTATATACAGTTTATTGTAGAAGCAATCAATGGTACAAACATTGATGAACTTTACGCATATCTCAATAATTTAATAAGTATTGCAAAAGAATTTATAATCATTAAAGGATTGTATTTGGGTAACGAATGGGTTAAAGAAAAAATAAGATTAACTCGGGCTCAAGCTAATTTAACTGAAAAAGAAGTTCAGGAAAAAGAAATAGATAATCAACTGCGTCACAATTTTATAGAACAAAAATTAAGTGATGCAAAAGATGGATTAACTGAAAAAATAGAAGAGAAACTTTCTGAAAAAATTATCTTAAAATTAATAGAAATTATTGAGCAACAAAATGAGATTATTCCATCATTAAACGCTCCTACATACATTACCCAAGATGAAAAAAATATAATTAATTACGAAAAATTAAAAGAAATAGTGGAAGCAAATAATAAACCGAAACAATTAGTATCAGATATATCTGAACAGAAAAAAGAATAATTTTTTCCCTCGCCCCGCGACGGTCGCGGTTTCAAGCTAATCACTTTCTGTTATTTACAATAAAAAAGGTGCCATAAAGGCACCATTTTATTGTAATGGCGGGAGCGACGAGGCTCGAACTCGCGACCCCATGCGTGACAGGCATGTATTCTAACCAACTGAACTACGCCCCCATCA
>JAZNKG010000048.1:0-126263 GCA_045578445.1 Alphaproteobacteria bacterium
GTCACCATGCTGTGCTTCTTCGATAGTTTCAAACCAACCATCTTCATCATTAGGACCATCATTTTTACAAGAACAAGCTACAAAGCATTGAGTATCTTGACATTCAACTTGCATTAAATCAGTTGCATAATGCTCTACAAATACATCGCCATATTTACTTGCTTGGTCAGTGTTTCCCTTTGCATGACTTGCAATATCTTCATCCGCATAAGAAACATTATACGACAAGTAAAATTTATGCAGTTAAAACAATATATTGCTACTGCAAAGTGAAAAATTTTTATGAAAAAATTTTTCACGCAATGCTAATTTAAGATGCTTTTTGTCTAAAATCACCTTCCCGCTAAAAGAGATACAGACGAGATTGTATCGCCCATTCCAACCAATGTTTTTGGTTTTTTTATCAAAATGGTCGGTATTGCTGATACGTAAAAATTATCGTATTCACAATATCCTTTTTTTAGCAATTGCGGATTGTTTATCAAATTTGATAAATTTGTTAATTCACAAATTCCTCTCTCAGAAACATCTGTACCTAAAGTTTTAGTTGTATCATCTTTAGTTGTTAATTCTCCTAAAAAGGCTTTGCTTGATGAAACAACAGATGCTGTCATCATACCTTTTAAATTTTGCTCAGGTGTAAATACAAAATCTTTATCTTGAATTGTTAAATAAAGACCAAACATATGTAATTGGATGCGTTTACATTTTAACTTATTTTTCAAAAATAAGATTGCCTTAAATAAATTACAGCTATTAGTCTCTTTTTCTATAGTTTGAGATAGTGTATCTTGTCCTAAAATCTCTAACAAATCTATTGTTTCTCTTTCATTTAAGCCAATGGAATCAGCTAATGGAGATATTTTTTCTATAATAGCCTTTCTAATAACTTTATCTTGTGTTGAAGCTATTTCTAAATGAGTAATCATTTCAGGATTGTTCTTTTTCCATTTTTTTATAGTTTTAACAGCATTATCGATTAATTTAACTCCATTACATTTTTCTAAAAGAGGATGAAAGCCAGATAAAATTAAATAGTCTACGCTATTTTTATCCAGATATTTTACAAAACCTTCATTCATGACTAAGTTCATATTTAATGGGTCATATGTAGCAATAAATCTATTTGATTTTGGACATTTAAATGTTTTTCCATATACAGAAAAGCTATCATCAATATCAAATTCAATAATCCAATGGATAAGAGGAGTATCAGAATTTTTCGAAATATCAAAAGCTTTTTCTAAAATATTTTTATCATTAAAAGCATACAAATTATTTAAGTTGAGAAATTGTTTTGCTTGTAATTCAGGATGTGAATTAGTATGAGCGATAACTTTTTGAACGCCTAATAGAGCCAGAGCATTTGCAATAATTCCCGCTTGTCCTCCCATTTGCAGTTTATCGTAACCAAGATTTTTTTCCATCCAATTATATATCTTTATATCTTCAGTAATCCACTCTTCTGCAATTCCACGACAAAAACACTTTACAATACCAAGAATAACATCTGTTTCTTTTTCAAAACAAGATATTTTAACATCTTCAATATCTTCAAGAGATATATTATTATCAATAATAAGTTTAGCTAAAGCCTTTCCTTTAATTTTAATAATTGCATCTATATTTGAATTAAAAGCAGTTGCAACACTATGAATTTTTGAAATTTTATTTATTTGTTTTGAAACAATATCAAATTTTTTAGTCCATAAATTTACTAAATCAGTATTATTCACGTTAAAGCTCCTAAATTTTATTCTTCTTCATATTCTGATGACGATTTATCAACATATAAATGCCAATAATTTCTGCCAATTTCTCCACATTCAGGACAAATTGCATTCCAACTGTCATCTGTATGACCACAATTTGCACAAACCCATTGAAAATCTTTTGGATATTCTTCATTCTTAAGAGAAATTTCTGATATCTTTTGCTTAATTGTATTAACTGTATTCTTAGATTTTTTTGCAGATTTATTTGTTTTTTCTTGAAGAATTCGAAGTAAATTACCCACCTTTTCAGTCGCAGGATTTTTTAGCAAGAATAACTGACATTCGGTTTTTGCTTTAGCATATTTCTTTGCATCAATATATAGCTCAGCTAAGATAAGATTATTTAGCGATGGCCTCTTGCTGTTCATTAGTGCAAGTTTTTCCATGCGCTGAATTTTTTCAGCTTTTGTATCTTTACGGAATAAGTTTAAGTATGCTTGAGCAATTTCATAACATGGATTTGCACACCACATATTACACAAAACTTTTTCAGCTTTTCTTATTTGTTTATCATTTTTTACATAGTAATCAGCTAAGTCTAATGCTGCTGGTATTAATTTATTATTTTCATTTAGCGCTTGAGTTATAAATTTAAAGAAATTTGTCTTGTCGTTTTCTGATAAAGACTGTTTTGCGAGTTCGTATAAAGCAATAGATTTTAATCTCATAGCTTTATGTTCCGGCGTTATATCTTTATCAATTCCTGATTCAAGAATTTCTAAAGCCCCGAGCCAATCATTATTTTTTGCTCTTAATAAAAATGCGCTACTGATTACCCAATATAAATCTTGTCTAACTTCAAATGCTCGGTTTGCAGTTCTAAGAGCCTCTGTAAATTCTTTCTTTTCCATTTGCACTTCAAGAGCAGCTTTCATACCAACTAGTTGGATATCTTCATTTTTCATTAGTTTTTGAGATAAAAGCTCCATCTTATCAAAGTTTTTTTCACCTTTGTAGATTTTTAACATTAAAATATCAATTATAGCGTCATCTCCAATAATTTTTCTCAAATTAACAAGATTACGTCTTGCATCATTCATAAGTCCAGATGTTATGGCGCTCATTGCTTTTACTATTAATATAGCAGCCTCATCAAACTGATTTCTGCTTAATACTATTTGAGAATTGTCTTGCGATGTTTCTACTATATTATTTCCTTCTCTAAAAGCATGGTTAGATATAAGGACATCTTTTTTTAACAAATTAACAAGTGCTTTAAATCCATATAAAACAAACTCCATTAGCAATAATAATAAAGCAATATAAGTCATAAGCTTTATATGTTTATGAAAAAAATCTAAAGCTTCTTCATCGCCTCCATAGAACAAAAAAATCGTGAAAAAACTTAAAATAATAATACAAAATTGTCTGAATATATTTTTCAACATCAATTATTCCTCAGTAGTAACATTTTTAATTTTTTCAAAATTTGTGCGAATAGCACTTAATTCAGAAGTAATAATACGAGAAATCGCTTCATTAAAAATAATATTCTTCTGAACACTGTTTTGCCATTCTATAAAATCATTGTTTTTAACTTTATTAAACTGAGGATTATTACGAATTAAGCTAAGTGCTTCAGAAAAATTATATGCATTAACCAATTCTTTTAACTTAGATACGAGTGCTTTTTGCTCATTTGTTTTCTTATCTTTTTTCAAAATAACAACCTTATCAAAATTAATTCCAGCAACTGTATCTTTAATCATTTTAATGCTTTTAGTTACAGCATTTTCATCTGATGAAACCTCAATATTTTTAACATCTTCTTCAAAAACAATATTATCAACTAAACTATTAAATTTATTAACTAGGTATATATCATTTTCAATGTTTTCGTTCTTTAAGCTATTTAACGTTGATATATATCCTTGTATAGAAGGCTGGTCAGTTGCTAAATCTTTAAGAATATCAACGTCTTTTGCAAAACTACGATTATACAAAGCATTTTCTTTTATGATAAGTGCTATACTTAAAACTAAAGCTTCATTGTTCTTTGTTTCTTCAATTGTTTCAACTCGTAGGCTAATGTTTTGTAACGCTGTATTTAAATCGTTTAAAGTTTCTTTATTAACAACTTGTTGCATCGCTATTAAATTATCAGAAAATAATCCAAGAGAGCTAGATAGCGCATTTATTTTTTTTGCATTTTCAGAAATAAGTAACGGTAGTTTTTCTAAAATATCTAATCTTTGGTTTTGATTGTTAATTACTCCGTTTGCGAATTTCATTTGTTCTTTTTGTTCAATATTTCTCGATTCGCTTATTTTTACAGCAGAAAAAATAGCTCCAGCTTCTAAAATAATAACAAGTAATACCGCTATTAGCCACTTTATATATTTAGAAATATCCTTTTTTTTCTCTTGTTTAGCTACTTTTACAGACATTTTATTTGCTCCCCATACAATAGTTGTTTGCATTCTATAAAATATAGTTTATAAAATAAAAAAATAAACTTCAATCTTTTTGGATAATAATAATGATAGTTTTAGGAATAGAAAGTAGCTGTGATGAAACAGCAGTTGCAATTGTAAATGATGAAAAGCAAATTATGGGGGAAGCTCTTCTCTCTCAAGCTGAGCATAAAGCCTTTGGCGGCGTTGTGCCTGAGATTGCAGCCCGCTCACATTTAGAGCATATAGATGGAATTTTAGAACAATGCCTAAATCAAGCTAATATAAAGTTATCAGATGTTGATGCAATAGCAGCAGCATCAGGTCCGGGCTTGATTGGTGGAGTGATGGTTGGTGTTATGAGTGCAAAAGCATTATCTATTGCTCTAAATAAGCCTTATATTGCTGTTAATCATTTAGAAGGACACGCTCTTGCGGCAAGGGTGTCTAATGATGTTACATTTCCATATCTTTTGTTGTTAGTATCTGGCGGACATTGTCAAATTTTGGTTGTTAAAGATGTTGGCGAATATGAGAGATTAGGAACAACAATTGATGATGCAGTAGGAGAGGCTTTTGATAAAGTAGCTAAAATGCTTGGTTTGGGCTATCCTGGAGGGCCTGCTATAGAAAAACTTTCTGCATCAGGTGATGAAAATAGATTTACTCTTCCAAAGCCACTCATAGCTAATCCTGATTGTAATTTATCTTTCTCTGGTTTAAAAACTGCTGTTCGCAAAATTGTAGAAACATACTCTCCAGATGGAGATATAGATCATGCAGATATTCCTAAGCAAGATGTCGCTGATATATGTGCATGCTTCCAGTATACCGCTACAGATTGTTTATGCAGAAAACTTGAACGAGCTATAAGTTATTTTAAGAAAAATTATCCAGAAGGGAAAAATCTTGTAGTATCAGGAGGGGTTGCCTCAAACACATATTTGAGAAAGAAACTACAAATATTAGCTGAAAAACATAACTTAACATTTGCAGCGCCACCGATTCGCTTTTGCACGGATAATGGTGTTATGGTAGCCTGGGCTGGTTTGGAGCGCTTTAGAAAAGGCTATACAGATTCTTTAGACTTTAAGCCTAGACCAAGATGGCCTCTAGATATGTATGCACCAAAAGCTGCTGGTGCTGGTGGGGTAAAAGCATAAAGGAGTGTAATGTGCGAAAACAGAGTGAAGTATTAAAAATAATGGAGATTTTTGAAAGAGAAAATCCTAATCCTCAATGTGAATTAAATTACAAAAATGCATATACTCTGCTTGTTGCTGTAATACTATCAGCTCAATCAACAGATAAAGGAGTAAATAAGGCAACAGAAAAATTGTTTGAAGTAGCTGATACTCCTAAAAAAATGTTAGATTTAGGAGAAGAAGGGCTTAAAACATATATTAGAACAATCGGCTTATATAATAATAAAGCAAAAAATATATTATTAATGAGTAAAGATTTAATAGATAAATATAGTGGAGAAGTTCCTTCAAACAGAGAGTGTTTAGAAAACTTAGCTGGAGTTGGCAGGAAGACTGCGAATGTCTTATTAAATGTATGGTTTAACCAACCAACATTGGCTGTTGATACACATGTTATGCGAATTTCTAATCGTTTAGATTTTAGTAAAGGTAAAACCCCTTTGGCAATAGAAAGGGATTTATTAAAAATTTTACCTGAAAGGTATGTTATAAAAGCTAATCATTGGATGGTGCTATTCGGAAGATATATATGTAAAGCGCAAAAGCCATTATGCGAAAAATGTCCAATAAAAGAATATTGTACAAGTAAAGATAAAATAATTTAAAATTATAGACTTATTAACTTTAAGCTACTAACATAAATAATATGTTTTTCATAAGGTGGCAAATGATACACAAATATAGCGCTAAAAATTTTTTATCAGTGTTAATATCAATGCTAATAGTTGTTTATATTACGGCATTTAGTATTTGGACCATTTTCTATACTGAAACAGCTAATGGAGATAATGTAGAGCACATCCATTCAACTTGGTTAATAGCTCAAGGGAAAATACCATATAAAGATTTTTTTCAACATCATAATCCGTTATTATGGTATATATTTTCACCTTTATTTAAGATATTGCCAAATGCACTTATTATGTTAGATGTAGCTCATGCTATAGCAATAATAGGCGGTTTTATAACATTTTTTATTGTTTATAAAATTTGTACTCGATTCTTTGCATCAAAGCTACCATCAATAATTAGTATAATTACACTGTGTCCTATTTATTTTTATATTTACTGTTTTAACTATAATCCAGACACATTTATGGCTCTATTTCTAGCTATGGGTATATACTTTTTATTCAAATATTTTGCAGAAAGAAAGATAGTAAATTTAACAATATCATTTCTTGCTTTTTTCATATCCTTTATGTTTACGCAAAAGGCACTGATTGTGCTAGGAGTACTTGGTGTTATCAGTTTATTTGTTTTTTATAAAGAGAAAGTGCAGATAATCGATATATTATATTCAATAACTCTGCCAATTCTATGTCTTATGCTGTTTGTCGCATATCTATATAATAAAGATGCTTTAAGTATATATTGGCAATCTAACTATACATTTAATGTAGTAATGCAAAAATATTATGGGTTAAATAAAATATCTGTTGTGGATTATGAAATGCTAATTACATCAAGTTTGTTGTCATTAGCTAGTATCTTGGTTTTCTTTTATAAAGGAACGGTATATTTTAGGGTTATATCTATATTATTTGTTACAGAATTGTTGTTGCGCTGTTTTTACTTTTCTATAGCTCCTTATTATATGTTGCCAATGATGATATGTTCCTGTTGTTTAAACAGTGTATTAATCGAAAAAATAATAAATAAAAAGCATGTCTTTATATATCTATTTTTTGCATTAGCCGTATATTACTCATCTATATCAAAAACAAAATATTTATCAACGAGAGGACAAAATAGAGACTTTGCAACATATATTTCGCAAAATATTACCCCTTGCGATTACGTTATTAGTAGCTTTTTTGGAAACCAATCTATTATCAGTAAAGATCCATATTACTACTGGTCTATGTTAGGGCATATAGATGTTGCAGGAGAAGAAGTTGGTATTTATCCTAAACCAAATGTAAATGAATTGGTTGTTAGATATTTACCTAAATTAATTTTTACGGGAATTTATTGGGATAGTTATTCAAAAAATCGCAACAAAGGTGTTGTCATCCAGCAAATATCATCAGATATTGTAAATAAATATTATTTACCAACACCTTTTATGGATTTTAGTATCCTCAAGTACGAATATAGAAAGAACAATTGTAAATACAATCAAGAAAAAGGCGAGTGGCAATATGAAGACTAATTTTGTATCAAAAATACTTACAGCATACATTTTTATTGCTACATTGGTAGCTTTTTATATCTATGGTATAGAAATTGAACCAAATGGAGATAATATAGAGCATTTAAATGCCTCTTGGCTAATATGGCAAGGATTTGTTCCGTACAGAGATTTTTTTCAACATCACAACCCTCTATTATGGTATACCTTTTCACCACTTGTAGCTTGCTTAATAAACAATTATAATATTTTTGCTATTTTTAACATCATTAGCATAATAGCTTATATCGGGATAATTGTTTCACAATGTAATATATTATGGAAAAATAAATTGAATGGTAATGCAGTATTATTTTTTGCTGCAATTTTAATTTCATCATATTCAACATTGCTAGCAACTGATTATAGACCAGATACATTCATGTATTTGTTTATTTTTATGGGGCTACTATATCAATTTAAATATAGAGAAAATCCTCAAATTTATACATTGTGCTTATGTTTTGTTTTTTATTTTATTGGTTTTATGTTTACACAAAAAGCAATTTTTTGTTTTGTAATTCCAGCATTTGCTGTTTTGTATGATATTATAAAAAAACAAATGAAACTAAATCATGTTTTTTATGCGTTAATTACTCCTATAATGTTAGGGCTATTTTTTATCAGCTATCTATATTATACAGATGCGCTAGGCGTGTATTTTAAATCAAATTTTTATTTCAATACAAAAATACCAGAAATATTTTATGAAACACGAACTAGTTTTCCTCCATTTGAATATTTTGAAATTTATTTGTTTATCCCTCTAGGAGCAATTGCATCTGCATATTTTTTACTAAACAAAGGCACATTCATAGAAAAAATATTTAGTTGCATATATATAGAAGAAGCAATTTTGAGAATTTTTTATTTTTCAGCCTTTTTGCACTACATCGTATTTTGGTTGTTTGTATCAATAATATTAACTGTCATGTTTTTTTCAAAATTTACTAAGGCATATAAATATGCAACAATATTAGGTTTATCGTATTTATTTATTATGTTGGCATATAATTTACAGATGGCTTACGTTCGAGAAATAGAAGAAAGCAAATATATAAAAGGACATAAGCTTGCTTTTGATGTCTTAAATCCATGTGACTATGCTATAAATGGATATTATTCAGTGTATAATTTAAAAGCAAAGCCATTAGGATACTATTCAATTTTACTTGGGCAAATTGATGTTTTAGGTGAAAAAATAGGAATAGCTAAAAAGGATAATATCAATAAGCTAATACAGCAAAAATTGCCAAAACTAATATCAGGAGAGATATATTGGGATACATATTGGGAACAAAGAGGTAAAAGAATACCTGTACATATTCCTGATAAAAATATTGTTAAAAGATATTATAATGCCAGTCCTGTCGGTAACTTATTCGTCTTAAAGCCGGAATATCAAAAACATAAATGTATTTATGATGGTAAAGAATGGAGGTATATCGATTAAATATGTTTGATATAAAAAGAGGTATTAAGGTATTACAAGAAAATGTAAAATTGGCTCCAGAAAAACCTGGTGTTTATCGTATGTTAAACGATAACAATGATGTGTTATACGTTGGTAAGGCAAAAAATATCAAAAAAAGAATAATAGCATATACTAGAGTTGACCAGCTTACTGCTAGACTACAAAGAATGGTAGCAGAAGTAGAAAAAATGGAATTCATAATAGTAGAAAATGAAAACAGAGCGCTTATTGTAGAAAATGAATTAATAAAGAAATATAATCCCAAATACAATATTTTGCTAAAAGATGACAAGACCTATCCTCATCTAATGATTAACTTATTAGAAGAATATCCATCTTTACGTAAATATCGTGGCGATAGAGATAAAAATTGTAAATACTTCGGTCCATATGCCAGTGCAACAGCTGTTAATGAAGTTATTGATACTATTCAAAAAATTTTTATGATAAGAAGTTGTCGGGATAATGTTTTTTATACTAGAAAAAGACCATGTTTATTACATCAAATAAAAAGGTGTAGTGCTCCGTGTGTGCAAAAAATAAACAAAGATGAATACAAAAACGTGGTAAATGATGTTATAAATTTTTTAGAAGGAAGAGATACGTCTATTCAAGAATATTTATCGCAAAAAATGCAACAAGCTAGTGAAAGTGAAAATTTTGAAGAAGCAATAGTTTTGCGTGAGCGCATAAAGGCTTTAACCATGGTTCAGCGCCACAGTAATCTTGAATATGCGGGGCTTAAATCTGTAGATGTTATTGCTATTGTTGAAAAAGATAATTGGTTCTGTATAGAAATATTTTTTATAAGAGGTGGAAAAAATTGTGGTAATACTCCGTATTTTATAAAAAAAATAGAAGATTCTACAGCAAAAGAAACTTTAGAGGCTTTTTTAAGTAGTTTTTACGCGAATCATCTTGTTCCCAAAGAGATTTTTATATCAGAAGAACTAGAAACTAAAGATTTTTTAGAAGAAGCACTCGATGTTAAAATAAATACATACAGCAGAGGTGATAAACATAAAATTATAGAAAATACAAAGAAAAACGCAAAAGAAGCACTAGATAGAAGATTGGCAGAAAATCAAAGTATAAAAAGTAATCTTAAAGAAATGGTCGAGATTTTTGATTTGCCTAATATCCCCAATAGAATAGAAATTTATGATAACTCACATAATCAAGGTTCATATGCAATAGGGGCTATGGTTGTTGCAACTCCGAATGGATTTGATAAAAAATCATATAGAACATTTAATATAAAAAATGAAGCTATAACAAACGATGATTTTGCGATGATGAAAGAGGTGCTAACTCGTCGTTTTAATAGAATGACAGAAGAAAATAAACCTGACGTCATTTTGCTAGATGGTGGTCTTGGTCAATTGCATGCAGTACATGAGTGCTTAAAGGATTTTGATTTAAGCAATATAAAGATTATTGCTATATCAAAAGGTGTTGACAGAAATGCAGGAAAAGAATTTTATCATCAATTAGGAAAAGAAAGTTTTGCATTACCATACCGATCATCAATAGCTTTTTATTTGCAAAATTTAAGAGATGAAGCGCATAGATTTGCAATAGGAACGCACCGTAAAAAAAGAGCAAAATCAATGGTAAAATCAAGGTTGGATGAAATTGAAGGAATTGGATTAAAAAGGAAAAAAGATTTATTAAATTACTTTGGTTCTGTTGAAGCAATAAAAGATGCATCCGTAGATGAAATATCTAAAGTTTCTGGTATAAATAAAAAAACAGCTGAAAACATATATAATTTCTTCCATAAATAAAAAATATACTTTAATATCCCTGATATCAGAACGTTAATTATTAGAAAGGAATTTGTCGTGTATAGTTTACCTAATTTACTAACTCTTTCAAGAATAGCTGTGATTCCTCTTGTGTTTTTAGCAGTTTATTTTCACGGCGCATATAATTTTTTTGCAGGTGTTTTATTTATAGCCGCCTCAATTACTGACTATTACGATGGAAAACTTGCACGTGATAGAGGCGAAGTTTCTGCGTTTGGTCGCTTATTAGATCCAATTGCGGACAAGTTGTTGGTTGCAAGTGCGTTAGTTGTCGTTTTGGCACAACCAAATTTGGTATATAAAATAAGCTATATTCCTGTTTTTGTTATTTTATGCCGTGAACTATTAGTTTCAGGTCTACGTGAATTTTTAAGAGAAGTAAATGTTGGTCTTCCTGTAACACGTTTAGCTAAATGGAAAACAGGTTTTCAAATGACAGCATTGTCTATGTTGTTTTTTGATGGATGGTTTATTTGGGGTGGTCTTGGTGAGCTTTTGTTGTGGATTGCAGGTGGCTTAACATTTTATACAGGCTATCAATACTTTGCTAAAAGTTTGGAGTATATTAAGCAAGAAGAAGCAAAAAAAGACAATTCTGTAAAAAGTAAAGAAACTACAAATAAAGTGGTTTCAAAAAAAACTCCTGCTAAAAAAAGCAATAAAGCTAAAAATTAGGAGTATATAAAATGCAAGAGGCAGAAAAACATATCTTAGTTGTAGACGATGATACTCGTTTAAGAAGTCTTTTGCAAAGATATTTAAGAGAACAAAACTTTTTGGTTTCTGCTGCAAAAGATGTGGCAGAAGCCGAAATGTTTTTAGAAAACTATACTTTTGATATCCTTATTGTTGATATAATGATGCCTAAAGTTACAGGTACAGAATTTTTGAAAAAAATACGTGAAAATAATAATACGATTCCTGTTATATTATTAACTGCTATGGGTGATACAGATGATAGAATAAAAGGTTTGGAGTATGGCGCAGATGACTATGTGGCTAAACCTTTTGAACCTAAAGAGTTAGTTCTAAGAATAAATAACATATTACGTCGTACTATAAAAATAAAAGAAATGAATTCTAAACTTATGTTTGATGGCGTTTGTTATAATCTAGATAAAGGAGAACTAATAACTATTGATGGTAAAGTTATTCATATCACACCAGTGGAACGTACTCTGTTAAATGTTCTCGGGCAAAAGCTTGGAGATGTTCATACAAGAGAAGAGTTAGCCGATATATTAGGTGTGGCAGAAAATTTAAGAACAGTAGATGTTCAAATTACAAGACTTAGAAAAAAAATAGAAATAGATACTAAAAATCCTCGGTATTTACAAACAATAAGAGGTAAGGGATATATGTTAATTTCGGAATAAAGGAGTGTATAATGCATATAAATTTTCCAGATAAAGTAGAAAAGATTATACAATATATAAAAATTAAAGTTTTTCCAAACACATTGTTCTTCCGAACAATGTTATTGATTTTTATACCTTTAATATTTGTTCAAGTGGTATCAGTTGTAGCCTTTTTTAACGGAAACTGGGAAAAAGTTGGTAAAAGACTATCTAATAATTTATCTAATAATGTCACTGCAGCAGTAGACATAATCTCAAATGATGTTGCTCAATTATCAACAGTACAACAAATGTACGAAAAAAATTATGGTATAAAAGTAGAGCTCTTTAATGGAGATAAACAATTAGCAATAAAAACAAATGCAAGATATGGAAAAGACTATAAACTTGTAACAGGTTTTTTGGAAGAATCTATTCATACAAAATTTCCTGATGCTTTAACCAATGTATATCTTGCAAATAACAAAGATAATGTTGTTATCTTAATCGAAAAGCCTGAAGGATTATATAGATTTACAACATTAACAAAAAATATTTTTAGCAGTTCAATATTTGGCTTTGTAGCATGGATGATAGGTACATCATTATTGCTATTTTTAGTTGCAACTCTGTTCTTAAGAATACAAGTTCGTTCAATCGCAACATTAGCTCAAGTAGCAGAAGATTTTGGTAAAGGAATAAACACACCTTTCAAACCTTATGGTTCTTCAGAAGTTAGAAAAGCAGGAATTGCATTTATAAAAATGAAAGAACGTATTCAAAAGCAAATAAATGAACGTACGCAAATGTTAGCTGGTGTTTCACACGATTTAAGAACTCCATTAACTAGAATGAAATTGCAATTAGCAATGCTTCCTGAAAATGAAGATAATAAGGAATTTATTGAAGACATTAATGAAATGGAAAAAATGCTTGATGGATACTTAGCATTCGTTTCTGGAGAAGGTACAGAAAAAAATACCTTTGTTGATATGAATGAGATGATTTTAAGTATCATTAATAAATTCCGCAATACAAAAGCTCTAATACGTTATTCTACAAACGATCAAGTTAGTGCTATACAAGGGCGAGAACAAGCATTAAAAAGAGCTGTGACAAATATTATTTCAAATGCTTTCAATTATGGAAAAACTATTGCGGTGGGACTTGAAAGCAACAATAATAAACTTGAAATAACAGTAGATGATGACGGTCCAGGAATTCCTAAAGAAAAAAGAGAAGATGTATTCAAAGCATTTTACAGAATAGATGAATCTCGAAACAAAGAAACTGGCGGAGTTGGCTTGGGTCTGTCTATAGCAAGAGATATTATATCATCTCATGGGGGTAAAATAGAACTACAAGATAGCGAGTTAGGAGGCTTGAGGGTTCTCATTTCTATTCCCTTATAATTCACATATAAGAAAATATGTGTTTAATTATAGAAAATAAAAAAGAGGTCATTAGACCTCTTTTTTAATAAGAATACTCATTGAACTAAATATGTGAATTCAACCATTCTTCAATTGTTGCTTGAGAATTAAAACCAACTTTAGTATCAATTTTTTCACCATTTTTAAATAAAAACATAGTTGGTATACTTCTAATTTCAAAACTTGAAGCAGTATTAGGAGCTTCATCTACATTCATTTTACAAACTTTAACTTTACCGTCCATATTTTTGCTAACTTCTTCTAAAATTGGAGTTAATTGACGACAAGGTCCACACCATTCAGCCCAAAAATCTACTAAAACTAATCCACTAGATTTTAAAACTTCTTGTTCAAATTGGCTATCATTTATTGCTATCATAAGAAATCCTTTCATGTTAATATTGCATGTTTCTATATATAAATCTTAAATACTACAAAAATAATAATCTTAAAGTTTTATATTTTCATCAAATTACAAGTATTAGTCCACAATAAGTATGTTTCCACTATTTTATCAGGATAAATTTTTTGCAATAAAGATTTATATAAAGCCATCTGCTTTATGTAAATTTTGGGAACATCAGCAATAGTTTTTGCAGAAGGTCTATTTGTTTTATAATCAACGATTATTACCGCATTATCATTTATTACTAAGCGGTCAATTTTTGCTGAAATAATTTTTCCATCAACTTCCCCGATAATAGGAACTTCTGCCATTGAGTTTTTTGAAAATATTTCACTATATTCATTACATAGTAATAGCACTTCATCAATGATTTTATTTAATTCTATTTGAGAGAAATCTGGCAAATGCTTTTCTAAAAATTTTATAGATGCATTTCTTCTACTAGTAACGTCAACATCACAAATATATTGCAATAATTTATGAATAACACTTCCACGTTTATAAAATTTACCATTGTCAATTAATGGTGATGATGCAATTTCTTCATCATCTTCATCAGCTTTAGACGGAGCTAACGGTTTAGCTAATGGCATATCAATTGGTGCTGGTGTTAATATAAAAGAATAGTCTTTGTTATTTGTATAAGAAGTTTTTTCAATTTTTGATGCTTCAACTTCATTTACTTGAGGTATTTCATAAACTATTTTATTAACATCATTAGTTTCAATATTAGATTTTAAATTATTTTTCATGAGAGCATACCATGAATCTTCATCAAGATTCTTTTGTTTTGTATATCCAGCAATATAAAGTCTATCTTCGGCTCTTGTTAAAGCCACATAAAGAAGCCTTCTATATTCATCAAGCGATGCTTCCAAATCAATATCTTTAATGCGTTTACAATTACTTTCATAATTATCTGCCGATGTAGGAAAATACATTATATTATCATCCCAAAGTAGTTCACTTTTAGATGATTTGTTTTTTGTTTTAGTAGTATCAGCTAAAA
Organism: Alphaproteobacteria bacterium; assembly: GCA_045578445.1. Lineage (GTDB taxonomy): Bacteria > Pseudomonadota > Alphaproteobacteria > RF32 > CAG-239 > CAG-267. Next base: position 15,014 of record JAZNKG010000048.1, read on the forward strand.
TGACAATGGGAGCTTGTAATCCTTTTGAGCCATGAACAGTCATAATTTTTACGGTATTAGAAGTTCCTTGCTCCATTTCTTTTTGAACAATAACCTCATCTTTTACAATCCAAGAAATAAAAGTTTCTAAGGATGGGGTGTTATTCTGTTCAAAGATAATTGTTAAGTTCAAAAATTCATCTAATACATCTTCAACTTCTAATCCGATTCGAGAAACAAATTTTTCGCGCGCACCAGCTGTACTTAGAATGAAATTATATATTTCAAAAGGGCGCGCAAAACCAACCATATTTAACAAATTTTTCAATTCATTTGCAATTTGAGTATATTTCTGATTTGCTAATAAACTTTCAAATAGTGTTCCTTTACGATTATAACACAATTCAAATAAATCATCATCATCAAGACCAAATATTGGAGATTTCAATGCCTCTGCTAATGATAAATCATCAGTTGGTAAAAGTAAAAACTTACCTAATGAAATTAAATCTTGAACAGCTATTTGTTCTAATAATTTCAATTTATCAACGCCAGCAACATTTACTCCAATTTCTTTACAAGCACGTACAAACTCTTCTACAAAAATATTACGTTGCTGAACTAAAAACATAAAGTCTCCATAATTTATAGGCCGATTCTTTGATGCTAATATTTCTTTATTTTCGACCATTTTCTTAATATTAGATGCAATTAATTTTGCCAGCATTGTAGATGCAGAAGTTTTAGTGTTTCTTACAATAGGTAGCTTCCAATTATACTCCTCATCATTTTTATCATCATCATTATTGGCAGATAATAATGGTGCAATTTCTACAACGCCTCCATCACCTAAACGAAAAGGAATATGATTTATTTTTTCATTGTTAGGTAAAACACCTTTTTTAGCTTTGTCGCAATCAAAAAGTAGATTAACACAATCCATTACAGCTTTAGTAGATCTAAACGAAACATCTAAATGAACTTTTTCAAAATCCTGAGCGTTTTTATCAAAATACTCATACATTTTATCAAACTCTTTTGGGTCAGCTCCTTGAAAACTATAAATAGATTGTTTTCTATCACCCACAACAAAAACAGTTCTCTTTATTTTACTATCTACAGCACCAAGTCCAGCAAAAAATTCTTGAGTAATAGCTTTTACAATAGCCCATTGATTTGGAGATGTATCTTGAGCTTCGTCAATTAATATATGATCAATACCACCATCTAGCTTAAATAAGACCCAATCAGCAACATTATTATTTTCAAGTAAGTTTTTTGTTGTAATGATTAAATCTTCATAATCTAAAGCAGAATATACACTTTTATATAAATTATAATTGCTAATGATTTCTTCAGCTATATACAAAACAGAAGATGTTGATTGTAGTAATTTAAGAGCAATTAGTTTTTCATTATAAAAAGCTAATTTTTTAGCTTCGTTATTCATAAATTCTAATATATTCGGTTCAATTTTTATTGCTTCCTTAGACGCAAGCCTAGCTCTAATAGTGCCTTTATCCGTAAAAAATATGCTATTATATACGTCATATGTATCAATAGAAAAATTATTTTCTTTTATAATACGAAAAAAATTTGCTCGCTTTTGATCTTCTTTTCCTCCGCAAGAAAAAACCTCAATTGCGCGATTAAGCATGTCTTCATCAATGGAAGACATAGCTTCTTCTTTTAATGAAGAAAAACTCGTATCTAATGTAACATCTAGTTTTTTTTCTAATTCTTTTATGGCTAACGATACATCATTATTATATTTCTTCAGAAGCGCATTAATTTTTCCTCGATTCTCTGTAATCATATTCATTATTAAAGGGAATCTACTTTCGCTTATATTTTGTGTAAGGTATATAATAGCTTTTTTTAGACTAGAATCATTTTCATTACTAACTTGCTTTAATAAAGATACTTTTATACTTTGAAGAATATCTTTTGATGATCTATCATCCATCACTTCAAAATATGGTGAAATACCTGCTTCAATTGGAAATCTCTTGAGGATATCTTGGCAGAAACTATGTATTGTCTGTATTTTCATTCCGCCAGGAGTATCTAATAAAACAGCAAACAAAGTTCTTGCAAATTTCATTATTTCATCTTTGTTTGTGTTATTGAATTCTGCCCCGAGTAATTTAGATAAATCTTTTTCTAAATCTTTGTTACTTTCAATCGCCCAATTACTTAGACGATTCGTTATGCGCTCATTCATTTCAACGGCTGCTGCTTTAGTATAGGTCAGACATAATATTTTAGACGGTGCAACTTTTGCTAATAGCAGTCTTAAAACTCTATCTGATAAAACTTTAGTCTTGCCTGTACCAGCAGAGGCTTCTACCCAAACAGATTTATTGGGATTAGAAGCAGACATTTGCTGCTGAGTGGCTAATTTAATAAGTTTATCTTTGTCTTCTTTATATTTATTCATCAACGCCATCTCCATCACTTTGTACAGACCACTCTTTTATTCGCGCCAAATGTTCATAATCTTTATTTTTAGGAACATATTTAGGAGTAGGACGAGATAAATATGCAGTTGTTTCAAAATCAAATGCAGAAATCAATCTCACCAGATACTCCTCTGTTTTATCAATAATATCATCTTCATCTGGATTTAAATCTAGCGACTTAGTTCCCAATTGCCAATATGTCAATTTATCCAACTGTTTGTTAGGAATATTATCAAATTTTCCTTTTTTAGCAATTAAACCTTCTAAGACCAATTGTAAGGCATGTCCTGCATGAACTTGATTTTTACTAGGTATTTTTCCCGTCTTGTAGTCAATTATATTAATACTGTTATCTTTTAACTCGTCGATTCTATCCGCTTTTGCCGTAAAAGTCACAGTTCCACGAGGGGCATTTAGGCATATCTGTCCAGTAATTTCGTTATTAACTTTTTTAACATTTTTTCTATAATCACTTTCTTGCTCAATAATCCAACGCGCTATTTTTTCAAATTTAGGAAACCAAAATGTTTTTAATTCATTTTCAATGTTCATTTTATTAAAATATTCTTTTCCTAGTGTTATTAATATTTCTAGGGCATTATCTGGTAATTCTGAAGGGTATGTATTATTAAAGTCCTCAATTATGGCGTGAATAAGTGTTCCATAATCACGTTGGTCTAAAGGCGTATCCAAATCATTAAAAGGATATAATTTAAGAATATACTTGGCAAATACTGAATAAGGGTCAGAAACAAGTAAATCAACAGCGCTTGCTGATAATTTTCTTGGTCGAGCCTCAACAGGTGGACAAGGTGCCGGCGGTTTAATTGGCAAAAATTCTGAAGGTCTATCAATATTATTAACAAAATCTAATAAATCATGGTTTTTAATATTTTCAATACTGAAACCTAATGCATTAAGAACAGTTTCTAATCGTAATAACCATCGCGATTTTTTTGTTGGTGTTCCGTCGATTCTATCTGCTCTGGTTATTACAACATTTTTACAACCTAAGAAAGAGCATAAATCAGCAGCTAAAATACCAACATTTTTTTCTGGCAAACTTATACCAAAATCTTGTTTCATAGGCCTAGACATCCACATGTCTGCCTTTTCTGCTTTAGGCCAAACTCCTTCATTCATTTCTCCTAAAATAACGCAATCAAAATTATTTAATCGCGCTTCAATAGGACCAAGAATTTTTAATCTTGAATGAGAACCATAGCTAGAACGAACACTATCAGTTGCTAGCAACTCACAGAAAAAAGCTAAATAATCTTTTCCAGAAATATTGTTTAATATACTAGATGTGTTTATAAGATTTGTTAAAAATTTAGCTATGTGTCGACCTTCTTCACCTCTCCATAACAAATTTGCTCCACCTGATATATCAGAAGATGCGATTTTTTCAGCAAGTTTTATATGAGACGTTAAGATATCGCAAAAATTAATATCTGATTTATTTAGTATTTCACTAAATGTACTTAGTTCATTTTTTATATTTACAATAAAATCATTAGATAAATTTGTTTTATTATTTCTAGCAGACCTTAGAGATGTTTCATAATTATATACTTTTTTTCTAAAATTAGATGCATTTTCTCCAAATAAAGTATAAGGACTTTTTAATAAGGCACTTATTGCAACATCTGAATCAATATTCAATGATGCTTCAGCTATAAGACGCAAAAACATGCCAATACTTGTTAAACTTGCAGGTATACCAGCGGAATCATCCACTTTAATATCAAATCTTCCTAATTCAGCAGAAACACGACGTGCAAGGTTTCTATCATAAGTTACTAATGCTACAGTTTTTTCTGGAGTTTCAAGTACTTCTCTCATCTTGCAAGCAATAGCAATAGCTTCATCTCTTTGGCTTGTTGCTTCAATAATTTCAATACCATCCATGGCGTCAGATATATTAATATTAGTAGTTTTAAGATATTGCCATTCGTTAGATAATATTGCAGGTTTCATTATTTCAGAAATTAATTTTTCTCTATTATTATTTACAGAAACATCAATATTTTTAACAGATGATCTTTCAATATTTAACAAACTTAATAGCTCTTTTAATTCAAATTGTGGATTCGATTCATCAACTTCAAGCCAATAGCTATCATCAGCAAAACAGTCTATTCCAGCAAAATATATCGCGCCATTAGGCAGTTCTTTAATTGTATTTAATATTTTAACAATAGCAGGAAAAGATGCAGATATGCCAGCAGCCACAATCAATCTATTAGTCTGTTGTGTTCTCCAAATATCAGCTTGTAATAGCAATTGTTGTTTTTTTAACTCACAAACATCTATTGCTTTTCTTTCATTTAGAATTTTAGGCCAATATTCTGTTATAATTTTTAATAATTCCAAAGTCTCTTGCCAATGAGTTGCATACTTTTCAGGAACTAAATCATACAATTTATCAAAAGATAAATCATTGTTGCAGACAATATCAATAAGATTTGCCAACTCTTTGGCTAAATTGAAAGCTTGAGCTAAAGATATTTGCTTAATACCAAAATCCTGTGGTTTAGATAAAATTAAACGAGTAAAAATAAATAGTCGCTCTTCCTTGCTAATTAAAGAAAAATTTTCTTTATCTATACAATCAGATATATCTAATTTATCAAAAAATAATTCATCATCATCAATTTCAGCAATTGGAACAATTTGAGGCAATATTACAGGTTTTAATCCTTGTTGTCTAATAAAGGCATCGGTTAAAGATTTGCAAGCACGCCTATTCGGCACCAAAAATAGCGCAGAAGCAAGTGCTAAATTATCTGTATTGAATTTAGATAAATATATATTAGCCAAAGTATCCCAAAAAGGGGTGCTATGCCGTATATTATATATATTATCGATGCTCATTCTAGTCTATATTTGTTGTTGTTAAATAGTGAATAAATTTTTGTAAAGCTCTACCTCTATGAGAAATTTTATTTTTTTCTTCTTCAGAGAATTCAGCAAATGAAATATTAAATCCTGTTGGAATAAAAATAGGGTCATAACCAAATCCAGAAGAACCCATTTTTTGAGTAGCAATATTACCATCAACTCTGCCTTCAAAAGATTTAAATTTTCCATCAGGATGAGCTAAAACAATTACACAGGAGAAATAAGCAGAGCGATTGCTAGATTTCGTTTCAGCCAGTTCGTTTAATAGCTTATCCATTCCCTTATTGAAGTCACGATTCGGTGCATATCTTGCTGTATATATACCAGGTTTTCCGCCCATCGCATCAACACATAATCCAGAGTCATCAGCAAAACAAGGAATATTCTGTTTTTTTGCGGCAGCAAGTGCTTTTATATAAGCATTTTCCTCAAAAGTTTTTCCGGTTTCTTCAACATCAGGTATATCAATATCTTCTCCAGATAACACTTTTATTCCATACGGAGAAAGTATATTTTTAATTTCAGAAATTTTTCCTTTATTATGACTGGCAAAAATAATCTCTTTATATTTTAGCATTTTTTATAGCCTCCTTTTGCAATTTAATAAGCTCACAAACACCATCTTGTGCATATTGAAGCAAATTATCATAGTCTTTTTTAGTAAAAGGAGCTCCCTCAGCAGTTCCTTGTATTTCTATTATATTTCCATTCTCAGTTAAAACAAAGTTTGCATCAACATCAGCTGTTGAATCTTCGCTATAATCTAAATCCAAATATGGTACATTATTGCAAATTCCAGCAGAAATAGCTGCAACGAATTCTTTGATAGGATTATGAGAAATTTTATTCTCAATAACCATCTTTTCAAGAGCAATATAAAGCGCAACAAATCCTCCAGTAATAGAAGCTGTTCTTGTTCCTCCATCTGCTTGGATAACATCGCAATCAACTATTATAGAATATCCTTTCAATACCGTTAAATCGACAACTCCGCGCAAAGATCGTCCGATAAGTCTCTGTATCTCATGAGTCCTTCCGCCAACACCCTTTGTTTCTCTAGAAACTCTTGTGGCTGTGGCTCTTGGTAATAATGAGTATTCAGCTGTTATCCAACCTCTATCATCATCTTTTAACCATTGTGGTACTTTATTATCTACAGAAGCATTACAAATAACATGTGTATTACCACATTTTATAAGACAAGAACCTTCTGCATAAGGATTAAAGTCTGGAATAATTTCTATTTTTCTTAAAACATTATTACCACGATTCTCATTTCTCATGTATATCTCCATATGAAAAAATATTAAATATCTTCATTAAAAAACGTCATTCATACTTTACAATAAAGGATATCGTGTTAATAATAATAATCAATATATTTTAAACAAAATTTATAAAATATGACTTGTTGGAGGGATTATGAAAAAAAGAAGTGGAAAACATGTGTTATTTATTGTGATTTGTGCAATAATTGTAGCTTTAGGCTATACTGCATGCAAAGATATAACACCTACTCAAAAACGTATAGAGAAAGCAGTGGAGCTCAAGCTTAGTAAATGAGAAATTTTACTGATGAATTTTTAGATACTAAAAGTGTTGAGAGAGGTGTTTCTCAAAATACAATTTCGGCTTATCAAGGCGATATTTGCCAATACATTGATATTATTCATCCAATATCAGTTGAAAATGCAACTTATGAAAATATTGAATATTACATAAAATCAATTAATCAAAAAGGATATAGTCCTAAGACCCTTTCTCGTAAACTTTCTGCGGTAAGAGAATTTTATAAATTTTTACAAAGTGAAAAAATAATATCAGAAAATCCAACCAATAGAATAAGTTCTCCCAAAATAGGCAAACACTTACCATTATTTCTTACTCAAAAAGAAATAAATAAACTATGTAATACAGCGAGCAAAGAAGGAGGTTTTACCTGGCTTAGGATGAAAATTATGATTAAATTGATGTATAGCTCAGGATTAAGGGTGTCAGAACTAGTCTCGTTGCCTGAAGATGCGATAAATTATGATTTAAATCAGATTCTAATCTATGGAAAGGGTAGTAAGGAAAGAATAGTTCCTGTATATAAGGAGGTTGTAGATGATATATGGGAATATTTAAAATGTAGGCAAAGTTATATTGGGAAACGTCAAAACAAATGGTTGTTTCCGTCTTTAACATCAAATTCTGGTCATATGACAAGAGATGGATTTTTTAAAAATTTAAAAAAGCTAGCGATAATGGCTGGTTTGGCGCAAGAAAAAGTTCATCCCCATGTTTTAAGACATTCATTTGCAACACATTTAGTTAATAAAGGCGCTGACCTACGTTCGATACAACAAATGCTAGGACATGAGAATATAGGTACAACAGAAATATATACTCACATTACAACGGAAAAACTTGCTAATGAAGTAAGAAAACGTCATCCTTTAGCACAAAAAACAGAGGATAGGTAAATGTCTGCAAAAAAAATTAATATTAACATATCAGAAGATAGACATTGTAATGAGTTTGAAAGTATAGGAAGTATATTTCGTCCTATAATAAAAGATGCACTTGCATCAGATGATTTGATAGAAGTAGATGTAATGCTAAATTGGGTAGATATTGTTGGTGAAAATATATCAGCCTATAGTCGACCAATAAAAGCAATATATGATCATAAAAACGACACAAGAACATTAAGTATAGATGTTCCTGTAGGCGGATTCGCTCTAGAAATACAACATAAAGAGCAATACATATTAGGTAAAATAAATTCTTATTTTGGTTATAGGGCTATACATAAGCTTAAAATTAATCAGAATATAAATATGAAGCCATCTTTTATTAATACAATAATATCTGATAAAAAAGAACGGGATTTGCATGAAGATGAAAAAAAATACTTAAAAGAGCTAACAGAAGGAATTGAAGATGAAAAAATAAAGGAAATTTTAATTAAAATAGGTAAGAATGTGATATTATCAAAAAAAGAGGAACAGTAATATGGAAATAATAATTAAACGTGTTAGTAAATTTTTGGCTTTTTTATTAATCTATGTGACAATTGCATATGGATATCTTACAGCAAAAGGCTTTATATTTGAAGATGGAACACCACTATTAACAAATTCTGCTCAAGCTCAAAATAGTTTCGCTAAAGAAATTAAATCAAATGTAGTTATAAGTGATAATATTACACGTGTTTTGGGAGATAAGAACGCTCCTCTTACCATGTATATTTTTTCCTCTATGACATGTTCACACTGTAGAGATTATCATAAGTATATATTACCTAAAGTCGAACGTGATTTTGTTTCTAATAACAAGTTAAAAATTGTTTTTGTTCATTTGCCTTTAGATGCATTATCAATGCGCGCAGCAAAACTAGGATATTGTTTATCTCATGATAAATATTATGCTTATGTGTCTGAATTATATAATACAAGAGATTGGTTATTTTCTAATTCGGATGAAACACTTAATAAATATGCAAAACAATTTGGGTTAAATGATGAAGATATAGCAAAATGCAATAGTGATAAAAAATTAACTAGTGATATTTTGATGACAAGAGACAGCGCTATAAAAGATGTAGGAATTGACGGAACTCCAGCCTTTATAGTTGTAAGTAAGAATAAAAAAGAATTAATTGGTCCTCATAAATATAACGATATGAAAAAACATCTAGAGGGTTTGTTGGAGAATAAATAATGCAACAAAATGCCAAAGATGCATACAAATTAGATGAAAAAATACAACAAATGAAACAAAATGGTTTTGGTAATAGTAAAAACAAACATACTAAATTTTCCAAAACATCAATGGCAACACAAGTCGTTGTAGAGCTAGTTTCAGGAGTTATTGTTGGTGCAGGCATAGGGTATATATTAAATGAAATATTTGACTTTGGAACAATCTTTCTGATAATCTTTGTAATAATCGGGGGGTTAGCTGGTTGTTTAAATATTTCAAGATATTTAAAAAGTTATGATGAGGATAAGGATATAAAAAATGGCTGATTTAATGCATCAGTTTGAAATAAAAAAAATAACTCCTATGGAGTTAGGCGGGTATGACATTAGTTTTACCAATTCTTCGCTTTGTATGATAATATCTATTGTCAGTATCATAACAATATTTGCATTATGTTTGCGCAAAAGAACTCTAATTCCTAATATGGCTCAAAGCGTTCCAGAAAGCGCATATGAATTTATACATAACATTATTACAGAAAATATAGGAAAAGAAGGTCTAAAATATATTTCATTCTTATTTTCGTTGTTTTTGTTTATATTAGCCGGAAATGTGCTTGGTCTTTTCCCGTATAGTTTTACGTTTACATCCCACTTTGCCACAGTAGGTGCTATATCAATTTTGGGTTTATTCTTTAATATGTTTATAGGAATAAAAAAGAGAAAATGGGGCTATTTAAGAACATTCTTGCCTAAGGGAGTTCCCTTATGGTTAGCGCCTCTAATTGTTCCTATAGAGATGATATCTTTGCTGTCAAAATCATTTAGCTTAACGGTTCGTTTGGTTATGAATATGGTAATAGGTCATATAGTACTTAAAATATTTGCCGGTTTTGTTGTTATGATGGGGATGGTAGGAATAGTTCCTTTATTATTTGATGGGGGAATAATTGTTTTTGAACTTTTTATTGCGTGTTTGCAAGCGTATATATATACAATCTTGTCATGCATATATTTGGGAGCCGCTCTACACGAGCATTAATTTAATTGAAAGGAAAAACTATGGAAAACTTAATGTCAGCAGAAGCTTTAAAATACATTAGTGTAGCATTGTGTACATTACCAATGGCTGTTGTTGCTTGGGGTATTACAAAATTTTGGATGTCATTATTTGATAATATAGCACGCAATCCACAGGCAAACAAAGAGCTTAGTGGTTATTCAATGGTTGGTTTTGCTACAATCGAAGCTATTGCTTTATATTGCTTAGCAATTGCCGTATTAATGCTTTTATAATTGTAGAGTAAACAAATGCCGCAGCTTGATTTTGCAACATATGTACCCCAAATTTTTTGGGTTCTAACAACGTTTCTTTGTTTTTGGTTTGCTATAGATAAGATTTTTATACCCAAAATTACAGAGCAAATAGAAGCGAGAAAAAGTAAATATAATGACCTTATTTCAAAAGCTGAAGCTATAAATAATAAGGCATTATCTTCATTGAAAAAATATGAAGAAAAATTGGCTGCGGCAAAAGAAAAAGCCTCAATTCAAATTAATAGAAACGAGCAAGAGTTACAAGAATTTATTGCAAAAAAAGAAAAATCTTTAGAAGAAACGTTACAAAAAAAGATTTTAGAGAGCAAAGAGATTCTCCAGCGCGAAAGAGAGGAAGCTCTAGCTAAGATTGATGAAATATCAATATCTGCAGCATACACAATAGTTAATAATTTAGATTTAAAGATAAAAAAAGAAGATATAGAAAAATACTTAGATAAGGACAATTAATATGCCAGCAAATTTACCAGAACAAGTAAACACAACAGCAAATGTAGTAGAAGAAATTGTCGATGCAAGTTCTAATACTGCTTTTTATCACAGTGAAGAGTTTTGGGTGGCTATTGCTTTTATGTTGGTTGTTGTTGGTTTATTTATTCCTGTAAGTAAAAAAATATTATCTTTATTACAAAATAGAATAAACCGTATTAAAAAAGAGCTTCAAGATGCAGAAGACTTAAAATTGGAGGCACAGGAGTTATATGCAAAATATGAAAGAAACTTAATGCATATAGATGATGAAATTGCCCGTATAATTTCAAATCAAGAAGATATTATAGAAGAAACAAAGCAACTAAAAACCAAAGAATTAAATAGTTTATTAAACCAAAAACAAAAAGAAGTAGAAGCAAAAATAAATAGTTCCTTTAATGAAGCTCATAAAGAAATAAAAGAGAAAATCAGTCAAAAAGTTAGTTTAATATTAAATAATGCTTTAAAGCTATCAACTAAGGAAAAAACAAACCTCATAGATAAATCTATAGATAACATATCAAAAATTGATATAACAACTATTTAATTGACCATATAATAGAATTATCATTATCAGAACAATATTCTTTTGAAATATAATCTTTTATAGGTAATGGATTTTTACCGCCCCATTCAAAAGAATAAAACCCGAGATTATTTATTATTGAAATCTTATCTAGCGATAACGCATTATCACCAAGTTCAACTTCTGAATAAGCAATACATTGCGCTTTATTTAAGCCCTTAATTACAATGTCAAAAGTTTGAGATTGAGGCATTACTATATTAGCATCTAGACCGCTACCAATAAAAATTTCTCTATTGTTTACAAAAATCTTATTATTCAAAATGTGTTTTTTATCAAGTATACTATCTTTAACAATGGAAGACGTCGATAGTCCCCAATAATCAGCTTTTCCCACATAGTGAGCTCTTATGCTATTAGCAATATTAAAAATCTCATCTACATTTTTTTTAGCTTCATTGTGAGATAAAGAGCAGGCGTATGTTCCAACAACAACTATTAAAATCGGTAAGGCAACTTTGATAACATTTTCTTTATCAGCATTTGAATACCATAAACAGCATCTATTATAAAATTTTTTTGATTCTATTTTCAATTTACAAAGTTGTTCTTTTATGTTCATAGATTTTATCCCATCGAACTTGTAATTTGGTCTTGCATTTCAAACACACCAAATACGGCCCAAGCAATAATACCAGAAATAGCAAACATCGCACCCATATTCAAAATAGAGGCTTTTGCTTCAACAGCTTCTGCGGATTCATCTAGCCAGTCGTTTGCTAATTTATCTAGCGCTTCCTCAAAGTTATCTAACTCAGCATAAATTCTTAAATCGGCAACCACGTCTTTATCAGGGAAATTAAGCTTTGTTTTAGATAAAGCTTCACCCAAGTTGTCACCATTTTTAATAAAATCCATAGCCTTATCAATACGCTCTTTTAGATATCTATTAGAGTCTTTTCTTAAGTTACCAAGTGCAACAGAAATAGGCACACCAGCTTTAATTAAAGCTGACAGAGACAACAACCATGTAATACCCATAAACATTTTGTATAAAGACCAAGGTGGGCAGTCATCAATAGCTTTTCTTGTAGGACCTGTCCAAATACCAATAGTTGCGTAAATAGTAATAAACAATACTGGAAAAAATGAAAAGGCTAATAACCAATTTTCTTGAATCCAGTGTGATACAGCAACCAAATCTTTTGCTGTTCCAGACCATCTTGCATTTGGTGCAGCTTCTTCCATAGGAGGCACCATATACGCACCAATCGCGTAAATAACAAGCACAGACATTAATAACAGAAAAGATGGATATGCAATAGCACCAATAATTGGCTTAAGCATTTTTTCAGTACCTTCAGCTACTTTAATCAAGTTCAATAATGCACTTTCCAAGTCAGACATATCACCCACTGACAACATCAATCTTTCTCGAGCTGGAGCCCATCCTTTTAATGCATCTGAAAAGGCATAACCATTCTGTAAGGACTTACCCCAAGATGCAATAGCAATTGCCATTGGCTCATTAGGGTTTTTACCGCAGTCGGTTATACTATCATACATAATATCTAAAGCGCTCATTAATGAGAATCTGTTACCTAAAAGAGATGCTAATTTTTTATATACTTTAAGTCTCATTTTAGTGGCTGAATTAACTCTAAATTTTGCAAAAGAAACTTCTAAAGAGTTTAAAGTCTTCATTGCCTTATGAAAAGATGAGTTATTATTTTCTTTTTTCTCAGGTGTAGCCATAAATCAAACCTCCTAGTATACTGGGCGCTGGTCAATCAAACCGCACCAACGTTCTACTTCATCCAAATCTATTTGACCTTTAATCATACGTTCAATTGCAGCATCTTTTAATGGTCTGCCATTTAATTCACTAACCCAATAGTCAATAGCATTAGCTGTTTCATTATCAATAATCATACGTAAGAATTTAGAGTCTGGTAATATGATTTCGTCAACAGCCATACGTCCTTTAAATCCTTTATAGCCACAAGCTTTACATCCAGGACCAGCGACATAAACATTTTCAACACCATATTCACCAAGAGCATTATTTAAGCGAATAAATTCTGGAGAACCTTCTCTAGTCTTAATTGGCTGTTTACATACGGGGCAAAGTTTACTAAATAGACGTTGAGATACAAGACCTTTTACTAATTCAGGGTCGTTTAACATATATGGCTGAATACCCATATCACGCAAACGAGTAATAATAGCAGGAGCTGAGTTAGCGTGAAGTGTTGTCCAAACACCGTGACCTGATAAGGCTCCTTTAAATGTCAATTCTGCTGTCGCTAAAGAACGAGTCTCACCCACAAGAACCACGTCAGGGTCGGAACGAAGAGCCGCGGATAACGCTTTTGTAAATTGCTCGGTTTTTTCTTCTTCTGTATTTGCGTTAGTAACAGGCATTTGTCTAGCGCCTGGAATAGGATACTCTGGTGGATCTTCCACAGTTAATAAGTTAATTTTATAATCTTTTTCTTGAAGCAATTTAATCATATTACGTTGTAACGTAGTTGATTTTCCCGAACCAGTAGGACCTGCAACCACGTTCAAACCCACAGCCATACTGCGCATCTTAAAGAATAAATCTTCTTCATATTTACCTAAACCTAATGAACGTAAGTCTGAACTACCTTCAGGATTATCATCAGCATACAACAAACGCATAACTAGGTATTGCGAACCAAACGCAACAGGGTTAAATTGTAAACGAATAGCTAGCACATTGTGTGGAAGCATCAATTTACCATTTGAACCACGCAAAGGAGTTGCACCAAGTTTTTGAGCACCTTGGAATTCATTTTGGTTATAGTTTGAGTCGGAAATATCCGCTGAAGCAAAAACAGAGCGAACAAAAGCTTCTCCCCAGTCGCCACCATATTCACTTTGTTTAATCATAATACCGCCTTCGCGGAACAAAATTGTAGATGAAGAACCAACAACAACGTGAATATCGGAAACTTTCTTTTGAGATGCACGTTGAATAATATTAATAAAGTCAATCTGCATCTGCATATCAGCAGCTTCTTCAGCTGATACATCTACAGTACCACCACCACGCTCTGCATAAGCATAGATTGCCGCAATCTCATTTAATGTAACATATGTTGCCGCTTTTATAGGTATTTTTCTTCTTTTTACATTAGCTTCAAAGTTGTAAACAGCACCATCAAATCTATTGTCCTTTGAAACTAAATATGTTCCGTCAGAAAACAATGCTAATAAACGTCGTGTTTCATTGGATATAACAATATCAGAAGCTCCGCTTAATGTAATAAGCCTATTACCATTAGCAAATAATCTTTCGAAAAGATTCGGTTTCTTCGTTTGCTGAGAGGCTTCTTTTTCGCTCTCATCCATTTCAAAATTTGAAGTGGGTGTCTCCTGCGTAACCTTCTTTTTCTCAGCTTTAACTTCTTCTGCCATCTATCAATCCCTAATACCTTAATTATTAATAGTCGACGAATTTAATGCTGGCGTATAGCCATCAATACCCTTTCCTACATATAGATAATCAACAGCATCATTAAGATTGAATTTAGCATAGTCGCCACCTATCTCATCTACAATATGACCAGTAGGAAGAATAGAGCCTTTTTTCAATAAAGTTAATTGTCCTGATTTATCAATTAATTCTACGGATAAAGAACCAGCTTTACCTGTTATACCAAATATAGCATATTGAGCACTAAGTTTTTCAATTTCTTCTTCAAGAACTTCTGTATCCAAAGCTTCTGCTTCGGCTTGAGCTAATGCTAATGATGCAGCAGTATTAGCAGCTTGTTCCGCATTTTTTTCTTTTAATTCTTCAATAGAGCGAGAATTTAGATATAAACTATTTTTTGCGCTTTTTATGATTCTTGCATCAGCTTCTACTCTTTTTCTTAGTTGTTCATTTCTTGCTTTCAAACCTTTTACGATTCTTTCAAAGTTTGCTTTAGCTGTTTCAGCTACCTGAATATTTTTTGTAGAAACTTCTAAAACACTATCTATTTTCTTTTTGAACAACTCAACTAAATCTTTTTTCTCTTGTTCAGCCTTTGCCAATTGAGCATAAAGTTCCTCTTTTTCTTTTAACCATTTTTGCTCAGCAATAAGCATGCTATTCATATAAGCATTTAATAATTTTCTTTGTTTCAAAACCTCAAACAATTGCTTTTTACTCATCAAAGTCTGTTGTTCTTTAACAAGATTAGCTTCAATTTGTTTTTGTTTTTCTAAATCTTTTAAGCGTTGTTCAGCCTTTAATCTTTCTCTATCATCTATATTACGTTGTCTTACAGCCTTTTGCGCTTCAATTTCATTACGAAGTTTTTCACGTTTTAATTCAAGAGTTAACAACGTAGTACTTTTTTCAATCTCAGACATCTGTCTAAATAAATCACTGTCAATTTGAGATAAGATGCTGTTTCCTAAATTATCTATAGGATTCGCCTTATATTGAATATCCTTAGGTAAATCCGCATCAGAAATACTAAGTGATGTATCTTCAACTTTTTTCTCTGGTTCAGCAGGTTTCTCAGCTTCTTTTTTTACTTTCTCAGCAGGCACTGTAACAGATTTCATTTTCAAATCAAAATCAAAATCACTTTTTGTAGTTGTAGCTGGAGAGGTTGCAACATTCTTATTAGCAGAAGTTGTTTTATCTTTTATTTCTTTAGGCTGTTCAGCAACTTCTTTTTTACTATCAGCCGAAACTTTTACTTCAGCAACAGCTTTAGCTTGAGAAGGGGATACAAGTTTTTTAGATTCTGTATCAACGTTAACTGTAGAATCTTCGCTCTTATTAGCTACATTAATAGGTAGAGCAGATGCTGTAACAGATGCTACATTATCTTGTTGAGATAAAGCTTTTCCAGAATAAGTTGCTCCAGCTAAAACAGCTAAAAACAAAAATATATAATTTCTCTTATTGAACATAAATTGTCCCCTCATAATTCCATGTGCCATTATTATAGCGTATATTATTAACAGTAAGTCCTGAAAATTTTGTTAACATTCGCTCCCAAATTTCAGGATCATATGTAGAATTTATCCTAAAAGTTAGATATTTATAAACCTTATTACCAGTTTTTACTTGTCCTTTACCTAAAGATATGCTTAAATTTAGAGCTTGAAAAAGGTCATTTATTAAATTACGAAGCTCTGCCTCAGATTTTTTAGGTGCAGATTTAACTTTTCTGACGGACTGAAAAGGTATAGATACAGTAACATTTCTGGCATTATCATCAATTGTTTTGTTAGCAAAAGTTAAACCAGAATAATTTAACGACATTTCAATCCAAGATAATCGTCCAAAAGATCTACTCCATGATGTAACAGCAGCAGACTGTGTGCATGTTACACCTCTATTTGTCCATCCTGGAGTTGAGATAGAAACCAAAGATAAAATTGTCTGACGACAAGAATTCATCACCCATACAGGATCAACCATCGATTCCCACGGAGCAGGAATAACTTTTTCAACTTTTTTTACAACTTTTTTCTTAGCTCTTCTTGTTACAATTTTTGCTCGTGGTTTTTGTGCTGAAAAGAAGGTTTTTGAGATATAGCTAATCAACCCCATACCAGCAGCAATAGATAATACTACAACAATAGCAAGCTCAGTACCTCTAAGAGCATTAATTTTTTCTAACTGAGAATCAAGACCTGCAGCTAAAATCTCAGAAAGGTCTCTTTGTTCTGTGTCATCGATTCCCCATTCTTCTGGAGCTATTTTTCTAGCCCAATCAGGAACGGAAAGCATGGACATAAACTGTTCTTTGGCATCTTCTTCATTAACAAAAAGAACATCACCATCTGATAAAATTACGTCGTTTCTTACGCATAAATACCAATAACCAGCATCAACTTTAAATACAGCTAATAAAGAAGATGCGTCACTCATCGCTGTTACAGCACTTACTGCTGCAACTCTCATTCCTTTTTTAAAGCCCTGTGATGAAACAGCTAAACCGAGTTGAGGAGATTTACCGCTCTTAACACAGAATAAATCTGCGCCTACAAGAACGTTTTCTGCAGCTTCTTTTGCATCAAGAAAAGGTGCGTCAATATTTTGCAAGCTTTCCCAGAAAACACTTGCAGCATATTGCTGACCATCAACAGTAAAGCTTGAAGCCCATTCTTTACTGCTTTCTCTTAAAGATTCAGCATCTTCCTCTTCTATTATTTCAACTTCTTCAGCCACAGCTTACTCCTTAATAATTCATGCGAGATTCAGGTAATAATGGAGACTCTAAAACAACAGGAGTTAATAGAATTACCACAATGCTTCTTGTTTTTTCAACAGCCTGGCTACCACCTAGAACATTGTTGTTAACAGCGCCTAAACCTTCTTTTTGACTAGCTGTTTCAACTCTTTCATAACCTGATAAAATCAATGTTTCGCCAGATTTTAATGAAACTTCTTGAGAGAAACCTCTTTCCTCTATAATTGGGTTTTGTATATAACCACTCTCTTCAGAGCTATCTAGATATACAGATTCTAATGATAATAAGTCAGATAAGCTCAAGCTAAATAACATCATCAATCTACCATGATCCATAATTCTTGGTAAAACATCTAATGTAAAGCCTGTTTCAATTTCTTCAGTCTCAACAGTTGTATCCCAAGAAGCTTCGCCACCTACAGTACCATTATTTGTTTTAGTATACTCTGAAATATAGTTTTGAGTTTTTACAACTTGAATAGGTGCAGGTTTGTTATTCATTGTAGTTACAGTACCACTTGTAACTAAAGTTGTAGTACCTTGTTTAGCAAGAGCCTGCATAAATGCATCCAAAGAGAAATCTCCAGCAGCGATTCGCATTTGAATACTAGCATTTTGCATATCATCAGATAATCCAGATGGAGTAACTACCTTGCCGATGGAAACATCACCACCTGTAGCAATCCTGTCTTTAAATGCCATATCTAAGTCAAAACCGAAGCCTCTACTTTCGCTAACTTCTACTTGCAATACTTTTACGCTAATAGCAACTTGACGAGATAATCTAACATTTTGTTCGTGAACAAATTTCGCAACTTTCTTAATCTCTGTAGGAGTAGCGGTTATAGTTAATGTACCATTCATAGGGTCAGTAACTAAGCTAGAACCAGAGCCAAGCATTGATTTCACAGCAGTAACAATATTACCCCACAAATCAATACCAGAAACACCACTTGTTATACTACCGCCACCTGATGAACTACTAACACTTGCGGTCATAGAAGGTTTAGTTGGTAAAGTGTACAAAGTGAAAGTCTTTGTTGTGTACTTATATATGTATATCTCTCCGTGTTCATATTTCCACCATACACTAAAATATGAACAAACTTCATCTAATAAACCACTCAAAGAACCTTTGTAATTAACTAACATTCTAGATGTATCAGACCATTTAGAGCCCACTTTTAATACAGAAGGAGCGTTTTTATCAGCAGCAGCTTTTGCTGTGCTTTCAATTTGTGGCGCAAATCTTGTCTTAATGCCTGTAATTTGCCCAATCATATTACCTATTTCATACAAAGTAATTGGTCTGTTACTAACCAAAGTCACACCATCAGATGTTTCTAAATCATTTGGAAGAGGTTTATCACCTTCATATTCAATCTCACTAGTGTCACCCAACCAAATATCATCTTTAATTCTAATTACATCTGTATCTGCAGGTTTTTGAGGAGCTTTTGATGCTTCTTTATATTGAATTGTAGCATCAACATCTCTTTCAATTGCCGCATCATAGTCTGTAGGGAGTGAGCAAGAAGCAACACCCAACAATAAAAGACTAACAAATCCAAGTAAAAATTTCTTATTAGTATGCATTCTCGTTCTCCATTGTTTCTACAACTATAACACGGTTACCTTTATAATATGTTGCAATAGGCGCAGGTCTTGCTCTAGCAAAAGCTCTGATAAGAGCAGAACTTACGTCAGCAAATTTTCCTTTAAACATAACGCTTGCACTCAAAACGTAATTGCGATTCGTATTCCATAACAACTTCCATCCAGACATATCGCTCCACTTTGTTAGCAATTCACGTAAATTTTCACCTTCATTAGCTTCCCAAGTAAGGATAGTGTTGTCTGCAATCTTAACTTCTTTAATATCAAGCTCTGTTACAACCTTCTTCTCGTTGCCAACATTTGTGAATACAATCTCTTCACCATCTTCGTCAACGTAATCTGCTATATCAAAAGATTCTTCAGTAAATTCAGATGTAATTGTGTCATCATCCATAATTTCATCACATTCTTCTTCACAAACAACTTCATATACAGAACCGTCATTTTCGGAAACTAAAATAGTATCTGTGCGCTTTACCTCATTTTTAGGAGTGTCTAAAGTGGCAATTTTTTCTTCTCTACTAATAACCTCGCCACCTTTTTCAAAGTCCTCTTTTGTTACTTCGATTTCTTTACTATCAGTACCAGCAAAAGCGCCTTCTTCAATAGGTCCAGATTCGTCTTCTTTGATGTTTAATTCTACTGTAGAGAAATCATCTTCAACAACAGGCGCTTCTTCTATAACAACTTTGTTTTGCAAGATAGGTTTTCCTTGATTTTCTATTTTAATCTCTGCTTTAACAATATCCTCCTCAACTGCAGGCGGAATTGTCGCAGTTAAATTGTTGCCAGCACCTTCTTTTGTATAAAGATGGTCTCTCTTGGCTCTTTCGCCATATGCTCTATAATCAGCCTCTGTTCTTGTGTAATTAATAAGAGGTGTATCATTACAACTAACGCCGTTAACACCGCAGTTAGCGTTTGAAGTGGTTGTTTCATTCGCGCTAGCATTTACGCAAACACATAATAAACAAAATGGTAATAAAAAAATCTTTTTCATAATTTGACCTATCTTTAAATGTAATCTCACTCTACAATAAATATTAAAATTTAATTAATCAAGCTTAACACTTTATTTATAAAACGTTTTGTTCAAAACATTCTAAATTTTGTATTTGTCATCGTTTAGTCTGTCGTTAAAATCCTTATAATAAATGAGTTTGGCTCGGTTAATGAGAATATGGTGTCAATCTTATCAAGATTTACTCCGTTGTTCATAAAAATAGAATATAGCAAATTTAGACGTTTTTTTTGTAACTCTATTGGTGCAGAGGCATCTAGTCTTACTTGTAAAAACGTTTTGCTATCTTTTGTTTTTTCGGAAAAAGCCTTAATCCAACGTAAGGTTTGACCGGAAATTTCTGCTCTGTCTGGTCTAAATGATAGTTTTAGTTCAGATGGCATAATCTTTTCTCTCTCATACTCTTGAGTTGTATCTTGTAATGTTTGGTAAAAACTTACAAAGTTATCTTTTTCTTGCTGTTCTTTATTGGTGGTTGTTGTTTGTGTTGTAGATTGAGTTTGAGCTACTTTGTTCGCGCTACTATAGGAGGGTTGTTTCTTTTCTTTTTTCTTTTCTTCATCTTTTTTACTGTCATCCTTTAGCCATGATGTAATGTTTGTTAAAATGCTTTTGTTTTCTTTTGTTTCAACTTTTTCTGCCGGTTTTTGTGCTTTTTTAATAATGGATGTTTTTTCTTTTTTTGAATTATCTTGTACTGTGTTGTTTTTCTTTTTTATAAAAGTAGGTGTCAAATTCTCATCATTTAGAATTTCATCGGGTATAGGGAATAAAATACTCTGTTTAATCTTTTCTGCTACCTTGTAAGATATGAATTCGTCATCTTTAAGAGAGTTAGCAAACTTATCTGATATTAAGTTCTCTTTTAAGTTATTTTCTTCAATAAGATTTTTGTTGTCTATAAATTTACTACCTTTGGCTACAACCCAAGGGGATGAGTCTTCTTCAGGAAGTACATCATCCTTTGGTAGCATAGCTGTTAATTGGTTGTTTTCATCAATGTGTAATATTTGTATATTTTCATCATCAACAGAATTGTCATCTAATTCTATAGGTATGATATTTTCTACATTTATATTAAGTATTTCATCATCCTCAATACCATTTGTTTGAGTGCTCGTGGATTCGGGAATGCTTGCAATTTTGAATTCTGTTGAAGATATTGTCTTTTTGTTAACTAAAGGAGGGATATCAACAGATTTTGCAACCACTCCTGCTTCTGCATTTTTAAATAGTTGAATTTGGATTTTTTGGTCTAAAGATGGAGGGGTTTTATTTATAGAGCTAGAAGAATATAGCTGTCCAATAAAGGACACGCTAGCTAGCGAAATTCCAAATCCTAAAACAAAACTTTTTATACCTGACATAGGTAAATTAATCCCCAAAATTTAGTTTGTACTCAATATTAACCATATTTTAAACATTATTTAGAATCATTGGCAAGTACATTTACAAACTAATAACAACAAAATCATGCATTTATGCTTTTTTTATGCCAAAATTAGCAAAAGATGATTGTTAAATTATTGTTACAGAGTGTGAAAAATGTTTATAAACAAATAGTTATCGTTTTTTTAGAAAGTTTGTAAAAGCTTGAAAAATTTTAAAAAATATGTTATAGTGTAACTGTGTAATGAATTTAATTTAGGAGAACTGAAATGAAAACATTAAAGAAAATATTCACATTGTGCTCATTGGCGCTTGTGTTTACTCTAATTTTTACTAGCGTGTCACTTGCAGGCGGTAGTGGTGACTTGATGGGTGTAGCAGCTGGTAAGGCAGTGAAAATCTTCAATCACGTTAAAATGATTATCTTTATCGTAGGTGGTTTTGGTTTGGTAGGTATTGCTTTCCAAGCTATTTTCGGTAAAGTAAAATGGACATGGTTTGCAGGTTTAGCTGTTGGTCTTGCTATTTTGGCAGCAGCTGGTGCTATCGTTAACTACGCAACTGGTGATAAAATGGGTGCAGGTGCTTCAGGTGCTGAGGTTACAGATACCTTTGGTCAAGGTGGTGACGTAGGTGCATTTAACTAATAGCTAGCATATTGAAAAAAAGCGTCACTTATGTGGCGCTTTTTTTTATGCTTAATAGTGTGAATTTTTTGTTACAGGTGTAATAATACAATTAAAACATATGGTTAGTTGTAATATTGATAAATTTTTAAACTTGAAAAATTTTAATATTTATGGTATGATAATACATATTTATGGAGGGACTGCCATGTTTAAATCTTTTAATATAAATGTGCTAATATTTAGTTGTTTGGTAGCTGTTATTTTGAGCTTACCAGATATTGCTTGTGCTGCACCATTTGATTCATTAATTAGTGCTGGAAATGAAATATTTAAAGGCTTAAGAAAAATTATATACCCAGCTTCTGCGATTGGTATTATCACAATTTGTATGGGTGGTTTTTTTGGTAATATTAACTGGAAATGGTTAACAGCTATTGTTGTTGGTTTGATTGTTATTAGTTGTTGTGTAGCATTCTTAGAAATATTTGCTCCAGCTGATGCTGCTAGCCATGTAGCAGATGATATAATGAATGGAAGATAGGAGGTTGAAATGTTGAACGTGAAAAAAATATTATTAACAAGCATTTTATCTCTTGTTTTTGTGTTGCTTTGCACTTCTGTAAGCTACGCAGATGCTGGTATTTTTACAGATTTATCTGATAGAACAACTGATTTCGCAGTTGGTTTAAGAAATCTTGCTTATGTTATATCTGGTTTTGGAATTGTAATGTTCACCTTTTTGGCTATAGGTGGTAAAATTAATTTCAAACATCTAGGTTATATTGTTTTATGCTTATTTATGCTTTCTGCAGTTGGTTCTATAATTTGGTATCTTACAGATGGTGCTCCTCAAAGAGCTGGTTTGCAATTAGAAGGTAATAATGCTTTTGGTACTCAATATAAAAAGGCTGGCGAAGGAAAATTTAGCGGTAATAGTAGCCTTTAAAAAATATTGTAGATAAATTGATAAAAGTTTAACATTTTTGTAAGAATTTCTGCCTTATAATATCACTATAATAACATTAGAGGAAAATGTAATGAGAGATATGATATTAAAGGCAGTAGCTAATCCGCCAAAGTTGTTTTGGGCTCCAGTTATACCTGCCGCTGTGAATGCAGGTTTGCAGATTCCTTTCATGTTTATATCTGTTGGTATTTGGCAATTAAACCCTTTAGTTTTTATTGCGACAATTGTTTTAGGGCACTTAGTTGTTGTTGCGTTAGGTGCTAGAGATCCGCACTTATCATCAATGTTGCAAGCTTTTGGCTTGACTAATGTCTCTACAACAAATGTATATCCAGTGAAAGGACATAAATTTGAACCTTGATTTTGATTTTTATTCTTTGTTTGCTACGGGACTGCAAAGTGTTGATGCATTTGTTGCAGCTTTTGGTGTTATTGCCGCAGCAGCAATATCAATCTCTTTAGTATCAAAAATTGGAGCATGGATTCTTCCTCAGCCAAGTGAAACAAGAGTAGCTGATTTTTTGCCATTCGATTCTTTATTGTCTGATGGCGCAACACTACGTTGCACAAATGGAATGTACGTTCGCGTATTTAAAATTGAAGGCGTTGATTTAACATCTGCAAACGAAGAGACTGTGTATTCAATGTTTGAGGCAAGAAAGTCTTGGCTTGATAATATGTCTGATATGCAAGTTTATTGTCGTGTAATCACAATAAGAGAGAGAGCTCCAGTAGAGCAAAATAAAAATAATTTTGGTAACAAGTGGTTGAAAATTGTAGATGATGTATGGCGTGAAAGTTTAAGTCGTGTATATAAAAATGATCACTATATAGTTGTATCAATAGAGGACAGAAAAGACGCTATAAAAGATTTGAATGTTGCATGCCAAACACTAATGGCTACATTAAATGACTATGGCGTTAAAGTTATGTACGAAGATGCGGATAGTCCCGCACAGATGAGTCCAGTATATCCTTTTGTGAGAGTGTTAAACCCTATTACAAAACCATTGCCTAAGGTACGAGGTGCAACAGGTTTTCAGTTAAAAGAAATGTTAAGCGCTGAGGGTATTCATTTTACAGGAGAAGAGGGGGTTATAAAATTTTTCTCAGGTGATAAAACCAAATATGCGCTAACTATGGGGATTCGTAACTCAGGTGATTATATGGATGAAGGTATGATATCTTCATTATTATCAATAGATTGTGAATTAACGGTATTGCATAATATTCGTCCAATATTTAAGCCGAAAGCACGTATGATTTTAGTTCAACAGCAAAAAATGGCACAAGTTACAAGCTTCTCCGGTAGTGTTATTGACCAATATAGTGAAGCACTAGCAGCCATAGAAGATAGTGATGCAGACCATCAATCACTTGTAGAATATTCAATGAGTTTTATCTTAAAAGGTGACACAATGGATGAGATACTTTTTGGAGAAAGTGAAATCCAGAGAATATGTCGTTTATTTAGTGTTACGCCAGTTCGTGAAAACTGGATAGCTCAAGCAACATTCTTTAATCAATTCCCAGGATATGATGTTTGCGGAAGAACATACTACTATTTATCTAGAATAGTTTCTTTGGCTGTGTCTTTTGAACAGTTGTCAACTGGTCTTCCTCGCAGTGACTGGGGTGAGGGCGCTATATCTGTATTTAGAACAATGAGTGGTTCTCCATATCGTTTTCAATTTCATATTACCGCAGATGAATCAGCGGTGGCGCATTGTTGTATTGTTGGTCCTACTGGACAAGGTAAAACAACTTTGTTAACCTTCTTAGCAGGTCAAGCTATGCGTCATGAAGACTTAAAAGTATATTTCTTTGACCGTCACCGTGGTGCAGAAATCTTTACTCATACTGTAAAAGGTGCATATGTTGGTTTTAGTGGAGACCGTAAAAACGTATCATTAAATCCATTTGATACTAGAGATACAGCGAGTAATAGAGCATTTTTGCGTAACTGGTTAAAAGCAATTACAATGGCAACTGATGCTCTCTCAGAAAGAGAAGCAGCTAGAGCTGTTACAACAGCGTTTGATTATTTAAGACCGGAGGAAAGGGTTTTAACAAATCTTTATAAAAGCTGTTTTTCGCCAACAGGTAGTATGCGAAGAGAATTATTCCGCTGGATAAATCCAGACCAGTATGGTAATATTTTTAATGCAGAACATGATAGTCTTGATTTGAGCTCTAATAGATTTGTAGCATTTGATTTTACAGAAATTTTTGATGATGAAACATTAGCAGCTGCGTCAATTAGCTATATTATGCACCGTATTCAATCAGAAAGTACAGAAACAGGTACTCCTGCATTGGTAATGATTGACGAGACCGCACCTATGTTAAAGCATGAAATGTTTAGAGATGCTTTTATTAAAGGTTTACAAGAGGGCCGTAAAAAACGCCAAGCATATCTTTGTGCGTTTCAACAACCTAATATTGTAGATAGTCTTGGAGTAGGTGATGCGGTTCGCGGTCAGTGTAAAACAATGATTTTCTTCCGTAATACTCAAGCAACACCTGAATCATACGAAAAATGGAATTTAACACAAAGTGAATATGACTTTATTCAAGGTAAAACCTTTAGAGATTGTCCATATGCAATATTACTAAAACGTCCAGACGCAGATGATGGTAGAGGCGAGTCAGTTATATTAGATGTTAACTTAGGCGGTTTAGGACCATACCTTAAATTATATAACTCTGGTATTAAGAACGTTCTCTTGGTTGATAGCCTTGTTAAAGAGTATGGAGAAGATGGATTCGTAACCAAATATCTCAATGGTATTGGAGGATAAATATCTTGACAAAAGTTAAAAAATATGATATAATCCTTGCATTGAATTATTATATTAGGAGGGGAGAATTAGTATGAGGAAAAGCAAGCAGTTATTATATGCTGTTATTTGTGTTGCTTTGCTGTTTGCAAAAACAAGTTTTGCGAACTTTCCAGCATTTGACCCAATGAGTTTTATTCCTGATTTGAAACAGTTTAAAGAAGTTGCAGAAGATTTAAAAAATACTAAAGAACAACTTAATCAAATTAGACAAGACTTAAGAGCTATGGGTGATAGTATTAGAAGTGTAGCTTCATACTCAACAGCTGTTATGCATAAAGTAAAAGAGGCAGTCGATAACGCAGAAAAAGTAGTTGATAAGATAAATAATACTTTGGGAACAGATATAGAAGTAGGCAAAGGACTGCGTGACATTATAACAGAAACAGAAAATACGCAAAAAGAAATAATGGATAATACCTCTAACACTATTGAAAATATATTAAATGGTGATTTTCCGCAACCAAGCATACCAACTCCTCCAGTAAATGCAGGCGGTAATAATGGTAAAACACCTGGACATAGAGTGCCAACACCAAATGTTCCAACACCTCCTGAAAATCCAGGAGATACAGGCGGAAGTGCTCCAGATATAAATATTCCAGGAGGTAGAGTGCCTTTAAACCCAGATCTTCCATTGGAAGCTCCAGACTTAGATACACCTCCGTTAGAAAAACCTGCTCCAAAAGTACCAACTCCAAATCTTAGAGTTCCAAGAAGCCTAGGAGAAGAAGGAATATTACCAAGAAAAATATTATTGTCTCCACAAGGTGGATTTAATTATGAAGAAGAGGAAGAAGAAGAGGAAATAAGTATAGAAGAGAGTGTAGCTCAGATAAAAGATTATTTTGCTACAATTCGATCTGAAAATAAAAAAATAGCAACAAGGCTTAATGATGTGTTAGATATGCACATAAATAAACTAAATACCTCTGCAGAAAATGGAGAAAAATCTTTAACAGATTTAGAGCAAGGAATTTCTCATAATCATGGTTTTTCAATTCAACAAAAAAAGGATATTTCTAATAGAATTGTTGATATAAAAGCAAGACTTCAAAAAATATATGACTGGAATATCATCTTAGCAGAAAAAACAAAAAATGATTATAATAAAGAATTTAAAAACAAAATATTAGATGGTTTAGATAACCTTGAAAAAGTTACTATAGCATATCTAAATGGAGATGCTACAGGAAAAGAAGTCAAAGAAGTTAGTGCAAAAGTAAAAAAAGACACAAGTACAATGAATTCATCTACCGATAAAAAGGTAACAAAAGACATAGAAAAAGAAGCACTCAAATTAAGAAAAGATTTAACAAAACTTAGTAATGATATTAAAAAAATAAAAGAAAAGAGTAAATCTAAAACATAGATAATTATGCGCTAGGTCAAAGATTATTAGGGAGACTACAAATGAAGATTAAGGGTAAAACAAAACGATTTTTAATAGTAACTATTATATGTAGTTACTTCGCAACCATATCTTCAGCTTTTGCTTTTGTATGGCCTGTAATAAATTTTCAAAAAATATCTACAACAGTAAAAAATATTAATACTATGATATCAAATATTACCAATGTGACTGGACAAGTTAAAACAACAGTCGGAAAAATAAATGCAATTGGTGATGTTATTGGTTCTATTCAAAAATTTGCAGACGATATAAAAACTAAAATCAGTGAAATAAAAAAACAAGTTATGGAAGTTGTTAGTGCTGTAAAAAGCGCCGTTGAAACAGTAAAAAAAGCAGTAGAAGACATTCAAACAGCTATAACAGAAACAACAGAAGCAATAAAAGGTCTTGTTGATGAAACTGTAAAAACTGTAGAAAATCTTATAGATGACGGAGCAACCAAGGAAGAGGTTATTGATACAGTAGAAACAGCAGAGCAAGAGGCTGAAAAAACAAAACAAGACGGTCTAGATAATATAGATAAGCAAGGACAAGATATATCAGAGACACTTGATAAAGCCGGAGAAACTCTAAGAGAAATGGTTGATGTTGTTAATGAATATGATGGCATAGGCGAAGAACAAAAAGCTGAGTTTTCTGAAAGAGCTAAAGATATAGAAAAAAGAATAGATGAACTAAAAGTAAACTTAGATGATGTTATAAATAATGCTAAAGAAAATTATAATGAACAATTTTCAATGTTTGTAACAGCAGCATTTGATGAATATACTCAGGCTATAAATGATTACTATAGTGGTAAAATATCAAAAGAAGAATTACAAAAGGCTGGAGAAAAATTAAATCAAAGCGTTTCAACATTAGATGTACAAATTGATAATTCTTTAATATCAGATATAGTAGATGCTACTCAAGCTATTGCTAATGATATAGAAGCATTAGAGAATGACATACTAGACACAATTAGTAATAATAAAGACTATTCAGACGAAGCATCCAACAATCTTATATTAGATAAAGAGATAAGATATAGTTTTAGCTACAGTTTTCAAAAAGATGTAATAAATGCTGAAATTATTCAATCAGATGATGGACGTTTTTTGATATCAAAAGAGTTTGATTGTGATGAAAATTTAATAGAAAAGAGTGTAGACAAACCAATGGTTGTTTATGAAAGAGAGGGCTTTAATACGTTAGATATGAGCAAATTTTTGGACGGGGTAAATAAAGCAAAAACAGAGGTTGAATTTTGGGGAGAACAAAACCCATATGAGAATGAGTGCTATAACAAACCTGGATTTGCTGAAGAAGGTGTTTATGTTCATATAAAAAAGGATTATAGTTTAGCAAACATAGCTAATGTTAGTCAAACCAAGCAATACGCAACAAATTGGATAACATCAGAAAAAGAAGGTTATAATAAACTTGTAAAAGACGTTCAGAAAAATGGTGATAGTAACAAAAATGCAGAAAGCCAAAAAAAATTAGTCGATTTAGAAATCCCTCGTGCTTGGAATTTTATTCGTCGTGTAGATTCCTTAAGTAGAGCCAAGGATATGTTAGATTTTTATGTGGAACAAAAAAGCACTAATTTATATGCCACAGACCGTACAGGTGACTATAAATACGACCAAGCTAAAAAAGAGGCTCGTGGTTATGTAGATGTTCAAACTGAAACATCAAACGGCCCTACAACTGATAAAGTTAAGTTATATCCAGATGTATTTTTGTATTTTTGTAATAAGGAGGGCTCAGCTCTTTATCCAACTAATGACAAATCAGAAACAGAACTAGTCGACTGTATGTATAAATATGCAGTAGGTATGAGCATAGGTACAGATATAGCACGTGAAGATGCTGATTTAGTTCCAGAAAAAACAAGTGAAGGAACCGTTATTCCAGATTATCAGTTAGGTATTCAAGAGTGGACTACAAGAGCAGCAACAGCTGCTAGTGATTCTGCGTTTGATACATTAGCATATTCATTGGTAGATAATTATAACTCCATTTTTGTAGAAAAAGACTCTGATGCAGACGGAACATTTAAGTCTTATGCAACCAAGGTATCTGAAACAACAGAATTGCGCGATGAATACATAACAGGTGCTATGGTAAATGGATTTGGCATACATCAAATACTAGATTTAGTAGATTCAGGGGCTCAAGTATTGCAAACAGAAATTTTAATATTTTTACCAGAATTAGAATATAACTATTTTGAAAAAGATATAGGCGAAGGGGGAGGCCAATCATGATAAAAAGATTAATTATAGCTCTTATTTTCTCTTTGTTTGTATATACTCGTGAAGCATATGCTGTTTTTGATTTTATAGCAACACTAGAATCCCAGCTAGAGAATATTCCAAAAAAATTTGGTAAATATCAAGAAATAATGAAAAAGGTAACAGATACATATACAAGAGCAAAAAGAGGTTTTGATGCTGCTAATGGTTGTATCAAAAATCCCAGAAGTTGTTTTGCAAAATTTTTAACAATTACTGGTCAAGCAGGATTAACTAAAATAGCTTTAATGGACGGTGTTGATATAGAGCCCAATGCTAATTTATTAGAAATATCAAGTGATGAATTTACAGCAAAATTAGAAGAAGGTGGAGTATATAAAAAAGGACAAGATGATACGATTGCAAAAAATCAAGAGTTAAAAGCACAAAATAACGCTGTTGTTGTTAACGATATAGCAAGCTTGTGGGCAAAATCAATTTCTACTCGTCAAGAAATACTTAAAGAAAATGACGATGAACAATATAAAGAAGCTCTTTCAGATACAGCAGATATGGAAAAACTATTAGCATCACAACAAACATTATCTTTACTAAGTGCAAAACGAGTAAACAGAATATTGGAACTACAGTCATATATGATTAGCGGACAATCAACACATGAACTGAAGGGACACAGTAATCCATCTGAAGAAGACAGCGGAGAGTAATTATGAAGAAATTTTTATATATATTTATCACAACATCAATGCTGTTTTTATCTAATGTTAAATCAGCAAATGCAAATATTGTGTTCGATTTAACAGAAATAGTGTCAGAAGTTAGTGAAATTGTTGGAAAAATTACAGATGCAGCGGGCAAAGTTACCAATACTGTTAATATGGTAAAACAAACAGCAACACAAGGTTTTTCAAAAGATCAATTAATGTCACTAGCTCAAAAATATGTCGGTAATCTAGCTGGCGGGTTAATAGATGGATTGAAACAAAAATGGGGAAATAGAAAAGCTGAGGAATTGCAAGAAGCTGCTGATAAAAAGAATCTAGCAGTGTTAGACAATGATATTGAAAGTTATAAAGAATCATCAGAAGAAGAGTTAGATACAAAAAAGAAAGAGGCTGAAAAGCAGAAAATGGCAGTAATAAAACAACATGGTGCAACACAAGCAAGAATAAATGTA
This sequence comes from Alphaproteobacteria bacterium, assembly GCA_045578445.1. Taxonomy (GTDB): domain Bacteria; phylum Pseudomonadota; class Alphaproteobacteria; order RF32; family CAG-239; genus CAG-267. The sequence continues at coordinate 45,901 of JAZNKG010000048.1, forward strand.
CTAACACCAATTGTTGATGAATTAAGAAAAAATTGTGAAACAGCTGTAATTATGCGCAACACTATTTGTGAAAAATACAGAAAAAAAAGAGCGGAGCTAGAAACAGAAGAGTTATTGCTAGCTGACTTAGACGAAAAAAGAACTCAATTAGATATCATTGTTAAAGATTTAGGACAAAAACTAACAGAGATAGAAACACAGCCTGAGTATATAAAATTAGAAAAGCGTAAAGAAGATATTGAACAAAGAATTGAAGAAAAAAAGAGTGAAATAGTAGAAAAACAAGAAGCAAAACAAGAGTTGATTAATAAAATAAAAGGTGAAGCAGAATGGGATAGTTCTGATGAAGATTTAAAAGATTTTAAGGTAAAAGAAGAGGACTATAAATATTTCTTGAAAGATTATTTCTACAATCCTGATGCAATAGGTGATAGCGATGATAATAAATTTGTAGCTCATCAAGGAGCAAGAGATAATGTAGAAAGAAATAGAAAGCAATTGATTGTAAACTCTGCAGCTCATTTAATGCAAGTTACTGCTGTTCTTCGTGCAGAAACAACACAGCGTAGACGTATCGTTGAAGAATATATAAGAACAACAGTAGAAGGAGAAGGTGAAACACAAAGTATATCTTCTTATTCAGCAACTAAGGTAGAATACATTAGAGCCTTGATACTATACGCAAAAATGCAAACAGCAAAATTGCAATATTTATCAGCTAAAGCGCTTATTAAGTCAGATGTAATGAAATCATATAACTTAGATGATGCTAAAAACTATTTAGACAAGGATATGTCAATATATCAGCTAGACCAAAATGATATAAGTAAAATATATGAAGACATGAAAATTGAAGACGTAGAATGGAGGTAACTATGAGAAATTCATTAAATAAAATTTGCATTATTGCATTAGGATGTTTGCTCATTATTTGCGCAAGCATAAAATCATCTCATGCATTTGGTCCGTATCCTCCAATGCCTTTTGATATCGTATTAGACGTGCCTGCTAATGCCGGAAAAGTTGTTTCTATCCTCCAAGAAACAAAACGTCTCGCCGATAGTGTAAAAAGATATCAAAAATCACTAAATATACAAGCCGTAGTGGGTAAGGTTAAACTGTTTGCAACCCAAGAACTAGGTTTGCCATCAATGGAAGGATTTAACTTAGGTGGACTAGGTCAAAACGGAGCTTTAGGTGGTATAACCGGCGGTATAACAGGTGGTGGTGCTAGCGGTGGCTTAGGCAGAGGTTCTAGTAGTGGTAGCAAAAAAACATCAGGTACAGGAGATATTTTAGCAAAAAATAGCGATTTGGATATAGCCGAAGGTGAAACAGATGAAGAAAAACTAATAGATGCTTTTTATAAATTATTTGCAATATATCCTGTAGAGAGCGATGAATTAAAAGACAATGAAGGTGTAAGAGTAAAATTACCTATTTTAATGTCAGCATATCAACAAAAAGCAAAAGAATATCAACAAGATATGATAATGAAAACATATCTATATGCTCAGAAGAAAGAGCTATATTTAGATCTTATAGAAAAGACAGTAGATAGATTAGATGCTTGCCAAAAAGCAATGGGTGCAGATTCTGGATTAGAAGAACCAGAGGGTGGATGCACGTTCTTTGGCATGCAAATGGTGCAAGTTCCATCTCAAGAAGAAGCTCCTTCTGCATCAGGAGCGGATGACAGTGGAGATGGTGGCGAAGGAGAAACTGAAGAACCGGCAGGTCAATCAGAAGAAATGCAAAATGCATATGTAGTGTCTATGGTTTATGATAGACTTTTAAGAATTATTGAAGATATGACCGCCGTAGAAGCAGAATTTAAGGCATCTCAACAATTAAATATTATTACTCCAGCTGAGCAAGGTGATGATTCACAACAAAGTGATGCCTCAACATATACAAACCAGATGTTTAAGTTTGCATATACAGAACAATATGAATATAACAATGCATTCGTTCTAACAGCTAAAAATACAGAAGGCGCTAAGGGGCCGATTAAGAGTATTGACGGTAGTCTTAATAGAGAAAATAAAGACGACATACCTGATCTTGGTAAATTGCAAGGTTTAGAAAATATATTAAACAAGGCAATACAAATTCATAACTTAAAGAGCCAATTGCCAGATTATAAAATGCAATATCGTCAATATTTAATGGCTGAAAAAATTCATAAAAGAACATTTAATTCACTTAGAGAAAGTGAACAATGCATTATTGATTTTATGAAAAAGTACGGTGAAGAATCTGCAGTTTCTCAATGGAGAGGGGCAGAAAATCCATTTAACACACTAACATATATTGTTAATCACGATTTACGTGCAGACAATTCTATATCAAAAGCATTGCTTAAAGAATATCAAGATGAAACAGATAAAAAAATTCTAGGTGCAACAGATGATGAACAATGTAAAGACCATTATATAGCAGGTCATGTATGCCCATCAGGGTATACATTAGATACAGAGAAACCATGTCAAGAAGTTGATGAAAATGGTAAAACAAACATTATAAAAAATGCAGACGGTCAAGAATTATATCCTTGCGTTGTAAAAACAATAACACCGGAAATACCAGAAGATAGCGTAAACGGATCCAATTTTGCCGATATGGGTGCAACAGCAGGACAAGAAACAACAGATAATTTTGCAGCAGCAGGTATTTCTGATCCAAATGATGAAAACTCATTTAATGAAAATGAATTTATGTCAAATAGTGACCAATCTACTCAGTTAGAAAATGATACTCGTAAAAAGAATGAAATGGCATGGCGTATTGGTGCAAATAAAATGATGGAACTAACAGAAGCTGGAATATTAAAATTTGATCCATGGGTAGATCAAAAATATTTACAAAAGGAATATTTGCGTAATAAATATCGTAATCTTCGCCTAATTGTAAAAAGTATGGATCAAGCAAAAATTTCATATATGGTCGCAGTTAATAAAACAATTCCAGATGCTCCACAAGAAGATTTTGCTGATTTAATAACTGATATGCAAAAAATAAGCACATATATGACCTTGGATGAATCTTTGGTAGAAGCAAAGAAAGAACATTGTGCAACTCCAATTATTTGCCCAACTTCTGGAATCAAATTGGATGAAAATACAGGTGCAATATCAATAACAGGCAGATATAAATATGAAACATATCAAGAATATGATGAAGAAATAGAAGAATATGTAGAAAAAACTCGTAAAGTACCTCTAAGCAATAAATATATATATTCTCAAATACAAGGAACTCAAACATATTCTAAGGAACAAATTGATGCATCATCAATAATTGATGTAATTAAGATTATTCCAAATGAATTAAAAGAGAGATATTTCAAAAAAGAACTATCTAGTGAAGAAGCTGGAAATGATACAGAATTATTAGCTGAATACTTCTATAGAAAAGCAGCTCTTCCTGATAGAGGGCGTATCGTAGCTAGAGACTTCTTAGAGGATGTAATTACAGTAAGAAAAGAAGTAAATAAGGATTTTGAGCAGTTTTTAAAAGCCTATTATGGTCCAAGCGGTTCAATAACCACATTAGAAAAAACAATTGAAGGCCAAAAGACAAGTCTTGATAATTTTATAATAGCTCAAGATGAAGCACAACAAGCTAAAAACAAAGCGTTAGATGAACAAAAACGCACAAAAGAGCGCCTTCTTGATATTGAAAATCAAATTGAAATACAAGAAAAGCTCATAAAAAAACTAGAAGATGAGTTAAAAGTTGAGCAAGCAAAATCTAAGCCAAATAGAGTAATTGTAGCATTAAAACAGAAATCAATGAGTGCTGCAACTATGAAAATTGAACAGTTTAAAACAGAACAAGAATATCTAACTTCTTCAGAGAAAGCTTGTGAGACAGATTGTCCAACAAGTGAGTATTTACCTCAAAAAGTTATTGATAATAATATATTAAAAGCTGAGAATGAGTTAGAGATGGCTAAAGCAAAAACTAATGAAATAAAGATTAGTATAGCTGAAAATCAGAAGAAATTAGAAGAACTTAAAGAAAAATTTTCAGATGAATATCTTGTAAAGGCTGAGGCATTACAAAAAGAAATTGAAGATTCCAATACAGTATATGAAGACTTTGTTGAGCCAGAAAATGAGGATACTCCTTACAGAATGGAGAAAAAAGGTGGTTCATGCAAAGTTAAGATATTAGGAACTTGCTTCAAATATGAAAACGCAGAATATGAAAAAGATAATCTTGAAAAGACTATTAATGTATTCTGGAAGAAACAAGGTTGTGTCGAAGATTTGAAATGCAACGTAAGAAAATATATTGAAGAAGAAATAGATAATCTAATTCCAGATGTAAAAACAGCAATATCAGACTTAGGTCTTCCTGAAGAATTTTATTTAGCAGGTGAACTAACTGGTATTACTGGTTATACATTAAATAGTGTAAACTCAACTATGGACCCTATTATCAATACTATTAAAGATAAACTAATTGAGTATACAGTAAAAGAGATTGTAGATGAAATTAAAAATGCAGATAAGGATGTGGACGATGAAATGAAAGCAGCTATTGAAGAAATAGAAGATGTTGCTACAAAATTAGGAGTCCACGAGGATGCTGAGACAAATGCTGAAGGAGAAATTGATGTCTATGATGCAACAAAATATGGTTACACAGTTGATGATAATGGTAATCGTACACCAAATGAAGTAACCAAAATGCATAAAGAATTGATTGATAAACTAAAAGCTTCTGAATTAGAAGGCATCCTAAGTGAGGATATTATTGCAAAAATATATGGCATCCCTGAATTGAATGAAGATGTTGAAGCAACTCATAAGCAAGGTTCTCATCCTCTTGTTGATGACGAATATTTTGCTGGTCTTCCTGCTCGTGGAGTAATGGATGATGATATTAACTCAGGTAGAGATTATAGCGCCCCTAAAGGACCTATGATGAACTTACCTCCACTAAGAGAAGTATTCTATTATAGCCCATTAGACTATGATGATGTACCAAAAGAAGGTTATAAACCTAAGAGACCTAAAAAAGCTCGCTTTAGCCCATCAATATCTCACTTATTAGCTTATAAGTTTGATACTTATGCTACAGGTGAAAAATGGGAGTATATTCCAGAGATTTGGCGCTACATATTAGCTGTTCCAAGTTTACGTGAGGATGGAAGGTTCCAACAAACCTTTATTGAGCGCTCAATGAAGGCAGATAAACTAAATAAACACGTAACCAAAGAAACTAATAATGTTGAAAAAATAAATAATGAATATGCTCATATTATAGCAAGAGCAGGCGTTTATCCTTGCCGTTTAGGTTCTAAAATTATTGATGTACAAGCAACTATGGACTTCAATAATAAAGGGGATAAGCTTAAAGAGTATAATATAAAATACATATATACTCCTGCACCAGAAAATAGCTCATATTCAGTTTGTAAGGAAGTTACAGCTTATGGTAATACTATAACCCATCAATTAGCAGATGAAGGCAAAAATACTGCTAAAATGGAAAAGAATGGCTTAGCTATAACTTCTTATAATGAGCATAGTGAGCTAGGTCAGTTTATTGATAAAAATAAACAATACAGATGGTTCTTGCAAAGTGTTTATACATTCCTAACTGATACAACAAAGAAGACAAAGAAAGAAACACCTCCAAACCAAATTAACAATGTATGGCGTCAATTACATGACTTGTCTGCATACAAACGTAATTTATTTGGAAACTTCTTAGATACTGTATCAGCTGAAAAAGATGCAAAAACAAATCTAGAAAATTCCGAATATCAATTAAAAGAAGTACTAGCACAACTTTGTGAGCAAGTGCATGACTTGGGTGTTACAATTGGTGATACAGAAAAAGCAATTAGTGAATTACAAGATAAATGTAATCAATGTGTAGAAAAATGCCAAGAAGACCCTGAGAATAATGTTGAATGTATGGAAGGTTGCGAAGAAATATGCTCAGAAGAAGCAATGGAAAAGCAAAAAACAGACATTTGCGTTAACTATGCGTTCCAAAAAGGACTTGCTAAAAATATTGATGATAAAGCATATGGAAAAGGAGAATATGACGGTTATAACGGCGTTGCTAAAGAAGGTAATTTGTTATACAATGAAATTTACTTCTTACTAGATGAAGAAAAAGATAAACTTCTGGAAGATGTTCAAGAATTTCCATCAGAAGATCCTAATCATCCAGAAGAGACCTTAAAGCTTACATATAATAAAGTTATGGAAGATTTCAAAAAGAAATATTGGACAAAAGATAATAAGGGTGGAAAATGGGATTCTCGTATTGCAGATCGTATGGAAGTTATAGAAGCTATGCATACAGCTTTAACCCAAGATAGCAATGAGATAGTTTATTTAACTCCTGATGAAAATAATGTAACAAATAATGAAGGTCTAGGTAAAGCTAGAGCTAATAAACGTCAGTCTTTTGATAGTGGAGAAGAGGGATTAAAAGGAATGGATAACCAAAGTAAAATTGTTCCATATTGTCCATCTTACTAAGGAGCATAAACGTGGCAAATATAGAAAATCAAAAAGTACTACGTATAACAGATGTAAATAGCACAAAAGGTGCTCCAGATTTCATTACAGCAGAGGTCGTAGAAGTTAGACGCGCTAAACTCATTTATTACAAATGGGTTAGCCGTCTAATGACTCTACTTGCAACAATTTCTCTATTGTATGGAGTTTGTGCAACACTTGCTATCCTAAAATTAGCTCCAGAATTATTGTTGGAACCTCAAATATTTAATGAAGTATCAGATTCTAAACACCTTGTTACAAAAGAGTTAATCCACCAGAGAATGACCTCGCGTGAAAGAATTATGATAAACTTTATGAAGTACTATGTTGAAATACGTAATACTTATATTAAAGATAAAGATGAAATGCAGAAGCGTTGGATTTGGGGAGGTTTGCTATCATATCTTTCAACTTACAAAGTTTATAAAGCTTTTGAAGAAGAATATCCTAAAATTCAAACGGAACTTGATGAGTTGGGTGCAAGTCGTTCTGTTGAAATTCTATCAATAAAACGTATCGGTGGTGACAAAAGTTTTGCATGGAAAATAGAATTTAAAACCTATGATTATATCCAAAAGGGAGAAGTAACCGTAAGCGATAAAACCATAGAGCCAGAAGTTATAGAGCGCTATTGGACCGCCAATATTCAAAGTAGAAGTAACATAAATCGTAGAGTAGCCTATCGTCGTCTTTTAAATCCCCTAGGATTTATTGTTGTTTCATATTATCAGAGTGAAATCGAAATTTAAAATATTTTTAAACTTTTTATGCTAAAATCACGACATGGTAAAATATTGCCTGTTGATAAGTCACAGCTCTTTATTTTCTCATTAGACTTTTAAAATTAAAGGTTCTAATATCTAAAAGAACCATTTTAAAGAAAAGAGGATTACTATGTATAAAACATTGATTTTATTATTTGTGGTTTTAGTTCTTGCTGGATGTAATATGCTAGGTAGTTATTATGAACCAGAGCCAGTTGGTATTGGTAAAGACGTTTATGAGCTAAAGCTTTCACCATGCGCATGCATAGAAGTAGAGCTACCTAAGACTTTACCTGATTGGTTTAAAGCTCTAAGCTAGGAGTGGATAAATGGTTGAGCAATTATCATCAGATAATACGAAAAAAGTGCTGTTGGAGGGGAATGCAAGTAGAAGGCCGATTCCTCAAAGTAATGTTCAGCAAAGAAAACGTAATGCTGATGTTGTTGTTGAAAATGCTACAGAAAAAAGATATTTATGGACAGCACGTGCTTTCGCTATAGTATTGGGTGTTAGCTTGTGCTGTAATTTTATTCTTACATACGTTATAATGAGTCTTGTTCCGCTTTATAGAGTTGAGCCATTCTTGTTGAGTTTTGCTGATAAGAAAGAGCAAATATATAATATTCAGCCAATTAAAAATATTTATAACTATAAATATTTAACAGAAATATTTGTTAGAGAATATGTTATCTCTCGTAATGCATTTGTTAATGATGTCGCAGAAATGGAACAGCGCTGGGGTACTGGTGGTATTGTAAAAGAAATGTCATCTCCTGGTGTTTATGATAAGTTTAGGCGTGAGTTCGCTGATAAAGCTTTAGAGCAAATTAGAACGTATAATATATCACGAGATATAAAAATTGTTTCCGCTACTGAAGTTGGTGTGGGGAAGCAAGCTAACGGTGTTTGGTGGCAAGTAGAATTTAGGGTTGAAGATATGATGCCTGAGTTTGAAACTCCACGTGTAGGTGTTTGGATTGCGTCTGTTAAAATTAGATATTTTTCCAAAACAGTTAAGTTTGGTGAACGTCTTAAAAATCCTCTAGGGTTTACTGTTGTAGACTTTAAGCAGGTAAGTCAGACGAGTCGTAATTAATTTTGGTTAGGGTAAATGTTATGAGTAGATTATTTAACATGTTATCAATTTTATTTGTGTCAGCTATATTTGTATCTTCTGCAAATGCTCAGGTTACAAAAGATGTGCTTGATCAAAATGCTGATCAATCACAGGGTAACTATGCTGCTACTAATTTGAATTATTTGGGTAGTGGGTCGCTTGGTATGACACAAAGTGCGTGGAAAGATCCTTTACAACACATGGGCGAAGGTCAAAGCCGACCAGGATATACCAAATATTATTGGACGCCAGAATTAGTTTTACCTGTAAGATTGCGTGAGGGTATGTATACTCTTATCAATTTTCCAAATTGGGAAGTTGTTGAACAAGTTTATTTAGGCGATTCTCAATCATTTAATGCCGAGCCATATGGTCCTTCAAGTTTGATGGTTTATCCTGAAGCTTCACAATATCTTGGCGTAGATACAAATATGATTGTATTTGGTCGTTCAGGTAATAAATATGTTTTTTATGTACAGAGTGAAGCTTTTAACACAGATAGAATTACAAATGCTATAATAGATATTGAAGTATTAAAACAAAAAAATCCTAAAAATAGAACATATGCTTCTGGTCCAGAAGGAGCTAGTGGTGGTTCTTTTGGTGATGGAGATACTAGTGTTGTTTCATCTTATACCCGAAATCAGCAAAAAGAAGATTGGATAGAAAACATACCTGTTGATCCTACAAAATTCCGTTTTGATATAGAGGTATATGTTCCAAATCCTGATGATATTATAATCGCTCCAGAACGTGTTTGGAGAGACAATATATTTACATACATAGATTTAGGCGATAAAGCTCTTACAGCTGTTCAAAGACCTATTGTCACATTAATTGTTGAACGCTCAGAAACTCCTGTTGGCTTTAGGTCTGCTGGTCCAAATAACAGATTGATTATTGTTGAGGGTATGGGGGATATGGTTTTGCGTAGCGGAAAACGTATTGTTTGCTTGAAGTTACGTCGTTCAGATGCTGATGGTTTAGAAAATACTATATATGCTGATACAAATGATTGGGATTTACAAACAGCTCATGCTTCATCAAGTAAAGCTAATGATTTAGATGAAAATGCACAAAAGGCAAGAAGCAATGATGGTGAAGATTTTATTGCTGATGTATATAATGATAGTGCGTCATCTAACAAAGAAGAAGATTTCTTTAATGAAAGTTCGTTTTTTGATAAAGAGTTTGAACAAAAGCAAATAAACAATAGCGAAAAACAACTAAATAAAGGTTCTGTAAAAATAAATAATATAGAAGATGTTGAGGCTACATTGAACTCAATGCCAAAAGTTTCTCCAATAGTTTCACCTTCAGTTGATAATGATGTTTTTGGAAAAGATGTTCTAACAGGTGAGTTAGATGTGAAAACTGGTAAATCTGAGAATATCTTTCCAGAGTATAATAATGAAACCATTGAAAATGTGTTTGAAGAGCAAAAAAGCAAACCTGTATTTGATTTAGATAATGCATCTTCTCAGAATAATTCAAATCCTGTATTTATTTCAGGAGCAAGTTCTCCCTCACATAAAATTATTTCTGCAGAAACTGAGGCTATACTAAAAGAAATTAAAAGTGGTAAATATTATGATGATGAAAAAAATAGTAATATTTCTATTGAGTTAGGAACAGATGAGAATGTGAATAATTTAGAAAAGTTATGGAATGATATTTCAAGAAAACATTCAGCAACAATGGTTGGATATCAACCATTTTACTCTGTTGATGCTCCTGCAGATGGACAAGGTAAAGAAGTTTTTCATCTAAGAGTTGGTCCAATCAAATCAATAGATGATGGAGACAATATCTGTAGTCAGTTAGGGCGTAATGGTATATTTTGCAGTGTGGTTAGGATACAATGACGGAAAACACCCAGTTTGAAGAATATGAAAAGAAAACCGGAAAAATAATTCTTATAATAGGAATTATAGCCTTATTTATATTCATTTTTGGATTGGTTCTAATTTCAGGTGGCGATAATCGAAATGTTAGTGAAGATGTTGCTCCAGAATTTGTAGAAAATCAAAATATATTACCAGAAATAGAAACTAGTGATGATCCTATATTTCTCAATACAGACGAAAATGATGAAAGTGGAAGAAAAAAGGTAATAAAAATAACTCCATCACAAGTAAATATGCAAAACTTTATATTGGGTGTTGATACGCAAAATCAAAATATCATAACCATAGGTACAGACGGTAGCGAAAGTATACATATTGATAAAGTTGAATTGGTAGAAGAAACAGAAGACGGATTCGATTTTCAAGATAAATGTAGAAATAGAGATTTGCGTGGAGATGAAACTTGCAATATAATTATTACTTGGGTTCCTCATTTACCTGGAAATGTTCAAAATAATCTAAAAATAACATGGTATGAAACAAGATTAGACAGATATAGTGCAAAATCAGAAGAAATTAGTATAAGAGGAACTGCGATATATCCAGCAGAAGGGCAGAATTGTCAAAGTGGAATATGTGCAACAGGACCTGTAAAATCGGGGCATCATCGTTTAGCTATCGGACCAAATGGAGAAATCATTGGGTATATAGATGAAGCAGGAAATGTTTATGATGAAAGCGGTAATATAATAGGAAAAGTAAATGAAGATGGCTTAATCGTAGATGAAAATGGTAATATAATTGGTGTCGCTCAAAATATGAAATTAGTCTATGATAAAGACGGAAATGTTATAGGTTATGTTAAAACAGACGGAACAGTTGTTGACCTAAAAGGCGAAAGAATTGGTAAGATGCTTCCTGATGGCACGGTGATTAATGATAAGGGAGAAGTAATTGGTCGGGCTGTAGAGGCGGGTTTTGTTTATGACGAAAGTGGTAAAATTATTGGTAAAGTCTTACCAGATGGGACTGTGGTTGATATAAATGATAGCCAAAAAGTTTTAGGAACTCTTAATGAAAATGGTGAAGTTGTAGATAGCAAAGGCAATGTAATTGGTAAAGTAACCTCATCAGGAAATATTGTTGTTGATGAAAATGGCAATGTTTTGGGTGTGGTTATGCCAGATAATAGTGTTGTTGATAAAGATGGTAATATTGTTGGTTATGTAGATGAAAATGGCAATGTATACAGTGTTTCAAAAGATAAAATAGGTGTAAATGGAGATAGTCATCAAATAGTTTATGATAAAAACGGTAAGGCGATAGGCTATGTTGATAAGAAAGGCAAAATACAAAAATTTGATGATGAAAGAGGAAAGATAATAGGCAAAGCAAGAGGCAATCGTCGTCTTGCTTATGACAGAAACGGAAATGTAATAGGCTATGTTGATGAGAATGGTAATGTTGTAGACTTCAATGGCAAAGTAATTGGTAAAGTTGATAAAAATGGCAATGTTGTCGATAAAAACGGAAACATTATAGGTAAAGCAGGTGGTTCTGCCCGATTAGCTGTAGATAAAAAAGGCAATACAATTGGCTATGTTGATGAAAATGGCAAAGTTTTTGATGCCGAGGGCAATGTAATCGGTAATGTTGATGAAAAGGGCAATGTTGTCGATAAAAACGGAAACATCATAGGTAAAGTTAGTGATTCTGCCCGATTAGCTGTAGATGAAAATGGCAATATAATTGGTTATATAGATGAAAATGGTAAAGTCTTTGACGCTAATGGAAATGAAATAGGTTACGTTGATGAAAACGGTAATATAAGAGAATTAAATGATAAAAGAGGCGATATAATAGGTAAAGTTGGAACAAGTCGTCGTCTTGCTTATGATAAAGATGGCAATGTAATTGGCTATGTTGATGAAAATGGTAATGTTGTCGACTTTAATGGTAATGTAATAGGTAAAGTAGATGAAAATGGCAATATTGTCGACAAAGACGGAAATATACTAGGCAAAGTTGGAGATTTTGCTCGATTAGCTGTAGATGAAAATGGCAATGTAATTGGTTATATAGATGAAAATGGTAAGGTCTTTGACGCTAATGGAAATGAAATAGGTTACGTTGATGAAAATGGTAATATAAGAAGTAATAATGTATCTAAGACAGCAAAAAAGCGTCTTGCTTATGATAAAGATGGAAATGTAATCGGATATATAGATGATAAAGGTAATGTAATAGACTTTGACGGAAATATAATAGGTACTGTAGATAAAAACGGTAATATAATTGATAAGAATGGTAAAATAATAGGCAAAGCTGGTGATTATAAAAATCTTGCCTATGATAAAAATGGAAATGTAATCGGTTACATAGATGATAAAGGTAGAGTTATTGGAAAAGACGGAAAATTTATCGGCTATGCTGATAAAAATGGAAATATTATAGCAACAAATGGTAAAATTATTGGCAAAGCAGGAATGTTTCGCCCAATTGCTTTAGATAATAAAAATAAATTTATGGGCTATGTTGATACAGATAATACTGTAAAAGGTTGCGGAGGAATTATTCTCGGAAAAGCCAATAGTAAAGGAGTTATTACAAATAATTCTAAAGAAGTCATCGGAAAAGTTGGAGAAGTAAAAGAATTATCTTTCAACTCCAAAGGCATATTTATAGGGTATGTTGATGAAAAAGGAAAAGTTATCGACTGCAATAATAATGTAATCGGGATAGTTAATGAAAAAGGAGAAATTTTAGCATCAACAAATAAAAAAATAGGTACTTCAGGAAATTATAAACGCTTAGCCTATGATAAAGATGGTAACGTAATTGGTTATATTGATGAAAATGGTGTCGTAAAAGATTTTAAAGGCAATGTAATTGGTAAAATGCTGTCAGATGGCACAATTGTTGATAAAACAGGTAAAGTAATAGGAAAAGCAGGTGAGTATAGAAAACTAGCTTTAGATAAAGACGGAAATATTATTGGATATGTAAATGAAAAAGGAGAAGTTGTAGATGAAAATAACAACATAATAGGTGTTGTTGATGAAAATGGTAATGTTATTAAATTAGGCAAAAAGGCTATAGGATGGAGCTGTGTTAGAAGAAAATCCGTATTAGATAATGAAAACAATGTTATAGGATATATGGAAAGCAATAATATTGCGAAGGATTTTGATAATAAAATATTAGGAACACAAAATTTAAATGATATTGTAAACTCTAGTGGTGTATTAAAGGGAAAAGTAGGAAGCATTGTAAATGTAGCTATAGATAAAAATAAAAATGTTGTAGGGTATTTATCTGGAAACTATTTGAAAAATAGTAACAAAAAAATTATAGGTCTTGTAAATTCAAAAGGTAAATTATTTAAAGTTAAAGAACTATCAGAAGGAACTCTTGATAAAAACAAAATAACAGTACGCGATAGAGCTAATTCTATAATAGGTGAAGCTAAAGAAAATAAAATAGTTTACACAAAAGATGATAAATTAATTGGATACATAAATGATGCAAATGAGTTTTTGCCAATTAGTGATATAATATGTAATTCGTGCCAAAGATTAGATGTAACATATAATAAAAATAAAGTTATTGTTGGCTATAAAAAAGATGAAGGTAAAAAATATAATAAGCAAGAAAATAATAAATTGAAAAATATGGCATATAATTTAAATGAAGACATATTTGGATATGTTGAGGAAAATAATAGAGTTAGAAATTTTGAAAATAAAATTATTGGTTATTTAATAGAAGACGGTACTATTGTAGAATACACTAATGAAGTGATAGGGACTACAGGTAGTAGTGGTCGCTTAGCCTATGATAAAGACGGTAATGTAATAGGGTATATAGATAAAGACGGAATAGTAAGAGATTTTAATGGTAATGAAATAGGAAAATTAAATCCAGATGGAACTATAACCGATAAGTATGGTCGCATAATAGGTAAAGCAGGTGAGGTTTCTGATTTAGTTGTTGATGAAAAAGGTAATATTATTGGATATAAAGGAAAAGACGGCAAAGTATACAAAGATAATAATAAACTCATAGGCTATACAGATGAAAATGGAAGTATTATTGGCGTTGATGATAAAGTAATTGGCTCTGCCGGAGTAAATAAACGTTTAGCTTATGATGAAAATGGAAATGTTATCGGATATATTGATGAAGATGGTAGCGTTAGAGATTTTGATGGTAATCTTATAGGCTATTTAGGGGAAGACGGCAGTATTCATGACTTAAACGGTAATATAATAGGAAAAGCTGGAGATTACTCTAGAGTCGCTGTAGATGAAAATGGAAATATTATAGGATACATTGATGAACAAGGTCGAGTAATTGGAAAAAATGGTAAGGTTATAGGCTTTGTTGGCGATGATGGCTTAATTCACGGTGTTGATGGAAAAATTATAGGGACAGTCTCTCCTGCCGATGATGACAATAAAGAATTAGGAACAGCTAATTTTCATGCTGTTTTAGATGAAAATGGAAACGTGATTGGATACATTGATGAAAATGGTATAGCAAGAGATTTAGATGGCAATATTATTGGTATGCTACAAGATGATGGAACAATTGTTGATGCAAACGGCAATATTATAGGAACTAAAGGAGATTTATTAAGCTTTGCTATAGATAAAAATGGTAATGTTGTTGGCTTAATTGGTGACTATTCAAACTTAGCAATGGATGAAAATGGTAATGTAATTGGCTATGTTGGAGCGAACGGTAAAGTATACAATAAAAAAGGAATAATTATTGGTTATATAGATGAAAATGGTCACATAATATCATCTAGAGGTGTTAAAATAGGTGCAGTTATAAAAAAGGATATGATAGCGCTTTCTCCTAATGGATATAGTTTAGGTGTAATAAGTAGCAATGGTAGTGTTGTTAATAATCAAGAAGAAGTTGTTGGAAAAATTTTACCTAATGGACTGATTAAATCAACAGAAAATGATAAAATTATAGGAAAAGCTGTTTTGGGTGGACTTGCTGTTGGTTGGGGGTGCAAACGTCTAGGTATAGTGAACCATGAAGGATATGTTCAATCAGCAGAATCAAATGGTAAATATAAAATGTTATTTGATAGAAGCATTGTAGATAGTAATGGTAATTATGTTGGAGACATTGCAAAAATTGGAAATGTTAGGGATAATAAATGTAACATTATCGGTGTAGCTGGACAAGACGGATATGTAAAAAATAATAAAAATGAAAATATTGGATGCATAAATCCAGATGGCAAAGTGTTGAACTATGAAGGAGAAGTAATTGGTGTAGTTTATGAGCCAAGCTTTGCTATGTATTATAGTGGAAAATCTATGGGAATAATGGGCGTGGACGGAACAATTAAATCCGGAGATGGAATAGTTGGATGTACAAATTTAGATGGAGAAGTGTTAAATAGAGACGGATTTGTTATAGGTAGTATTATCAGTAATAATAATGCATATGACTTAGATGGTAATTTCATAAAAGAATTATCGACATTAAAATATGATAATATAGATACACTTTCTAGTACAAATATCTTTCAAAATAAATTGCTAATCAATGATAAGAAACACGTTAAAGGAATACTTTTTTCTGATAAAAACATCGTTGTTGATGCTTCAGGAAAAGTTATCGGAAGGTTGTTTGAAGACGGATATGTATACAATAAAAAAGGAATAGCTGTAGATAAAATATCTAATGATGGTAGTTCATTTTATTCTGGTAAAATAGGAAAGCTATTACCAAAAGGAAATGTTGTTGATTTTTATGGTAATTATATCGGTTTTGTTAATGATAATGCCGAAGTTATAGATGTTTTAGGAAAAGTATTAGGACATATTGATGCAAAAGGTAGAATGTTTGATGAAGAAGGACAATATAAAGGAGGTCTGGTTAAAACTGGCGCAGGTATAGGATATAATGGCGCTTATTTAGGTTATGTAAATAAAAGTGGTAAAGTTGTTGACGTAGATGGTAGTATTACAGGATATGTTGCATCTGATGGACATATATTAGATACAAACAAACAAATTATAGGCGAAGTTATTGCTGAAGATTTTGTTATTGATGTTCTTGGTAATATTAAAGGTTATGTTAATGCTTTGGGCGATATTATTGATATAAATAATAAAGTAGTAACAACAATCCTACCAAGTGGTTCTTCAAATCAGAACTATAGTATATTGAAAAAAGGAACAGTATTGAACTATTCAGGAAAAGTTATAGGGCAGGTTTCGGTAGATGGTTCTGTTTACTCTGTAGATAAGAAAAAAATAGGTAAGTTGCTTAATACAGGTCAAGTGATTGATTTAAAAGGTGAATTGATAGGTGAATTGCTTGATGACGATATCGTTATAAATAATGAAGATAAAGTGATTGGATTTGTTAATATTGACGGAAAAGTAATGGATTTTGAACAATCTATTATTGGTAAAGTTATGTCATCTAATTTAGTTGTAGATAACAATGGAAAAATTATAGGATATACATATAAAATAGGTGCTAATATATTAGGAAATAATGGTAAATATTTTGGACGTCTTTCATCAGATGGTAACATATTAAGTATTACTAACGGAAAGATTGGACACCTAAAAAGTAATGGTTCTTATGTTAATACAAAAAACAAAGTATCTGGCTATGTGTTGGATGAAGTAGTTCAAAATCGGAGGAATTAAGTTGTTATCTAGTATTATAAATTTGAAAAACTTATTTTTTAGTGCTGTATTTTGTTTGCTATTATCACTAAATGCAAATGCATCAGATATTAGTGCCATAGATTTCAATGGGGAACTAATTGGAAAAGTTATACCTGATGGCAGCGTTGTAAATTATAATAATGAATTAGTTGGTAAAATTACAGCCGATGGTTTTGTTATAAACGATAATAACACAATAATTGGAGGAGTTATTCCTCAAGGAATAGCAATTTCGTTTGATAATAGCATATTGGGAAAAGTTAATAATGATGGTACAATAACATCATATAACAATGCGATAGTTGGAAAGATTTTACCAAATGGAATAGTCGTTAATGATAGGTATGATATACTAGGAGAAGTTATTTCTCCAGGATTAGTTTATAACGATGAAGGCAAAATTGTCGGCAGAGTATCAGGAGACGGCTTGTTCTATAATTTATCTGGAGTTAAATCTGGATATGTTACTTCATCTGGATTTGTATATAAGATATCTAATCTTGACAACAGTAAAGAGTTAATAGGTAAACTTATTTCTTCTAAAACAGTTGTTTCTACAACCGGAAAATTTTTGGGTAGCGTTTCTCCAGACGGTAAGGTAATCGACTTAAATAAAAGAGTAGTTGG
This sequence comes from Alphaproteobacteria bacterium, assembly GCA_045578445.1. Lineage (GTDB taxonomy): Bacteria > Pseudomonadota > Alphaproteobacteria > RF32 > CAG-239 > CAG-267. The sequence goes on from JAZNKG010000048.1 coordinate 63,497, forward strand.
TTTAGTTCACGCAAATGGTTTTGTATATAATGACAATGAAGACATTATAGGAATGTTAGTTAAAGATGAGTTCGCTTTCGATAAAATAGGTAATCCTATAGGTTTTGTTAGCTATAATGGTGAAGTTGTTGATAAAGATAAGGTGAAAGGATATTCTATTTATGGAAATAGAATAATAGATAAAGAAAATAACATTATCGGTTTTACAGTTAAAACCAATGCAACAGCAAATACATTAGAAGGTAAATATTTAGGTCAAATAGATATAAATGGAAATATTGCTAAAGGCAAAGACATTGTTGGAAAGGTTGCATCTTCTTCTCAAGTAATAAATGAAAAAGGTGATATTATTGGATTAATAAATTCAATAGGACCTGTATTCAATTACGTTGGTAAAAATATTGCTTTTGCAACAACTGGAGGTAAAGTAATATCTCTTGATGGTGTAGAACTTGGATATGTTGTAGGAAATATAGCATTTGATAATAAAAATGAAGAAATTGGTAAGGTTTTAGAAAATAGAGTAAGCTTTGATATAACTAATAATTTTATGGGAATTAATGGTATAGACTCAAAGATAAAATACTCAGGTTCAATGCATACTATAAGTCCTTACGGATATATATTCGATGAAAAAGGTATGTTATCAGGCGGTAACTACCCTCTATCAAATGTTGTTACATCAAAAGGTGATATTTTGTCATACACATCATTAACAGGAAACGTAGAAGAACAATCATTAGTTGATGTCTCTAAACTAACTTCAACTGGTTTTTATATAGATAAAAACAACAATCCTTTAGGACAAATTTCAAATTATATATATGCAACAAATTTTATGGGTGATAGTTTAGGGTATATTAATCAAGCAAATATATATAATAGAAATACCCCAATAGCAAAAATAATGGCAGGTGGTGATATTGTAAGTACAAAAAATAATCAAAAGGAAATAATAGGTAAAGCAGAAAAAGCAAGGCAAAGTATTAGTTTTAATGGTGATTTTATAGGCTTTAATAATATAAATGGTGTTGTAGTAAAAGGAAAAGAACAAATAGGTAAAGTAACATCACAATCACAAGTAATAGATAACTCAGGAGTTATGTATGGTAAGGCACTCAATTATGGAAATGTCGTATCTAATAAATGCGAATTTTTAGGTGTTGTTTCAAATAATGGTGACGTAAGAAAATTAAATAATTCACTTCTAGGAACAGTATTAGGAAATAACCAAGTAATAAATGAGACAGAAGAAATTATAGGTTTTGTTGTAGAACCACAAATAGTTATTGGAAAAAAAGGAGAGGTGTTAGGTGCTCAAACTCCATTAGGAACTGTACTAAACTATAATAATGAAAAACTAGGATGCCAAGATTTATATGGTAATATTCGTAATGCGCAAAATGAAATAATAGGTATCATAAATCCTCTTACACCTATTATGGATTTTAGTAATAAAATTGTCGGGAATACAGATTTTTCAGGAAAAATATATAATTCTTCTGATGAAAATATTGGGTATGTAGATATAGATGGCGGTGCATATTCAAACAATAATGATAGTTTAGGTGTTTTATTTAAATATAGTGTTGCATTTGACAATAACAATATTTATGCAGGAAGAATTGATAAAAATGGAAAAGTTATTTCAGATTTAGGAGAAATCATAGGAAATGTTGATTATAAAGGAGAAGTAAGACTAAAAAATAACGATAAAGGTTTTGCACTATACGATTTATATATATATGACAATGAAGGTAAAACAGTAGGTTATATTGCTAAAAACGGTCGAGCTTACAGTATTATGGGGGATATTATAGGTTCAATTGATAAAGGTTTTATTGTAGATAAAAATCAAAATATAACAGCTAGAGGCTCAAGAGATTATTTTATACGAGATAATCAAAATAAAATATTAGGGTATTTAAATCTAAATGGCGATGTAACAAACACAAATAACGCTGTTATAGGTAAAATACAAGCAAATGGCGATATTATAAATAATGCAGGCGAAATCATCGCAAAAGCAAATGATTTACAATATTATAAGAAAACAACTGTTTCAAAAAATGATGCTAAAAAATCCAATAAAAAATTAGAAGAAGAAAGCACTAGTGATAATAACGAAGATGTTGTTGATATTAAAGATGAAGTAACATCATCAGAAGATAAAGCAGAAGATAAAGAAGAAGATAAAGAAGATAATGTTAAATCTCAAGCGTCTTCAAAAAATATTAAAAAAGCAGATAAAACAATCGCAAAGCATAAAGCAATAGGAATAGCAGTAACTCCTGGTGGAAAATATATAGGTGATATTTATGATAATGGTGATGTTGTTGATGAAAAGGGTAATATTGTCGCTAGAGAAACAGAGGATGGAAGCATTGTAGATAGTGAAAATAATAAAATCGGCGAAAGGGTAAAACAAGAACTTAGTGATATTAAAATTGACGAGAAAAGACTAAAACAAATAAGTCAAGGGGCAACAGTATCTCCATATTCAAACAGTTTAGAGCCGACAAATGTTGGTCCTGGTGGTGGTGTAGGGCCAGGAGGAAGATATAATCCAAGACGTGCAGCAATAGTATCTCAGTTACAAAATAGTCGTAGACAATCTTTATCTGGTAAAAAAATTCAAAGCGTAGTTAATGGAGATGCGTATACAGGATGGCAGGAAGATTGGGGCTATAGTAAAACAACTATATCATCACTCAGAGTGGATATGAGTAACATGATAACAGGTGATAAGCCTATACCAGCTGTTCTTGCTCGTTCAATTATATCTCTAGGATCTGCACCTATTACTGCAATAGTTGAAAGAAATGTATACGCCGATGCTGGAAGAAATGTAATAATACCAGCTGGTAGTCGTATTATCGGCGGTATGGAAGATGAAACAAATATCGGTGAAAGTAGCAGATTTAATGGAGAAAGTGGTGGTGTTAAATTAGAAATATCTTGGGATAGAATTATTCGACCAGATGGTATAACATTTATGCTAGATGCAGATCAAACCGCTGATGCTCAAGGTCGAGGCGGTGGTGCTCTAGGATATGTTGATGAGCAGTTAATTAAAAAGTACGGTATGCCTTTGGCAAGCACAGTAGCAACATCTGCAGTAGCATATATGATGGCAGCAAACGAAGATGCCACTGGAGAAGTTGAAACTTCAAAACAACAGGCAGCATCAGATGCTCGTCAAGAATTTTTAACTAAAATGGATGAAATTATTTCGGAGATTATGGAGAAAAAATCAGAAATTCAGGCTGTAACATTCGTGCCAGCAGGAACAAGAATTATTATTTATCCTTTATCCGATTTATGGTTAAGAACAAAAAAAGATGTTATTGAGGGTAGAGAAACAACTGTTGCAGGAGAAGTAGAAAATGTTTTGATTTCTGACGAAGAAGATAGAACAAATAACAATCAAAATGTAACAGTACAAGGTGGACAGAGCTCAAATAGAAATCAACCACAACAACAAGCAACACCATTAATTGCGGATGATACAAATAGTGCACAAAATCAAGCAAATAATAGAAACAATATTGGAGCAATTCCTCCGCCTGCCGCAGATGGAACAATTAGTCATAATCCATATACAGAAGAAGATTCTGGCGATATAGAGTTAGAATTCTAGAAATAGGAAGGAATATATAATGGGACAACAGGAAGATAAAGTACTTAGTTCAGTTTTAAGACCTCTAGCGTATTGGTATGAACAAGAAAACATAGAGGAAGTAGCTGTAAATCATCCTGGAGATATATGGTTGCGTTTACGTGGAAAACGAGCATTTCCTTGGGTAAATCATAAAGACCCTAAATTAACTAAGGAATATCTAACAAATCTACTATATATTATAGCTAATCTTAATGATCAGGAATTTGACCCAATAAATGGTATTCCAACTGTTTATACAGATATACCAGGTGGTCATCGTTTTACAGGAGTTGCAGGAAGAAATATACGTTATGATTTTGATGATAAAGATGGAATAGCTATATCTATTCGTCTATATTCTGATGATATTGCATTCGGATTTGGAGATTATGGACTGGAGCAAGGTAAAGAATTAAAAGAAATAAATCCTTTGAAAAATATAAAAGATCCATCTGATGCTTATGAGAGATTACTATTAGCACTACGAAGAGGTGACCATATTTTGGTTAGCGGTGGTACTGGTACAGGTAAAACAACATTTTTAAATAATTTACTTCAATTATTGGATATTCATAAAAGAGTTGTAACACTTGAGGATACAAGAGAGTTAAAAGTTCCACAGCCAAATCGTGTACACATTGTTCTATCTCGTGTTAAAGGTAGCAAAAATAAAGATACAGAAGGTATGAGTGATGCTGATGCAATTGACTTAATTAAACGTATTACTCCAGACGCTATTATTGGTGGTGAGATTTCAAATAAAAACGCAGCAGCTATTTGGGCGCTTATGGGGTCTGGTCATGATAACTGCATGGCAACAATTCACGCAGAAAGTCCAGAAGCAGCATATGAAGCTTTTATAAAATGTATAATGGAACAATCTCCACATATAAATGTAGAAAAAACAATGCAAGAAATGCATAGAAAACTACATGTTGTTCAAATAGTTAGAGACGGAAATATAAGAGGAATTACAGCTATTACTTAGATAAAGTCAGCAACTTCAGCTTTAAGTTCATCGAGGTATAAATTCTTTTCAGAACTAGTCTTTAGTACTACGGTGTGAGCCGCAGTATGTTCAGAAACAATTTTAGCCGTATCTAATAATACTTTATCAAGCTGATTTGAGCTAATTTTATCTATTTTAGTTAATACAATTTGATAAGTTACTGCAGCTTTATCAAGCATATCCATTATTTCAGTATCAATCTTTTTAATTCCATGCCTTGAATCAATAAGCAAAAAAACTCTTCTTAAATTTGCTCTACCAACTAAATAGGTATTTATTAATTGTTGCCAATTTTTTACTATATCCTTAGGCGCTTTTGCAAAACCATAACCTGGTAAATCAACAACATATATTTTATCATCTAAATTAAAATAATTTAATTGTTGAGTTCTACCAGGAGTCGAAGATGTTTTAGCAAGCTTTCTTTGACCGAATAGTGCATTAATAAGACTAGATTTGCCAACATTTGAACGACCAGCAAAAGCTATTTCTTCCTTGTCATCTGAAGGCAACTGTTTTAGGTTCGCTACGCTTAAAACAAAGTCGCACTTTTTATTAAAAAGTTCTTTTCCTTTTTTCAATCTATCAGCTTGAATATCGTCTGACATTATTTAACTCCATGTCTATTCATAATGGTCTTCTGTTGAATAATAGATAAAATATTGCTCAACGTCCAATAAATTACTAGTCCTGATGCAAAGTGACCTAGCATAAATGTAAAGAATATAGGCATTAAAGCAAACATTTTAGCTTGGTCTTTATTTGTTGGCGCTGGGTTCAATTTTTGCTGTAACCACATTGTGAAACCCATAAATACAGGCCATAATCCAATATCAATAAAACCAGGAATTGGCAAATGCGTAATATATGATATTGTTAGAGGGTCAGGGGCAGACAAATCTTTTATCCAACCAACAAAAGGTGCGTGTCTTATTTCAATAGCAATATTTAATACTTTATATAAAGAGAAGAAAATCGGTATTTGTATAAACATTGGTAAGCAACCTGCTGCAGGATTAACTTGCTCTTTTTTATACAAATCCATAGTTGCTTTTTGAATAAGAGCAGGATTGTTGCCGTACTTTTCTTTTATTTCATTAAGTTTTGGTTGGATGGCTTTCATTTTTGCCATATTTTCATATGATTTATTTGCAATAGGGAACATTGCTAATCTAAGTATTGCCGCAAATAACAAAATAGCCCATCCCATATTACCTAAAAAGCTATACAAGAAATCTAAAATATAAAAGAATGGTTTTGTTATAAAATAATACCAGCCAAAATCTACAGCTAAATCAAACTTATTTATTTTATTTTTTTTCGTATACTTATCTAATAATTTAATTTCTTTTGCTCCTGCAAAAAATCTATAAGTATAAGAACTTGTTTTGTTTGCTGGAATATTCAATCTTGAACCAAGATAATCTATCTGGTAGTTCTTATCATCAATATTTTTAAATGTAATATTATTTTTTTCATTTTCATTTAACACAAAAGCAGAAAACCAGTAGCGATCAGAAAATCCAAACCAACCACCTTTAGAGTTAATTGTTTTAGATTTAGTTGCTTTAATATCTGCATATTTAAATTCTTCTAAAGTATTATCCGCTACAGCGCTCATACCCTCATGAACTACAGAGCGTGTCAAAGGTAAATTTTCAATATTTCTACTAATTCTAGCATAAGGGAATACCTCAATCTCATCTGATGTGTTATTTGTAATTGTATCCGTTATGGTAAATAAATAATCATTATCCATTGTTATTTTTCTAGAAATGATAATACCACTGTTATTTGACCAGATAAGAGTTGCGCTTTTATCAGATGAGAAGTCTTCATTGTTGCTTTTCCATTCAGAAGAAGCATCTGGCAATTTAACATTTTTATCCAAAGCCAGCCATCCATATTCAGCAAAATAATGGTTTGGTGTTTTAGCTGGTTTTAATAATTCTACTTTAGGACTATCTTCTTCTAATGATACATTATATTTATCAAGATAAAGGTCATCAAATCTAGCGCCTTTTAATCTAATAGTTCCAGAAATAGTACCATTATTAAATTTTAATCTTTTATCTTCTTTAATTACATCTTCTTCGTTTAAAGAAACAATATCTAAAATTTCTTCCTTAGAAGTATTTTCTAATTCATCAACAGCTTGTTCTAATTTTGTCGCAGGTTTATCAATTGATGAGCGTCTGTTAATACCAAAGAAATAATTAACAGAATAAATCGCAATAAAAGACAATAACACTGCTAAAGATAATGATTTTAATTCATCTTTCATAATATAAATAACTCCTAAGTACTATATACATTTCCATATTTTGTAATATAAAAAAAAGAGATTGTAAAGGTTTAAGAATGTTTAATTAGCCTTTTTATTCGTATTTGTGGGCTTTTGTGGAACAGGGTCGAACCCAGCTTTTCCCCAAGGGTGGCATCTTAAAATTCTTTTTACCCCGAGATAAGTTCCTTTCAATATTCCGTGTATGCGAATAGCCTCTTTCATGTATACCGAACAAGTCGGTTCAAATCTACAGGCATTTGGTAAATATGGAGATATCAACTTTTTATAAAAATCGATAACGAGATTTATAATAAAAACAATGCTTTTATGTGTAAAATTAAGAATTGTTTTTATTGTCATTCAAATCTCCTACTATTGTATTTTCATTTTCCTGAATAAAATTTTTATTAATTTTTTTTATCGCATAAATGACATCTTTTTCTAATTCGCTAAAATCACAAGAGTGAGTTGTTTTTTTTGCTATAAAAACATAGTCTACAGATGTTAAACCATACATTGATAAATTTTCACGTGCAACAGCTCTTAAGCGCCTTTTGGATAAATTTCGAATAACAGCATTACCAATCTTTTTTGTAGCGGTATACCCTACAAAATAATTACAGTCATCAGATAAACTATGAGCCGCCTGTAGAACCATGTTGTGCGTAGCAACATAAAAACCTTTGGCGACTCTTAGAAAATCTTTTCTCTTTTTAAAAGTAAGTATTTTTGTCATCAGCTACAAATTAAGCAGAAAGTCTTTTACGACCTCTAGCGCGACGAGCAGCTAAAACTTTACGACCACCTGCAGTAGCCATACGTGTACGAAATCCGTGACGACGAGCTCTTACAAGCTTACTTGGTTGATAAGTACGTTTCATTTTAATATTCTCCGGTTAATTATATTTATTTAAAAGCTACAAAAGTAGCCTCTCGGTTTGCAGAATCTGTATAAAATAATAGTTTTAATAAGTCAATATTTTTTTTGTATAAGGAAAAAGAGTAATTGAAAAAGATAAAAACCGCATATAGTGTTAAAAAGGAGGTTTGAATGAGTAGAAGTTTTTTATTTTATTCTTCATTGCTATTCTTGATATCGTTGATTACATATGATGTTTATCTTCTATATTTATATGCCTTTGATGTTCCTTTCTGGGATGTATGGGACTCAATGCCTAAAGGAACCTATACTCACATATTTGATTTTTATAATGAAAATATGCAATTTTTCTACTTTACGATATCTGAAATAATGTATAAGACATCAAATTGGAATTTGCGGTATTTTAATTTTGTTAATTTTGCTATTTACTGTTTAATTGCCATTACATATTGGATTATTTTGATAAAAACAAAGCCTAAGAATAAAGTAAATGTATTTCCTCTTTTTTTATGTGCAATATTTACACCAATGTTGGGATATAATTGGCTGTGGAGTATTCTAGTTCAGACACACACGTTTATATTGTTCTTTTTAATCGCTATATATTGGGGCTTTGTTAAAGATGGTAATCGCTATAGTGTCTATTTGTTTGGTGTATCTCTGTTTTTAAGTGTTATATCTATGAATATCCCTTTGGCTATGGGCGGTTGTATTGCATATATTATAAAAGAATGTATAAATTGCCATAAAGATGAATTTTATTATTGTATATGTAAAATATTGAAATTGATAACATTATTATTTGTTCTTTTTCTGTTGTTGTCAGGGGTTACGGATATACGTCGTTTTATTAATGTTGAACTTTCGCATAATCTATTGACCACGGATTACATAAATAATCTCTCTTTTTATATTGTGAATAGTTTTAGTTTGTTTGCTTTTGCAGATGTTTTAAGAGGAGACTTAAATGTTGTATTGTTGATTGGGCATTTTGTGGTCTTATTGATAGTATTTTTTGAACAATACAAAGATAAAACAAAGCAACCTCTATGGGGTATTTTATTTGGTGTGCTATTTTGTGTTTGTGGAGTCGTAGCTTTTAGGGGTGGCGAGGTCTATTCTTACGATTTTTCTTATATAAGGCATAATGAAACAGTATTTATGTTGCTTCCTGCTATGTTGATGATTATGTGTCTTTCCAAAAGGAGATTTATTAGAATATATAGTTATTTTTTGGTTGTGTTAATGATTGTAGGTGTTGTGAAAGATATTCAATCAAAACGTTTTGAGTATTTTGGCGAGTTGTTTTATAAAAACGGTTGCTTGTGTTTAAATCATTATTGGAACTTAAAAACAATGAAAGATTGGCAGTGTACTATGAATTTTCCAATTGCACATGGTACAGGTATGGAAATAGGGAAAAATAAACGCCTTAGTTTTATAAATACAATAAAAACCTGCTATTAAAGATGTTGAAATTTAAAATAGTTGTGATATAGATATAATAAACATGGAGGTTGTGTTCTTGTTATGATTATTGATAGCAAAAATGAAACTCAAAAAAGCATACTAACAAATAAGTGCTTTTATCAGACAACAGCTCAAATCATGAAAGGGTTTGAGGATAAAGGCTATGCTAATTCTGCTGATGAAACAGCTAAGGTTATCGCAGCTTATCATAACTTGGTTCAGAAAAAAGTTAAAAACAATTTTAGTAAAGATTATAACGAGGCTTTTCAAAAAATAGATACAGCAATAAAAGGTTTGGCTAATAAAGTCTTTTATAGCTATGAGGGGCAAAGTTTAGATCAAGCATATAATTCATTTGTTAAGTTTGATTATATTAATGCGATAATCGGTAGACAAAGAGTAAAAAAGAAATTTTAATTTTAATCATTAAGGGCTGTTAATTTCTTGTAAACTTGGTTTGCAAGAATTTTATTTTATCATACACTACATATTAATTTTAATAATAAGAGGTTTTGATATGACAAAAGTTTCAGTTATTGGTAGCGGTCGCTGGGGAACATTTCTTGCTTGGTATGTAGCAAATTACTGTAAATCAGAAGAAGTAAAGATATATAGTAAACCAGATTTACCAGATTTTATAGAGTTAAAAGAAACAAGAAAAAATCAATATTTAACTCTCACCGATAATATGTTTATGCATGAAAAAATTGAGGAGGTGCTTGATAATGACTTTATTATCATTTCAATTGGTTGTCAGCACCTGCGTTCATTAGCTAAAGAACTAAATACATATAATATAGCAAATAAAACTTTTCTATTAGCTATGAAGGGACTTGAAGAGCCTAATGCAAAAATATTAAGTGATGTAATGCGTGAAGAAATATCTCAGCCCATTCATATCGCAACACTTGGTGGACCTGGTCATGTTCAAGATTATATGAAAAAAGTACCATCATGTGCTGTAATAGATAGCGATGAAGATGATGTTAAAGATAAAGTTATAAAATTAATGCAAAGCGAGTTGATTCGATTCTACTATGGTTCCGATTTTATAGGTAACCAAGTTGGTGCGGCAATGAAGAATGTAATAGGAATAGCTGCAGGTATACTAGATGGATTGGAATGGTATGGTTTAAAAGGTGCTCTTATGGCTAGAGCTCCTGTAGAGGTTGGGCGTTTAATAAAGCACTTTGGTGGAAATCCTATGACCGCATACGGGTTATCTCATTTAGGTGATTATGAAGCTACTTTATTTTCTAAGCATAGTCATAATCGTATGTTTGGTGAAATGTTTGCAAAAGGTGAAAATTTTGGTAAATTAGCTGAGGGTTATTATACATTAAAAGCTGTTAAACAAATATCTGATAAAGAAAATATCAGCATGCCAATTTGCCAATCTCTATATAATGCAATATATGAAAATGCAGATATAAAACAGACGATTCGCTCGATGTTTGATAGGGATTTAAAGGCTGAATTTGATAAAAAATAAGGAGAGCATTTGCTCTCTTTATTTTTTAAAGAATTTCTGAAACTTTATTATCGCAAATTTCAAAAAATTGAGAAAATTCTTTTATGTTCATGAAATCAAACATGTTAGTTGTTGTTAGCCAAGTCTGTGTTTTCAGTTCCTTTATTTTATCCAATAAAGCTGCTTTTTTTACTTCATCTATATGAGCCCCAACTTCATCTAAAAGTAAAATAGGGGGAAAGCTTCTATAACTCAATAAACACTTAGCCTGTGCCAATATTATACTTAATAATAAAGATTTTTGCTCTCCTGTTGAGCATAAATTTGCAGGTACATTTTTTTTAGTGTAAATAGCTTTTAAATCCGTTTTTATAATGTTTTGAGCCTCGTCATTATATAAAATACTTTTTCTTAATTTTAAAAGTGAATCCCTATAAAAATCCTCTACAAAAACAGCTGGCTTATTTTCTAATAGTTTTTCAATTGTTCCATCTAGTTCTAAATAAGCGCTCGGAAAAATGTCATCAGGATTCTCTTTAATGAAATTATTTAATTTGCTTATATATTCATTTCTTGCAGCCGCAATTGCAACACCATTTTCTGACATTTTTTCTTCTAAACTTTGAAGCCAATTTGTATTAATGTTTCCGCTCTTTAAAATATGTAGCCATTGTCTATATAAGTTATCAAATGCAGATAGTCTTTTAGAGTGATTAATATCAAAAGAGCAAACGATTCTATCAAGAAAATTTCTACGATTCTGAGGACTTCCTTGAAATAGTCTATCCATTTGTGGTGTTACCCAAATCATGGAAAGGTGTTCGCCTAAAATATTTTGGGAAGATATTTTTTGATTATTTATTTGAATGATTCTTCTCTCTACTTCCTTTGTTTCATTGTAATCAATTTCTTTTACAGATGTCTCTAAAGCTGTTCCTACACTAAATTCATCATTTAATTTTTGAATGTGTGCAGAAACAGACCATCCGTTATTGTTGATATAAACAGGAGCAGGGAGAGTGTTTGCTAAAAAATCAAATGTTTTAATTTCTGATAATTTAGCTCCTCTAAGACCTCTTCCTTGAGATAAAAAGGATAATGCTTCTAAAATATTTGTTTTTCCAGAACCATTCTGCCCACTTAGAACTATAAATGGTTTATTTAAATCTAAGCGTAAGTATTTATAATTCCGAAAATTAACTAAGGTTAAGCGCTTAACAGCTAACTCAACCTTAGTAAAATCAAAATCATTATCTAAACTTACAGCAGTATTCACTTAGATTCTCATAGGCATAAGTACATAAATTGCACTGTTATCTGAAGTGTCATTAATAACTGTTGCTGCAGAACTACCTGATAAGCTAAATCTAACTTCTTCGCCTTTTATCTGTGCAAGAATATCTAAAAGGTATCTAAAGTTATACCCTGTATCAATGGATTCTTTATCATATTTAGCTTCAAGTTCTTCAGTAGCATTACCTAATTCGGCGTTTGATGCTGCAATTGTTACATGATTTGTATTTGTTATTAAACGAATACCTCTACTTCTTTCTGTAACAACAGAAACGCGATCAACAGCAGAAGCTAATTCTTTTACGTTTACCTCTAGAATCTTGTCGTTATCTGTTGGAATAACTCTTTCATAATCAGGGAAAGTGCCGTCAATCAATTTAGAAGTTAAAGTTATATCTTCAAAAGAAATACGCACTTTGTTTTCTGATAAAGCCATTGCAACTGTTTCTGTTGAAGCATCATCAAGAAGTTTTCTTATTTCTAAAACAGATTTTCTAGGAATGATAACGCCTTCTAACTTTTCTGCGCCTTCTGGTAATGGAGATTCGGCGCAAGCGAGTCTATGTCCATCGGTTGCAACAACGCGCAATACTTTTGCATCGCCTTCATTTTTTGCGTGAACATATAATCCATTCAAATAATAGCGAGCTTCTTCAACAGATGCAGAAAACTGTGTTCTATCAATCAAGGTTTTTAATTCATCTCTGCTTATCTGAAAATTTATTGGTAAATCATCGCCAGATATAACAGGGAAATCTTCAACACCAATGGTAGACAAAGAGAATTTTGAGCGACCTGATGCAATGCTTAAAGCACCTTTTTCATCAGGATAAGATATCTCTACATCAGAACCATCAGATAATTTTCTAACGATATCATAAAGCATATGAGCAGGAGCTGTTGTTGCACCTTCTTCAGCAATATTTGCATCAACAATTTCTGTTATTTCAATATCCATATCAGTTGCTTTAAAATTTATACTACCATTTTTAGCTTCGATTCTCACATTAGAAAGAACTGGAATGGTGTTTCTTTTCTCAACAATGCTTTGTACATGGCTGAGAGTCTTCAAAAAATGTGCGCGTTCAATTGTAAATTTCATTATTTTTATCCTAAAAAAAGACTTGTTTTTACCTTCCTACAATTTATCACAAATCAATAAAAGCAGAAGTTAAAAAACAAGTCTTCAACAATTTTTTTTTATAAAAAGTTTAATTTTCTAAAGTTCTTCTCAAAATTTCGATATTTTCAGCTAAATTTTGATCTTCTATAATCAATTCTTCAACCTTTCTAACTGCGTGCATAACAGTTGTATGATCACGGTCAAACTTACGTCCTATTTCAGGAAGAGATCTAGAAGTTAATTGTTTAGCTAAATACATAGCAACTTGTCTTGGTCTTGCAACAGTTCTAGCTCTACGAGAAGATTGCAACTCTTTAACAGAAATATTAAAGTGCTCAGCTACTTTCTTTTGAATTTCATCAATAGTTGTTTTTCTATCAATTGAACGTAACATGTCTTTTAATACATCTTGTGTCATATCTAAGGTGATTTCCTTGCTAGAAAGAAGTTGGGAGTGAGCTGCGATTCTCTTTAATGAGCCTTCAAGTTCACGTACATTTGATGTAATTTTTTGAGCCAAGAATTCAGCAACTTTTGAAGGTAGCTCTACGCCCATTAACTCAGCTTTCTTTTGTAAGATTCCCATTCTTAAATCATAATCTGTAGGCATGATATCAACAACTAATCCACCAACCAAACGAGATTTTAATCTTTCTTCGATTCCATCTAAATCAGTAGGAGATTTATCTGCAGAGATAATAACCTGTTTTCCTTCTTCAACTAAAGAGCTGAATGTATGGAAGAATTCTTCTTGAGTTGTACCTTTGTTGCCCATAAATTGGAAGTCGTCAACCATCAAAACGTCAACAGAGCGGAATTGCTCTTTAAATGCTGCAGTATCTTTGTAGCGTAATGCTTTTACAAATTTATAAACAAATTGTTCTGCAGTTAAATAAATTACATTGCGGTTAGGATCGTTCTTTTTAATATGCCAAATTATAGAGTGCATTAAGTGTGTTTTACCTAAACCTACACTTGAGTACAAGAAAAGAGGGTTAAAGGATACATTCTTAGATTCTGCAACTTTTCTTGCTGCAGCATAAGCGAACTCATTTGTTTTGCCAACGACGAAACTATCAAATGTATAGTTTGGATTAACTATAGGTGATGTGCCACTAGATAAATTTTTAGAAGTATCGTTAGCTAAATTTGCTCCAGCAACAAGTCCAAAAGAACTGCTATTAATGTTGCAACCATAAATGTTTTGAGGTGTAGGTGTTGAAGATATTTTCTTCAATAAAGAAGAGTCTTCAGTGCGTCTTACTTGAACAGTAAAATTCACTTTTTTTACTTCTGAATTTTTTTGTTCCCAAATTTTATTTATTCTATCGGCATAATGAGTAACAACCCAGTTTTTCATGAAAGTTGTTGGTGCACAAATATTCATAATGCCATCATTAAAGTCACCAACTGTAAGTGGTTTAAGCCAGCTGTCAAAAGCAGTCTCGCCAAACTCCATTTTTAATTGACTACAGATTTGTCCCCATTGAGTATCAATTGAACGTTCTTCACTTACATAAGCTTCTTCAGCCATATCCATCTCCCACTTTAGATATTGTAAACATAAAATCATAGTTATTTTTATTATTAAGAAAATTAGTCGAAAACTAAAATAAACTTAATCTCAATCACACTTATATCTCAAATAATATGCGGTCAAAATAACCATACTAAGAACATAGAAACCAATATTCACACACTTTAATAAAGGCTTCAGTCTGAGAATTCTCTCAGAAACGGTTGGAAAATCAAAAAAAGAAATTTCAACCAAGATGTTATCTGTAATATTTTCGCTTACTCATATAAGATAGCTTGCAAATGCTTTTCACATGATATCTTATAAATTTCATCAGTCACTTAAATATTAACAAATAACTAACATGGTCAAACCATATTCAATAAAAAAGCTAAAAACAAATATTTTTTTTAACAATATTTAAATAAAACCACTTGACAAGGATTCTGTGACGATTCGTAAATAAGTGATTGAAAAATAAAGAAAAAAACGCAAACCCATTCTTGCACCATGGAGTTTGCGTTTGTTGTAAAAAATAAATAGATAAAATTAAAGAGCTTTAATTTTTTGGCTTAAACGAGAAATTGTGCGTGAAGCTTTATTCTTGTGGAATACACCTTTTTGAGCAGCTCTCATCATTTCACTCTCAGCAACTTTAAAAGCAGCAGTTGCTGTTTCTTTGTCACCAGATAAAATAGCAGCAATAACTTTTTTAACAAAAGTTCTTACTCTACTTCTACGAGCACCGTTAATGATGCTTCTTTTGTTATTTCTATTTATTCTTGTTTTTGCCGATTTATGATTGGCCATAATTCTTTTCCTGTCTTAAAATTAAGTTAAACACAAATAAAATTCTGAAACACTTATACTCTATAATCTTTGATAGTCAACAATTTTTTTAAAAAAACATTAAAATTAATTATTATTTTTAATGATTAACGATATTTTTAGGGGTTTTGTTGAGTTTAGTTTTATTTCTAAAACATCTGTTTCACGGTAAAATAATATAAAGTTTGATTTCGATTCTTTAATAGTCCATCCAAGTTGAGATAGTGCTTTTATATAAAAATTTTTTACTTCGTTGAAAGATAGTTCAGATGTTGCATGTAATTCAACTTCTATATAGCGCGTCTCTTCATTACCAAAAAATAGAGTGTTGCTATTCGCTTGAGAGAGATTCTTCATTAATGGAATATCTTCTGTACCGACAACAAAGGATTCCGAAAAAGCCATTTGACTTTTAATAATCATAAAAAATAGTAGAATCAAAAATAAAAGTTTTTTCATTGTAATCCTTATTTTTGTTGTGTTTCGCAATAAAAAGTTGAGCGTCCACCTTGTACGATTCTTTTTATTCCTTTTGTTTTATCTATATCACAAGTACAGTTGGGACAGCGCATTCCT
This sequence comes from Alphaproteobacteria bacterium, assembly GCA_045578445.1. Classification (GTDB taxonomy): domain Bacteria; phylum Pseudomonadota; class Alphaproteobacteria; order RF32; family CAG-239; genus CAG-267. The sequence continues at coordinate 79,614 of JAZNKG010000048.1, forward strand.
TCTTTATCATAAACACAATGAGAATTTTGAAAATACCCCATGCTACCATCGGGTTTTCTATAGTCTTTTAACGTTGAACCACCTGCTTTTATTGCTTTTTGCAGTATTTTTCTTACAGATGTTATCAGATTCTCTAATTCTACAAGATTTAAAGAGTTACTCTCCCTTACTGGAGATATTTTTGAATCGTACAAAGCTTCAGAAGCATAAATATTTCCGATTCCATTTATAATGCTTTGATCTAATAGAGCTACTTTTATAGGATTCTTTTTATTGCTAAGCTTGTTTTTTAAATAATCTGCAGTCAGATTTTGAGAAAAAGGGTCGATTCCAATATTTGCAAAAAGCTTATGCTGACAAATTTTATCAGATTCGCAGTATGTAATTAATCCAAAACGTCTTGCATCATTATAAGTAATATATCCGTTATTTGTTTTTATTGTAACATGGTCGTGTTTTTCATAACTTTCAGGGCTAGATTCGTGTATTTTTACTTTTCCACTCATTCCTAAATGCCAAATTATACTATAATTATTATCTAATTCTAAAATTAAATATTTTGCATTTCTATATACTTTTACTATCAAAGCATTTAAAACAACTTTTTCAAAATCTGCAGGAATTAATTCTCTAAACCGTCTATTACGAATTATAACAGATTCGATTTTATCGCCTTCAATAGATTTTTTTAATGCTTCTTTTATTGTTTCAACTTCAGGAAGTTCAGGCATATCATTTTCTCCATAAATTTAATTTCAATATAAAGAAAAAATAAAGATAATAAATTCAAAGTTTGTTTTATGCACGATTTTAAACGTTTTTAATATTTGACTAGCGATAATTTTTATATTACAATAACTCGATTCTTAACCCTAAAAAAGGCTAAAATTGTGAAATCTAAATCATCAAATTCAAAAAGAACACGTAAATATTTTGCTCCTCAAAATGAAGGCGTAAACCATAAGTGTGATCATCCAGATTGCAATAAACCTGGTGAATTTAAAGCGCCTAAAGATAGAACGCTAAAGGATTACTATTGGTTTTGCTTAGAGCACGTGCAAGAGTATAATTCTAAGTGGAGCTATTTTATGGGAGAGGAAGAAGTAGTTGAAGAAAATACTTTTCAAAAACGAGCAAGATTTAAAGGATTTCACTCTAGAATAAAATATAAGTTTGGATGTGATTTAAATGAAGAATTATCGTTTTTGCATGGATTCTCTGATTTTGAAAATATATCAGAAGGAATGTATTTTTCTAAAGATGATAAAAAAGACTTGGATGTTTTAGAATTGTCAACAGATAACTTTAGTAAAGATAAGCTAAAGAAACAGTACAAAAAATTAGCTAAAAAATATCATCCAGACTTAAATCCTGGTAATAAAGAAGCTGAAGAAAAATTTAAACGTATTACAGAAGCATATAAAAAACTTTTAGAAAAAGTATCTTAAACAGATAATTCATAGAGTTTTGCTACATATTTTTTTATAACATCAAGTCTTAATTTGTAATTAGATAAATTTCTATCAATAAAGAGTTTTTGGTCTGGTCTAACTTTTACAATTCCCATTTGTTGAGTTATAAAAGCCATAAGCTTATCAACATTTTTAAAGTTATTTTTATGGAACATTACAGTAAAACCCTTAGCGCCAGCATCGATTCGTTCAATGTTACAAAGTTTGCATAGTTGCTTTATTTCTACGGTTTGTAATAGATTCTCAACTTCTTCAGGAATTGGCCCAAACCTATCAATCAATTCTTCGCGCATCTCTTTTATATCATCTATTGATAATAAGTTGGCAATACGTTTATAAAGGCCAAGGCGGATTCCCAAATCTATTACATATTTTTCAGGAATGATAATAGGTACCCCTGTTGTGATTTGAACATTCCAGTTATCGCTAACCTCACTAATATTTTCAATATCCCCTGATTTTAATCTATTTATTTCTTCTTCAAGCAAATGATGGTATAAAGCAATTCCTACATCTTTAATATGACCAGACTGTTCTTCTCCAAGAACGTTTCCAGCACCTCTTATATCTAAGTCATGATTTGCTAAAGAAAAACCAGCGCCTAATTGATTTAGGGCTTGCAAAATATTTAATCTTTTTTCTGCAATAGGCGTTAGTGCTTTTTTATTAGGGATTGTAAAATAACAATATCCACGTTGTTTAGAACGTCCGATTCTACCTCTTAATTGATATAACTGCGCTAATCCAAACATATCAGAACGATAAATAATCATCGTGTTTACATTAGGCATATCAATTCCAGATTCGATTATTGTTGTAGATAATAAAATATCTGCTTTACCATCAGCAAAATCACACATTACATCTTCAAGATGTGATGGCGACATCTGACCATGCGCAACTGTAATTTTAATATCAGGAACAAGTTCTTTTAATTTTGGTTCGAGCTGTAAAATATCAGAAACTCTTGGGCATACAACAAAAATTTGTCCTCCGCGGTATTTCTCTCTATAAATCGCTTCTTTAATCATTACACTATCAAAAGGCATAACAAAGGTTCTTGCTGCCAATCTATCAACGGGCGGAGTTGCTATAATGCTAAGTTGTTTGACTCCAGTTAATGATAATTGTAATGTCCTAGGAATAGGTGTAGCACTTAATGTTAAAATATGAACATCAGATTTTAATTGCTTTAATTTTTCTTTATGAGCTACTCCAAAATGCTGTTCTTCATCAATTATTAAAAGCCCTAAATTACAAAACTCAATATCTTTTGCTAACAAAGCATGCGTACCAATAACTATTTCTAAACCACCATCTTTAAGCTCTTGCTTTATTTGTTTTGCTTCTTTAGATGTAACCAAGCGAGAAAGCATTTTTACTTTTATAGGAAATCCTTTTAGGCGCTCTTTGAAATTGATATAGTGTTGTCTTGCAAGTAATGTTGTGGGCACAATCAAAGCAACTTGTGCGCCACTGGTAGCCACTGCAAAAGCAGCTCGTATAGCTACTTCTGTTTTTCCAAAACCAACATCGCCACAAATAAGTCTATCCATAGGTGACCCATTAGATAAATCTTGTAATACATCATTTACAGCACTTAATTGGTCATCTGTTTCTGTATATAGAAATCTACTACAAAATTCATCATAAATACCGCGCTCAGGAATAAAAATTTCAGCTTTTTTAAGTTGTCTTTCCGCTGCAATTTTTATTAGTTTTTCCGCAATATCTCTAATTTTTTCTTTTACTTTAGATTTTTTGGCTTCCCAGGCAGAACCGCCAAGCGTATCAAGATTAACAGCGCTATCTTCTGCTCCGTAACGACTAATTACATCAATATTTTCAACCGGAACATATAATTTATCGTTGTTTGCATAAACAAGTTTTAGACAATCATGGGAAATACCATCTGTTATGATATTCTCTAATCCAGCAAACTTTCCGATTCCATGTTCAATATGAACTACATATTCTCCAATATTTAATGATGAAATATCAGATATAAGATTGTCTGCAGAAATCTTTTTTGTTTTTCTAATATTTTTACGTTCACCCCAGATATCTTGCTCAGAAGCAATAAATAAATCATCCTCAATAAATCCATGAGGTAGTTCTAATATAATTAAGGCGATATTTCCTTTAGATGATTTGTTTAATGCGTCTTTCCAATCATTAGCGATACATATATTTTTAAAATCATTCTCTTTTAATATATTGAACATTCTATCTAAAGAACCAGCACTATAGCAGCAAATAATCCTTTTTTTATTTTTATGAATATCAAGTTCTTGTTTTAAATTTTCATATACTGTAAGCGTATTTATATTTTTCAAAGAAGAATAGTTTTGTTGCGGTATGGCATTATAATTTAATACATTATCAGAATTTGGAATAGATAAATTAGATAATTTTATATGAGGTTTATTGTTTATAATAGATGCAAAAGCGTTTTCATCAAAAAACATCAATTCTGGTAAAATTGGACGATATCTATCAATTTCAGAAGTGTTATTTATTTTTAAAGCCTCTAATCGCGCTTGATAATAATCAAATATAGATTCGCATTTTGACTTAAGAGCGTTCTCAATATCAATACCTAAAATTATATCCGCATTTGGTATGTAGTCGAAAAGACTAGGAAGTGCATCTTCATAAAAGAAAGGCAACCAATTTTCCATACCAATATATTTTTTATTATTTGAAATACTTTCGTATAATTCATCTTTTAATCCGTCTATACCAAAAGCTTCTCTATATTTAGAGCGAAAAGTTTTAATAGTATTCTTGTCTAAAATTACCTCATTTGCGCTATCGAAATTATAAAATTTTAATTCTTCACAACTGCGTTGTGTTTCAATCTCAAATAGTCTTAAACGTTCAACTTCATTATCAAATAAATCGATTCTTAATGGCTTTTCAGCTCCTGTAGGGAAAATATCAATAATATCACCTCTAATAGCATATTCGCCAGATTCCATAACTTGCTCAACACGAGTGTAGCCATTAATTGTTATATAATGCAAAAAACTATCAAAATCTAAATTCTCACCAATTTTAATACATTTTCTTGAGTTTAGAAAGATTTTTTTAGGAGGTAATTTTTGAATGATAGCGCCAATACTTGTTAATACAATAGTGCGTTTCTTTGTGTCATTAAGAGCTAGTTTAGATAAAGTGTCGATTCGTTTTGATAAAATATTTGGATTCGGAGATACTCTATCATAAGGAACAGTATCCCAAGCGGGAAATAGTAAAATGTCAGTTTTAGGTTCAATATAACTAAGAACATCATATACTTGTTTTAATGAGACCCCGTCACTTAATATACATAATAAATCATTATTAGTGTTATTTATAATTTTTTGTATAGCAAAACTTTCAGCATCCTTTGTAATGCCTGCATATATTTTTTTATTATATTTTTTAAAACTATTAGACATTTAAGCTCTTTTCTGTTACACATATAACAAACACAATAACCTAAACCAAAAATTTGTAAAGTTTTTAATATGCGTCCAAATATTTTATATCCATTATTTGTTTCTGTAGATGCCATCAAAGGTATAGGAGTAAAATATTGCAAATTAATAAAAAAACTTTGCGGAGAGAGAGTTATTGATGCGTTATTTCATTTGCCGGTAAATATTACAGATAGAACATATAATCCACCATTAAAGCAAGCTCAAGACGGTAGAATATGGACAGGTATAGTAACCGTTACCGAACATCAAGCTCCAATAAGCAAAAAACATCCATATAGAGTTTATTGCACAGATGGCACAGCTACTTTGGTTTTAGTGTTTTTTAAAATTTATTCGGATTCTATTCAAAAGAACTATCCGATTGGGACAAAAAGAGTTGTTAGTGGAAAACTAGAATATTTTAATGGTATGTGGCAAATGAGCCACCCAGAATACACAACAACACCAGATAAATTAAAAACAATAGCAAGACTAGAGCCTGTATATCCATTAACTGCTGGTGTGACAAATAAATTAATGAATATGGTGGCAGAAGATTGCTTGAAACGACTGCCTAAGCTACCAGAGTGGCAATCTTCAGAATATCAAAAAGAACTAGATTATATCGATTTTAACAATGCTATATATAGATTGCATCATCCTAAAAATGTTGCAGATTTATCTCCTAATTCTACAGCATATCGACGTTTGGCATATGATGAAATTTTATCAAATCAATTAGCTCTAGCTTTTATAAGGCATAAGGTTAAACAGCAAAATGGTAGAAGTTTTAATTCTAGTGGGGAGATATATAAAAAAATAGTCGATTCGCTTCCATTTGAGCTAACAGAAGCACAGCAAAATGCGTTAAATGAAATATCAGAAGATCAAAAATCACCATATAAAATGCTTAGACTATTGCAAGGTGATGTGGGTTCGGGAAAGACTATTGTAGCACTATTAAGTATGGCAAGAGTGATAGAAAATAAAAGCCAAGCAGCATTAATGGCTCCAACAGAAATTTTAGCTAAACAACACTATGAAACAATATCAAATTTATGTAAAGATATAGGTGTTAATGTAGGGCTACTTACTGGTAAAATGAGAGTAAAAGAAAAAAGAGAAACCTATGAAAAATTAGCAAGTGGAGAAATAAATATCCTAATAGGTACACACGCGTTATTTACAGAAAATGTAAAGTTTAAAGATTTGGGATATGTTGTAATTGATGAGCAACATCGATTTGGAGTTAATCAACGATTATCATTATCATCAAAAGGTTATTTATGTGATGTCCTAGTTATGACAGCAACTCCGATTCCAAGAAGTCTGTTGTTAACCGCATATGGCGATATGGATTACTCTAAAATTAGCGCATTACCAAAAGGTAGAAAGCCTTCTAAAACAGTAATAATGAATTCAAATAAGATATCAGATGTAATAACTGCTCTCAAACGAAAAATAGAAGAAGGTACAAGAGCATATTGGGTATGCCCACTCGTAGAGGAATCTGAAAAGTCAGATTTAGCTGCTGCAACAGAACGATTCGAAATGTTACAACATTATTTTGGCTCCAAAGTTGGGTTGATACATGGTAAAATGAAGGAGCAAGAAAAAGATGCTGTTATGGAGCAATTTAAAAATGGCGAGAAAACGCTTCTTGTTGCAACCACTGTGATTGAGGTTGGTGTTAATGTTCCTGAAGCAACAATAATGATAATAGAACATTCAGAACGTTTCGGCTTGGCACAGTTGCACCAATTAAGAGGAAGAATAAAAAGAGGTTATGAAGAAGGAAGTTGTATACTTTTGTATTCATATCCAATAAGCGCTATAGCAAAAGAACGTTTGAATATTATGAAACAAACAGAAGATGGTTTCTATATTGCAGAAAAAGATTTAGAGCTGCGCGGTGGTGGAGAAATACTTGGAACACGTCAATCTGGCTTTACACAGTTTAAAATAGCAGACATGCAATATCATCAAGATTTACTCATAAAAGCAAGAGATGAAATAAAAGAAATTTTACAAAATGATTTCAAACTAGAAACAGACAGAGGTCAAGCTTTAAGAATACTTTTATATTTATTTGAACAAAATGAGGCGGTAAAAACTTATTTGGCAGGATAATTTATAATTTTTTCATACTTCTTTTATATTATAAAGAAATGATAGGAGAATTGATATGGCTAGTTATTTAATTACAGGTGGAGCAGGCTTTTTTGGTTCTATATTGAAAAAGCATTTATTATCAACTGGAGCAAATTGTGTTAGTATAGATTTAGAAAAAGATGATTTTAACCACAAAAATTTCATAGCCTATCAAGGGGATATTAACGATAATAAATTAATGGATGAAATTTTTTCTTCAAATAAATTTGATGCAATATTTCATTGTGCAGCACTATTGGCTCATGTAAAAAAAGATTTAAAACGTCTATGGCACGCTAATGTTGATGGTACTCAAAATGTATGCGATTATGCTATAAAATACAATGTAAATAAAATAGTATTCATATCTAGTAACTGCTTATGGGCTAAAAATTTCGATTCTCCCGTTGCAGAAAAAGAAGATCCCAATCCTGTAGAAATATATGGTAAATCAAAATTAGCTGGAGAACAAATTCTTTTTTCACATTCAGATAAAATTAATAGCATAATATTTCGTTCTCCAACCATAATGGATGAGGGGCGTTTAGGGTTACTAGGTATTCTATTTGAGTTTATAGATGAAAACAGAAAATTACCAATGGTTGGAGATGGTAAAAATCGCTATCAATTTATATATGCTAAGGATTTAGCCAAAGCTTGTGAGTTAGCTTTAGATGCAAATTATACAGACATATTTAATATAGGCTCAGATGATGTTAAGACTTTTAACGAAGTGTATCAGTATGTTATAGATGAATCTGGCTCAAAATCTCGCTTATTGCATTTTCCTAAACTTCCAATGGTTTGGGCGATGAAAATATGTTTTTGGTTGGGTATATCTCCTTTAGGACCATATCAATATAAAATGATAGCGTCATCATTTATTTTTGATACGACCAAAATTAAACAAAAATTAGGATTCGCGCCAACACTAAAAAATGAAGAAATGCTTTTGCGAGCATATGAGTTCTATCATAAAAACAAACAAGAAATACTTAATCGTAAAAACGTTTCAGCACATAATAGTGTGGCAAAAATGGGAATAATAAAATTGTTAAAATGGATGATGTAACTAATCCTCGTCAAATTCATAAACTACATCTTTAGCTATATCATAATCAAATCCAGCTCTAACTAAAGTTGCTAAATCTTTTTGCCGATTCTCAGCTTGAGAAATCTTATTTTCTCTAAAACGACCAATCTTCTTTTTACGTGCAAAGTTTAAAGCTACATCAAATTCCGAATATTCAAATTCATCAAATAAGCTAGAAATAAGTTTATCATCAATACCTTTTTGTTTTAATTTTTGTTCTATATATCGTTTGGACTTTCCAGCTTTTAGATAGGCTTCAATTTTTATATTTGCAAACCGTTCATTATCAATAAATTTATGTCTTACGCACTCTTCAACTATTTCTTCTACCCATGAATAAGCTTGTTCTGGATTATATTCTTTGTTTAAAAAAGCATATTTATCGATTCTACGCTTTAGCACGGTTTTTAAATTACTTTCTGAACTTTCAAAACGTTCCAAATAGTATAGAGCAATATTTCTAAGTCTTGCTTTTGTCGGTATTTTGGGCGCTGATTTTTTAGTTTTTAATGTAAACACTTGAAATTTACCTTTTTATACATTAACTTCATCTAAAATTTACTCGTAATATATATAAGGAATAAAAAATTGGCTAATAAAAATTTTGATGAATGTACATCTTTTTTAATTGATGATGGTCTATTCGTTGGACGTATATGTCGTTTAGATAATGTCTTAAAAACAATAGTAAACAAGCATGGATACATGAAAAATGTATCGGCAGCTTTAACAGAAACAACAGCTTTAGCTGTGTTGTTGGCTAATGCACTAAAGTTTGAGGGATTGTTTACTTTGCAATTGCAAGGCAACGGTCCTGTATCTACTATTGTTGTTGATGTAACATCAGAAGGTAAAATGCGCGCATGTGCAAATTATGATAAGGAAAGATTGGAAAAAGCATTTGCTCTACGCAAAAATGAAGGTGAAATAGAGGCAACTCCACATCTTCTTGGTACAGGAACTCTAGCGTTTACAATAGATAATGGAACAGATAATTATCATCAAGGCGTGGTAGATTTGCAAGGCAAAACCCTCGAAGAATGTGCTTTAAGATATTTCAAACAGTCTGAGCAAATTGAAACAATATTAAAGCTATTTATTGATATTCCTGAAACAGAAGATGGTGATTGGAAAGCTGGTGGAATATTATTGCAAAGAATTCCAGAATTGGGTGGAAAAAATATAGACTTATCTAATATTCCAGAACTAAAAAATGAAGCAGAGATTTTGCTTAAATCTTTGAAGAAAGAAGAAATATTTGATGAGAACTTATCTCTAAATGATATATTATATCGCTTATATCATGCTAATAATTTGGTAATAACAAAAAATAACTCATATGAATTTTGTTGTCGTTGCAGTAGGGAAAAGCTTCTAAAAACATTAAGGGGTTTTTCAGAAAATGATTTAGCATCAATGTTAGATGAAAATTCAAAGATAACAGCAAAGTGCGGTTTTTGTTCTGAGGTTTATGAATTTACAATACCTGAAATAAAAGAAAAACTTAATTAATATTAAATAAGTTTTAAGCTTTGATTGCATAATATATAATAACATAGGTTAATATCTTTGTTATTATTTAAGGTTAAGGTGAAATTTGATGAAGAAAATAAGAAATATAGTGTTAGCTTTTTGTAGCTTATTTATGATATCTTGTACAACAACAAGTGATACAGATGCTGTTCCATTGAGATACTGTGAGCCACGTTTTCAAACAGCAGCTCCTATAGAATTGAATGTAGAGAAAGTAGAAGTTGTTTCAGAGTTTATTCCTTCTTTTACTCGTCCGAATGTTGAGCATTTATTCCCTGTTTCAATAGAAAAAACAGCTAAATTGTGGGCTGAAGATAGATTAAAAGCAGATGGATTCTCTTCAAATAAAATTGCAGAATTTATTATAAAAGATGCTTCAGTAACTGAGGAAGTTGAAAAAGCAGAAGAATTATTGCATAAAGATCGCTTGAAATACAGAGCAAATCTTTCAGTTGTACTAAAAGTTACAGATAAGTCTAACTTATCGTCAGCAGAAACTACAATAAATGCATGGAGAGAACTTCGTATACCTGTTGATACAAATATCGTAGAAAAAGAAAAATATTGGAATGATATGGTAACTAAGCTTTTTGAACAATTCAATGAGCGTATGGAAAAAAATATATACGAATATCTCAATATGTATGTAAAAAATAACTACAGTATAAAAGAATATGAATAATTAAAAAAAAGAGCTGAAAAGCTCTTTTTTTTAATTGTAGACTCTAAGAGAATTGTCATTTGCAATTAAACTAAGAGCTGGAATTTTAATTTCTTGGATTCTCTTGTTTGCATCACTTGATATTTTGCAACATCCATATAATACAGCACTAGATTTTGATGTTGCATAATCTTCAAATTCAAAAACCTCACCTGGCTCTAAAGTAGGAGATTCGCCATTAAAACCTTCATAATCAACAGAAACAGAATGTCCCTTGGTATCTGTAATGGATATATTTTTTCCTAAAAGATTAATAGTATTATTAGAGTTGTTTTCAATACGAAGATAATAACCCCAGCAAAATTCATCACCAGCAACTTTTTCGTTGAGTAGTTCCTGATAAGCTGAAATTACAATTCCATTATCATTAGTTGTTACAAATTCATCTTCATAAAACATTTACAGTTTCCCAATAGTTAACATAATTAATAAATAATTAACTTTTAGGAAACTGTAAAAATGAATCTAAATGTTTTCAACAGCTGATGCTATTTATTAGCTCTGCCATAATTGTCTTCAAAGCGTATTATATCGCTTTCATCAAGCTTTTCGCCAGTTTGAACTTCTATAAATACAAGATTTTCAGAAGTAGAGTTGTTTTTAATTCTGTGTTTTGTCTTGACTGGTATAAAAACGGAGTCGTTAGCTTTACGATATAAAGTATCTTCTCCTAAAACTATCATAGCATTACCTTCAACCATAATCCAATGCTCTTCTCTAAAATTATGCATTTGCAAAGACAAAATTGCATCTGGTTTTACAGTAATTTTTTTCACACAAAAATGTTCACTAGCTTCTAATACTTCCCATGTACCCCAAGGGCGAGTATCTGAATCACCTTTTTTATAAGTTATTGTCATAATATTTTATCCTTTTTTACGAAAAATAAACTGGAATAAAAGAATAATAGGTGATATAAGTAAAATTACAAGCACAAATTTGTTGTTGAGGGGATTATGGTGGAAACAAAAAAGAACTTTGCACTAGAAATAATAAAAAAAATACATACAAAACAAAATATAGAGGATTGTGCAGAAAGGCTTAAGACAATAATAGCTATTATTGCAGAAGAAACAAAAGCTACATCTGTTGATGTTTACATAAAAGCAGATGATGTTACTTTTGAACATGTTGTTGGTACATTAGATGGAGACTATCCTGCGATTCGTGCTGGAGAAGGTGTTGTCGGAAAAGCAGGAATGGATAACCATATCTCATTTGTTAAAAATAAAAAAAGTTTTCAGCTAGCAACTCCTATTATGCGATGGAATAAATCTATAGGTGTTCTGTTGTTGTCATACAAAAAAACTCATGATTATAATGAAGAAGAAGTGGATGCCTTAGAAACACTTTGTATGTTTGTTAGTGAACTTTTATCATCAGAAGAAATATCTGCGCATATAAAGAAAATAATAAAAAGTAGGGGTATTGTTTCAAAAGACAGACTAAAAGGAACAGTAATAAATTCAGGTTGCGGCTTAGGTAATGTTGTTGTACATAGACGCAGAAAAGCTGTTACAAAAATGTTTTCCAAAGATAAAGATAAAGAGTTAGAAAATCTTACATTGGCTCGTCAAAAAATGAACGATGATTTAGATGAGAAGATGAAAAAAGATAGTATGCAAAGTGGAGAACATGTAGAAATATTAGATGCATATCGCATGATTGCTAACGATAAAGGTTGGTACAATCGTATTACAAATCACATTAATTCAGGATTAACAGCAGAAGCTGCAGTTGAACAAGCATATACAGAAATGTGGAATAGATTATCAGGTGCTACTGATACATATTTAAAAGAAAGACTTCATGATTTGCGAGATATTGCAGATAGATTGCGATTATACTTAAGCGGAGAAGATTGTAATGCAGATTACTCTAAATATGATGATATAGTAATTGTTGCTACCTCTATGGGGCCAGCTGATTTAATGGACTATGATTACAAAAAAATTAGAGGTCTTATTATAGAAGAATGCACTCCAACTATGCATGTATCAATTGTTGCAAAAGCGCTGGGTGTACCTGTTATATCCGGTATATATGGATTTTTCAAAGAAGTAAAAGATGGAGCTTTAATCGGAATTAATGGAAAAGACGGTTCTGTTTATGTTAATCCAGAGAAATCTATAATAGAAAAAATAAATAAACAAATAGAAGAGAAGAAAAAAGAATTACAACAAATTGAAAAATTAAAAAATTTAAAAACAAAAACAAAAGATTCAGAAAAAGTGAATTTGTATCTTAACATAGGTATGGATTTTGATATTGAGTATATAAAAAGCACCAATTGTGACGGTGTAGGTTTGTATAGAACAGAAATACCTTTTATGTCATCAGAAAAAATGCCAGATATAAAGAAACAAGTAGAATGTTATAAAAAACTTTATGATACAGCTGGAAATAAAAAGATAATATTCAGAAGTTTAGATGTTGGTTCAGATAAACTTTTGCCATATTGGAATAGTATAACAGAAGAGAATCCCGCTATTGGTTGGAGATCGATTCGTATCACATTAGATAGACGCGCGATTCTACGTAAGCAAATGCGTGCATTTATAATGGCTGCATCAGGTAAAGAACTATATGTAATGTTTCCTATGATATCAAATTTAGATGAGTTTTTAGAGGCAAGGGAGACATTTATGTTTGCCTATGAATGTGAAAAAAGAAAAGGGTATGAAATGCCAACAAAAGTTCATTTGGGCATGATGATAGAAGTTCCTTCGGTGGTTTTTCAATTGAGAGAAATTTTGCGTTATTGTGATTTTATATCGGTAGGGACAAATGATTTGTATCAGTTTTTCTTTGCTTGCGATAGAGGAAATCCAAGATTGAATGGTAGATACGATGTTTTATCTGCACCTTTTCTCAATATGATGAAGAAGATTATCAAAGAGGCAAATGCTGCTAATGTAATGTGCTCTGTTTGTGGAGAAATGGCAAGTAGCCCAATTGAAGCTATGGCTTTAATTGGATTAGGGTTTAGAAATTTATCTGTTTCTAGTTCTTCATATGGAAAGGTTAAAGCAATGATAAGAAGTCTTTCTGCAAAAGGTGTTGAAGACTATTTAAATAACATACTTTCATCATCACGTAAAACACTTCGTCCACAATTAAAAGCATATGCAGATGATCATGGTATTGAAATTTATTAAAAAGTATGTTTCAATACATACGTAACTCAAACAATGGAAGTTAGGAATATGGAAAAAACAGAGGATTTAGAAATAGATATTGATGATATCGGTACTATTTTAAAGAGTAGCAGATTAAAAAGTAAAAAGACTCTAGAAGATATTTCTAGTGAATTGTGTATAAGAAAGATATATTTAACAGCCCTAGAGGAGGGAGATTATGAAACATTGCCACCAATTCCTTATGGCGTGGGATACGTTAGAACATATGCTCGTTATTTAGGATTAAATCCTGAAAGAGCTGTTAAACTGTATAAATCAGCATCTATTGTTGAAGAGCAAAAAGAAGAGCAAGAAGAAAATGTTCCTGAAGTTAATAATGCTAACAATAAACACATCATTATTAGTATTTTAGTATTGCTACTTGTTTACGGGTTATGGGCTATAGTATCTTCTAAAAAAACTGATAATGCAACTATTACAGAGGCTACAACAGAAATAGTTGTTGAAGAAAAAATAGATGATAGTTCTGTTATTGAATTAAAAGAAGATACGGTGGTTGAGCAAATAGCAGAAGAACCTACTTTAGGCAAAAATGTTTTAGAAGAAGAAAATATTGAAAATGAAAAAGAAGTAGTTGCTGAAGAGCCTAAAGATAATGTTGTTGTAGAATTTTTAGGCGAAAGCTGGGTTGAGCTTAAAGATAAAAATAAAGTATATTTTCAAGGAGTTTTCCATAAAGGCGATAAAAAAGAGTTAAGCTATATTGAAAATATGTTTATATCTGTTGGTCGACCATATAATGTAAAAGTAACAGTTAAAGGTGTTGAAAAAAATATTGTAGCAAAAAGAAGAAAGATGAATATTCCTCTCGATTCGCTTTAATTATTTGTTGCATTTTTATATAAAACTGTTAGAACAACGAAAAATTATACTTAATAAAAGGATACATTAATGAATTTTCAAGAGAAATTAGCAGGTGTTGTAAACCGCTATGATGAGGTGCAATCTTTATTGTCTTCTCAGGGTATATCTGCTGATGAGTTGGTTAAATTAAATAAAGAAATATCAACATTAGAGCCTATTGTTGAGGCTATTAATCATTATCAGAAGCAACTTCAAAGTTTTAATGATGCATCAGAAATGATGGAAGATTCTTCTTTAGATAAAGAAATGAGAGAGTTAGCAGAAATCGAATATTATGAACTAAAGGATAAGTTACCTGAATTAGAAAAAGAAATAAAAGTTCTACTTCTCCCCAAAGAAGAAGATGATGAAAAGAACGCTATTTTAGAAGTTAGAGCAGGTACAGGTGGTGATGAAGCAGCTCTTTTTGCCGCAGTTTTATTTGAAATGTATCAGAGATATTCACAAAAACAAGGTTGGCGTTTTGAAATATTAGATGCTAATGAAAATGGTATAGGCGGATATAAAGAAGCATCTGCTAAGATTACAGGTAAAGATGTTTTTGCTAAGTTGAAATTTGAATCGGGAGCTCACCGAGTTCAAAGAGTTCCTGTAACAGAATCTCAAGGAAGAGTGCATACATCAGCAGCAACAGTTGCAGTCCTTCCAGAAATTGAAGAAGTTGACTTATATATAAATCCATCAGATTTGAAGATAGATGTATATCGAGCATCAGGTGCAGGCGGTCAACACGTAAATAGAACAGAGTCAGCTGTTCGTATCACTCATATACCAACAGGTATAGTTGTACAATGCCAAGATGATAGATCACAATTTAAAAATAAAGAAAAGGCAATGAATCACTTACGTGCAAAGTTATATGATTCTCAAAAGGCTAGTATAGATGCATCATATTCAGAAAAACGTAAACTTCAGGTTGGAAGTGGTGATAGAAGTGAGCGCATAAGAACATATAACTATCCTCAAGGACGAGTTACAGATCATCGTATAAATTTAACTTTGTATAAGCTAGATGATGTTGTATGTGGCGAATGTTTGGATGAAATCATAGATGCGCTCGTAACAGAAGACCAAGCACAACGTTTAGCAGAAATTGATTAAAACAATATCTCACATTATTAAAGCCACTATTTAAAGTGGCTTTAATTTTTTTATGTTATCTAATTAAATCAAGTGGTTATATTTGTAACAAAATGAAATATATTTTTAGAAGATTTTTCAAAAAATGGATGTTATATAGACCTTAAAATTAAATATTAAAGGGGTTTAGTATGTCAAATTTAATAAAAGTTGCGGTAATTGGTGCCGGTATGATGGGCAAAAACCATCTCAAAACCTATAAAACACTTCCTGGTGTTGAGCTTGTTGGTGTATATGATGTGTTTACAGAAAATGCAAAAAAAGCAGCTGAAATGTTCAATATAAAAGCTTTTACAAGTATGGAAGAAGTTGCTTGCAATGTAGATGCAGTTAGTGTTGTTACAACATCTGTTGCTCACTGTGAAGTTGGTGAATTTTTCTTGAATAAAGGCATCCACTGTATGATGGAAAAACCTTTAGCTACAACTGAAGAAGAGTGTTATCGCCTAATTGATGCTGCAAAGAAAAATAATGTAACATTATTAGTTGGTCATATTGAAAGATTTAATCCAGCTGTTGAACAAATGGGCAAAATTTTATCAGATACATCAAAGATTCGTTCTTTAACAGCTCAACGTATGTCTGCAGCTAGCGGTAGAATTACAGACGTAGATGTTGCTATGGATTTGATGATACATGACGTTGAAGTTATTCAATCTTTAATAAAATCTCCAGTAATAAATGTTCAAGCAGCAGCTGTAAAAACACTTGGTAACGAAAGCGGTAAGGATTATATCACAGCTTTATTACAGTTTGAAAATGGCGCAACAGCAAACATCACAGCAAGCCGTATTACTCAAGCTCGTGTACGCACTTTGACAGTTACAACAGATACAAACTACATTGATATGGACTTTATTAATCAAAGTATCAATGTTCACTCTCAAGGTCGTATGCCATATGTTAATCAAGAAGAAATTCCAGAATGGATGCATTACGGCTTAAAAGGTAGTGTTGAGCAATTATTCATTCCAACAAATCAACCTTTACAAGCAGAATTATCACACTTTATAAGTTGTGTTAAAGGAGAAGCAACACCTCGTATTAGTGGTGAAGATGCTCTAAATGCATTACGTGTTGTATGGCAAATACAAGACGCATTAGGATTTGCTCGTACTATATCACCTGTTGAGATGATAAAAGCGGTAGCATAATAAATATGCGTTATAAAATAACTATAGAATATGATGGCACTAACCTCTTAGGATGGCAGAAGCAAAACGAAGGGGTTAGTGTCCAATATTTTTTAGAAGAAGCATTAAAAGGTTTCAGCCACCAAGATATAGAAGTTTTCGGAGCAGGACGCACAGATGCTGGTGTTCATGCAACAGGGCAGGTGGCTCATTTTGATTTAGATACAACAATGGATTTATTTCATCTAAGAGAAGCCTTTAATGCAAGATTAAGAATATTGGAAGCACCTGTTTCAGTTTTAGAAATAGAAGAAGTATCAGACGAATTTCATGCTCGTTTCTCTGCGGTTGGTCGTGGGTATATATATCGTATACTGAATAGACGAGCTCCAACGGTTCTAGAAGTAAATCGTGTTTGGACAGTGGGATATCCCTTAGATGTAGATAAAATGAGAGAAGGGGCAAAATATCTTTTAGGTAATCATGACTTTTCTTCGTTTAGAGGTGCAGGATGCCAAGCACTATCTCCTATAAAAACTTTAGATAAATTAGACATTATAAAAGATGGAGATGAAATAAAATTTATAGTTGAGGCTCGCTCTTTTTTATATCACCAAGTCCGTAATATTGTAGGAACATTAAAATCAGTGGGAGATGGAAAACTAACGCCTGAAGATGTAAAAATAATATTAGAAGCAAAAGATAGAAGCAAAGCCGGTGCAACAGCTCCAGCATGTGGCTTATATCTTAATAAAGTTATGTATTAGATTATAGCGTTTTATCAATAAAAAGAGCATTTTTAAAACGTTTTATATTAAAAGGTAATTTTATCCAAAAAACATCATATTGTGTAGTGTACTTTTTGTATTTAGGATTCGCATTAATAAAATAACGTCCCCCACGCAAAATTCTTTGTTGTTGATTGTATGATAAAGCTTTCCAAAAAGATTTTTGAGAATTACGTTTTTTTACTTCACAAAATACGATTCGCTTATTTTTTACTGCAATAAAATCAATTTCTCCGTATGGTGTATTTTTGCCACTTCCACAACGGTAGTTTTTTGCAATAATTTTATATCCAAGAAACATCATATATAAGCGACATATGAACTCAGCTATTTTGCCGGAATTATATGGTTTTATCTTTAATTTCCAAAGCTTTTTCATAAACATCATTTCTTTTTAATCCATATTTTTCAGATACAAATTTAACGGCCTCTTTAAGAGTAGAATGTTTCAGTTCACACGATAATACTTTTTCTAAATCAATATCCAAATTTTCATCTTTGTGCGGTGGTTCAATAACTAAAACAAGTTCGCCTTTAATAGGTGTTTCCTTTAGTTTATTTATTATTTCTGAGGCTGTTCCATAAATACATTCTTCATATAATTTAGTTATTTCTCGAACTATAGCAACTTCTCGATTCGGCATTGTTTTTTCAATGGCGATAAGTGTTTTATCAAGTTTATTTGCAGTTTCATATAAAACTAATGTAGTATTGATATCTTTTAATTCAGCAAATAAATCTAACCTAGCTTTTTCTTTATTAGGAACAAACCCTGCAAACATAAAGCGATTAGTTGGTAGTCCAGATAGTTGTAATGCGCAAACAACGGCACAAGCTCCAGGTATAACAGATATTTTTATATCTTGTTTACGGCATTCTCTAACTAGTTTATATCCAGGGTCTGAAATAAGAGGAGACCCTGCATCACTAACTAATGCCACACTGTTGCCTTGATTTATAAGGTTGATAATTT
The DNA here is from genome assembly GCA_045578445.1 of Alphaproteobacteria bacterium. Taxonomy (GTDB): domain Bacteria; phylum Pseudomonadota; class Alphaproteobacteria; order RF32; family CAG-239; genus CAG-267. The sequence continues at coordinate 98,146 of JAZNKG010000048.1, forward strand.
CTTGAAATTTCTCGTTTTCAGAATGATCTTCATAAGTAATAAATTTTTTTTGCAAAGAGATACCTAATAAAGAAAATAACTTTTTTGTTACTCTCGTATCTTCTGCAGCAATAATATCTGCCGAACTTAAGACATCTCTTGCTCTTTGAGAAATATCACCTAAATTACCAATTGGAGTAGCTACAATATATAAACGTGTATCATGCATCTTATAACTCTTTACAAAAAATCTTTTTTGTTTTAAACATATGTACATCATAATTGTTTAATATTTTAGGAATAAAAGCAAGTGTTAAAAAGATTAGTTTTATTTTTTCTTTTACTCGGAATCTTTGGTTGTAGTAATCGCTTTACAGACAATCGTATAGAAGTAGATAATCAAAAATACGATATTATGGATTACGATGTTGTAAAAAAGACTATGGGAGAAGAAAATTCACTAGTTATAGGAGCATTGTTACCACTAACAGGTAAGGCTTCAAGTATTGGTTTAGGTATGCAAAATGCAATGTTTATGGCATTGGATGATTTGCAAAATGACAAATTAGTACTCAAATTTTATGATACTAAGAGTTCATCAGAGGGAGCAGAACAAGCAATTTCTCAAGCACTTTCAGAGGGCGCTGAGTTAATATTAGGGCCATTGATGAGTGAAGAAGTAGAAAGTGTCGCAGATGAAGCTCTATCTGCAGATATACCTGTAGTATCATTTACAACCTCACCTCAAGTTTTGCAAAAGGGAATATATAGTATAGGTTTGTTAAATGGAGAGCAGATAGATAGAGCAATTGCGTATGCATCATCAAAAAATAGAACAAAATTAGCATTGTTAGTGCCAGATAATAATAGTGGGTTAAATGTTATGAAGTCAGCGCTAATGTCTTCAATATCACATGATGTTTCATTGGTAAAAGTTGGTTTTTATAACCCTAATACAGTTGATTTTACCTCTATTGTGCAAGAAATGGTAACCCCGTTACCAATTGATTTTGACGCAGTGCTAATATCAGATAGTGGAAATAGGTTGAAATCTATGGCATCAATGTTTGCATATAATGATGTTTTATATCCAGATGTATTGTTTTTGGGTACTTCAGCATGGGATAGCACAAATCTAACAAAAGAAACAATGCTTTATCATGGGGTTTATCCAATGATAAGTAAAAGCTACAGCGAATACTTTACAAACAAATATCAAGATACATTTGGAGAATATCCAAAACCAGTGTATTCTTTTGCTTATGATAGTGTTTTGCTTGCCTCTGTATTGTCAACAAAAACGCAAGATAATATCGATTCCTCTATTACTGGTAAAAATGGTTTTATAGGAGTGAATGGATACTTCAAAATTTTACCAACAGGAGCTAGCTTACATAGTTTAGAAATGTTAGAAATTACAGAAAATGGGCCTAAAGTAGTAGAAAAATCTAATAAGCAATTAACAGATTATACCCAAAATGAAATAGATGTAAGATATATACCTTATGAAAATCTACCTGAAATTTATGGTAAAAATAGTACAGAAGTTTTAGGTTGGTTGTATAATAATTAATGTTAATAGTTATTTTTAAACTTGCAAAATACTATTGATGGTGCAATATAAACACAAAATAATATGAAGGGTGCAGGGTTGTTATGCTGCCAACTCGGTCAGGTTCGGAAGAAAGCAGCCGTAACAGTTGAAACAAGGTCTGTATCCCTTCTCCTCAAAAGAGAATGAAATGGCAGAAGAAAACTTAAATAATCAATATGTAGTTTTAGCGAGGAAGTATCGTCCACAAAATTTTGAAGATTTACTAGGACAAGATGCTCTTGTTCAAACTTTAACTAATGCCATACAAAACAATAGACTACATCATGCTTACATTTTAACAGGAATAAGAGGGGTTGGTAAAACAACAACAGCTCGCTTAATTGCAAGAGCCTTAAATTGTATTGGTGAAGATGGAAAAGGTGGTCCAACTATACACCCTTGTGGAGTTTGCGATAATTGTAAAGCAATTGCTTCTGGTCGCCATATGGATGTTATGGAACTTGATGCGGCATCTCATACTGGTGTTGATGATGTAAGAGAATTGCTAGACAGTGCAAGATATGCACCAACAAATGGTCGTTATAAAATTTATATTATCGATGAAGTTCACATGTTGTCTAAAGGTGCTTTTAATGCTCTGCTTAAAACATTAGAAGAACCACCAGCACATGTAAAATTTATTTTTGCAACAACAGAAATAAGAAAAGTTCCTGTAACTATTTTATCAAGATGTCAAAGATTTGATTTACAACGTTTATCAATAGAAACATTGACACATTTGTTTGATAAGATTCTTAAAAATGAAAATATTCCAGCAGAAGAAGAAACACTACAAATTATTGCAAAAGCTGCAGATGGTTCTGCTCGTGATGGCTTATCCTTATTAGACCAAGCTATAGTATTAAGTAATGGAGCAATAAATACAGAAACTGTTAAAAAAATGCTGGGTTTAGCTGACAGAGGCCAAACATTATCTTTATTTGAAAATCTAATAAAGGGCAATATGGAAGATGTTTTAAGCGCTATATCCGAACAATATACAAATGGTGCAACACCTATGATTATATTGCAAGATTTAATAAACATAACACACGATATGGCAAAAATAAAAATAGTTCCTCAATTATTAAACTCGACATCATTTAGTGAAATAGAAAAGAATACATTTTCAGAACTCAGTGGCAAATGCTCTTTAGCAATACTCTCTAAAATATGGCAAATGCTAATTAAGGGTATTACAGAAATAAACTTAGCACCATCATCTGTTGAAGCGCTTGAGATGATATTATTGCGAGTGGCTTATTCAGCATCAATGCCAACACCTTATGAAATTTTAACAGACGTAAAAAAAAACTCTAGTTTAGTTATGAATTCTCAGCAAAATGTTGCTGAAAATGAAAAAAAAAATAGCGTAGAAAATACTCCACTATATGCATTTAACACAATAGATGAATTGTTAAAGTATTTAGAGCAATCTAAAAAGGCTTTGTTGGAGTATTCTATAAAAAATGATGTTACCATTCACGAATTTACAAATGGTCGTATATCTATGAGTATTTCTCCTAATATACATCAAGATTTTATTATAGGGTTACAAAAATTACTAAATGAACTAACCAATAAAAAGTGGGAAATAGATATAGTAAAAGGCGATGTAACAGAAACAATTGCGGATAAAGAGAAATCTATTGTTGAAGCAAGTAGAAAAAATGTTACAGAATATCCACTAGTTAAAAAAATTCTTGAGGAGTTTAAAGGAGCTAAACTAGAAATAGTTGTTCGCAAGAATTTAGAAAAACTAGCAGAAGAAGAAATACAAGATATAGATGAAACAATGATTGTTAATAATTTTGATTATGAGGAGTAAACATGCTAAATATTCAAGGATTAATGAAACAAGCACAAGTTATGCAAAAGAAAATGCAAGAGGCACAGGCAAAATTAGCTGAAGCAGAAGTAGAAGGAAATAGTGCTAATGGTGCTATTAAAGTTGTACTTAATGGTAAGTCTGAGATGAAAAAAATATCAATAGATAAATCAGTTGTATCAGAAGATGATATTGAAATGTTAGAAGATTTAATTTTAGTTGCATATAATGATGCTCATAGCAAAGTAGAAGCAATGGCTGAAGCTGGTATGAAAGAAGCTACAGGTGGTGTAAATCTTGGTGGATTAAAATTCCCTTTGTAGGCTGAAATGTCTGATAACTATATTGAACAACTAATAAAAATAATTGCTAAATTGCCTTCTTTGGGGACAAGATCGGCTCGTCGTATTGTATTGCATTTGTTGAAGAAAAAAGAAACGATTATACCTCAGCTGATAAACTCGTTAGAAGCTGTAGCTGATAACATAAAAGTTTGTGAAATTTGTGGTAATTATGATATAACAACACCTTGTTCGATATGTGCATCAACATCAAGAGAAGATAAAATACTATGTGTGGTGCAAGATATAAGTGATTTATGGGCTCTTGAAAGAGGTGGTCTTTATAAAGGAAAATATCATATATTAGGCGGAGTCCTTTCAGCTATTGAAGGAATAACTCCCGATGATTTAAATATAGATAAGTTATTAGATAGAATAAACAAAGAAGGAATATGTGAAATAATTTTAGCTCTTCCTGCAACAGTTGATGGGCAAATTACAATGCACTACATTTCATCTTTATTTAAGGATAAAGATATAAAAGTATCTACTCTTGCTCAAGGGATACCCGTAGGAGCAGAACTTGATTATATGGATGATGGAACTATAAAATTAGCATTAGATTTGCGTAAACAATTATAACTAATTACTCATTATTTGTATCTTTTTCCTCGTTCAAGAATGCTTTATCTATAGCGTATCCATTAGCTCTAACAGTTCTTATATAATCTGGACCATATTTATTTAATGACCGTCTTAGTCGTCTAATGTGAACATCTACGGTTCGCGATTCTACAAATATATTTTCTCCCCAAACAGCCTTTAATAATACTTCGCGAGAAAAGACTTTTCCAGGTTCTTTTATTAACATTTTTAAGAGTCTAAACTCTGTAGGACTCAAATGTATATATGTATCGCCACGTTTTACCTTTTTTTCTATAACATCAATTTGAATATCTTCATATTCAATAAAACGCTCATCTTCTTCAAACAAAGGAGCTCTACGCATATTTGTTTTAACTCTAGCCATTAATTCTGGTATAGAGAATGGTTTTGTAACATAATCATCAGCACCTGATGATAATCCTTTTACTTTATCTTCTTCTTGACTTTTTGCAGTAAGCATAATTATTGGAATATTTTTAATTTCAGGTTTTGAGCGAATAATACGACAAATTTCAACACCAGAAATTTCTGGTAACATCCAATCTAATAATATTACTGAAGGCTTTAATCTCTCTACTTCTTTAACAGCATTTAATCCATTTGATACAACTTCAACTTTAAAACCTTCTTTTTCAAGGTTATAAGTTAACATCATTGCAATAGCTTCTTCATCCTCAATAACCATTACTAAACTCATTAGATTTCTCCTTTTAACGACAATATATTCTTTTTGTAATTACCATCAGAAAAAACAGCAGTACCTGCCACTAAAATATCAACACCTGAATTAATGCAATCTTTTGCAGTATTAACATTGATTCCGCCGTCAACTTCTATTAAAATATTTTTATTTTTAATTAGCTCTTTTGTTTTTGTAATTTTTTCAATAGATTTTGATATAAAAGTTTGTCCGCCAAAACCAGGTTCAACAGACATAATCAAAATTAAATCAATCATATCTAGATAAGGAATAAGCACAGATACATCAGTATCAGGTTTTATACTAATCCCCACTTTAATACCATGACTTTTTATTAAATTTATAGCATCTATAGGAGATTCTACAGCTTCAAAATGAAAAGTGACTATATCTGCGCCAGCATTAATGTACCAAGGTATAAATTTTAAAGGATTCTCAACCATTAAATGAACATCAAACTCTAAGTTGGTGCATTTTTTTAAATCTGATAGAATTTTAGGACCAAAGGTTATGTTATTTACAAAATGCCCATCCATAACATCAAAATGAATATAATCAGCGTTAGCTTGTTCAAGCTTTTTTACCTCATCGCATAAACAAGCACTATTTGCAGATAAAATACTCGGAGCGATTTTTATCATTTATAATCTCCTATGTTAATATATTATCAGCATATAAAATAAAAGTTTAAATGAGGTAAATTTAATTTTCTAAACATCTTGATATTGTCAATAAAATACATATCTATTTTTTGTATTTTAATATTTAGTAGGAGATAAACATGGGTGGAACAGCACAAATAATTTCAAAAGTTGATAATAAAGAAGAATTGATAAATTTATTAAATTGCGCTTTTGCAGAAGAATGGCTGGCATACTATCAATATTGGGTAGGAGCAAAAGTTGCTAAAGGTATAGAAAGACCAAAAGTAGTAGAAGAGTTTATCGAGCACGCGATAGAAGAATTAAAACATGCTGATTGGTTGGCTGATAGAATTATACAATTAGGGGGTATACCAGTATTAGATCCAGAAGAATGGAAAGCTAAAGCTAAATGTAAATATGACGCACCAACAAATGGAGATACAAAAGTACTTGTTGCTCAAAATCTTACAGCAGAAAAATGTGCGATTGCAAGATATCAACAAATATGTGAGATGTGCCAAGGAAGAGATTATGAAACATTTAATATATCAAGAAAAATACTAAAAGAGGAATTAGAGCACGAACAAGAAATGGAAGATTTTCAAGAAGATTTTAAATATTACTAATCAATATAAATATAACCTGAAATTAACCTCTTAATATTATCATTATATTAAGAGGTTTTTTTAGGAGATTATAATGATAGATAAAAAACTAAGTAAAATCATTGATAAGTGGATAGATTATTTAGAAATACAAAAAAAATACTCTTCACATACTGTTAATAGCTATTTAAGCGATCTAAAATTTTTTCTTGAATATTTTAGCTCTCCAGATATTTCATTAGCAGACTTAAAAAAATTAGAGATAAGAGATTTTAGAAATTTTTTTAGCCATCGAGCAAAAGTCCATATACAAAAAGCCTCAATAGCTAGAGAAGAATCTTCAATAAGAAATTTTTTTAAATGGATGAATAATAATAAAATTATACAAAACACTTCGATTTTTCAATTATCATCTCCAAAGCTACCTAAAGTGTTACCTCGTTCTGTGGAGGTGGAAACAATTTTTGATTTAATTGATTTAGCAACAAAGAACTGTAGCGAGCCATGGATAGGCTTAAGAGATAAGGCTTTTTTTACACTTTTATACGGATGTGGATTGCGTATTTCTGAGGCAGTTTCATTAAATTTAGAAGATATAACAAATACAGAATTTTTAAAAGTTAGAGGTAAAGGTAATAAGGATAGATATATTCCAATATTGCCAGTAGTTTTGGAAAATATTAATAAGTACAAAGAAGCTTGCCCGTACAACTTGGTTTCTGATGATGCACTGTTTTTAGGGGCAAAAGGAGAAAGGTTGAAGCCACGAATTATTCAAAGAAAACTGCAACAGCTACGAATGGAACTGAATTTACCATCAAATATAACTCCGCACGCTTTACGGCACTCTTTTGCTACTCATTTATTAGCTCAAGGTTCAGATTTGCGCTCAATACAAGAACTATTAGGGCATTCATCATTAAATTCTACACAAAGATACACAGAAGTTAATTTGGATAAAATACAAAAAGAATACAAAAAAGCATTTCCAGATAAAAAATAAAGCACTCAAAGAGTGCTCCATTTTTTTATCTATATTATATGAAAAAATTACTTCAATTTCTTTTCAACAAATTCTTCATGTTTCTTAGATTTCTTGTCATATTTTTTCATAACCAATTTCTCAGGATGAGTTCTTGGATTTTTTTCAGCAACAAAAAATGTACCAGTACCAGCTGTACTTTCCATTTTAACTTTAACTTTAATCGCTTTAGCCATTACTTTTACTCTTATAAATTCAAGGTTAAACACAAAAAACTTTACACGCACTATACAGTTATTATCTATAATGTCAACAATATTTTTAACCAATAGTGTTTTTTATCATATTAATAGCCATTAAGATATCTTTATTTGGATTTTTCTTATTTGATATTAAGCAACTATTTTCTACACCAGTGCAAATATGCGGATTAATTCCATTGTCTTCTATAAGATTTCCCGCTGGAGAGTATACTAAAGCATTTGTGATATAAAGAAAAGAATTATCAAAATTATATGCATTTTGAACAGAGCCTTTACCATAGGTTTTTGTGCCAATAGTAGTAGCTCTACCTTGCTCACTAAGAGCAGCTGTAACAATTTCTGCAGAAGACGCTGTTTGTTCGCTTGTAAGAATAACTATTTTCTTACCATTCAGTATATCACCACTTGTAGAAGTGTAATATTTTTTATTATTGTTCTTTAGTGTAGCATAAGTTATTAAAGCCTCATCCAAAAATAAGTCTGCAGTTTTTAATGCTTCATTAAAATTCCCCCCTCTATTTTGTCGTAAATCAAGAACCAAACCATCAACACTAGGGTTATTTGTTATAATATCCTTTAATAAAAAGGCAAAGCCATCAAAGAAATCCATTGATTTAACGTACAATACATTATTTTCTATATTATATTCAAAATAGCTTGTAGTGGTAGTTGTATCTTCTTTTGTAATTCTTGAATATTTATCAACGTTTTGTGAGCAAACATCTAAGATTTTTAATTCAATTTCTTCTTTATGGATAAGCAATTTATTTGAGTGCTTCATGCTTATATTTAAAATCTCATTTATTAAATTTTTCCAAGATAAACAGTCTTTGGTTTGAGGTAAATCAAAGTTCATAATCAAATTATTTTTTGCATATAAAAATGCTCTATTTTTATTATAAAATATTTTTATATCCTTATCTACTTTATTAAGGATATCAAGTCCTGCCATAGATATAGTTCTAAAATTTGGCTGGCTGATAAATTCATTTTCAATACTATCAAATAAGTGATTAATTTTTTTAAATTCATATGCCTTTGCCTCTGTTATAAACAGTGCAAAAACAAAAAATAATAATTTAAAAAATTTAATCATTAAAAATCCTTAAATTCTGCAACCAAAGTAGTATGGTCTGAAGTCTTGTCCATTTCTCTAATTTTTCTATCAACGACGCATTTTTCTAAACGCTCAGCAAAATACGAAGATATAAATAGATAATCTATTCTTAAACCAGAATTAGTTACAAAAGAGTTAGCAGTATAGTCCCAAAACGTAAAAGCTTCATTTTTTTTATCTAATAATCTATAAGAATCATATAGTCCCAAATAGTTAAGAGCATAAATTTTATTTCTTACATCTTTTTTATATAGTGGTGAATTTATAAATTTTTCGATATCATAGGCATCGATATCTTGCATCATAACATTGAAATCTCCACCAATTATAATAGGTATTGAGGTTTTACTCAAATAGCGGATTCGCTCATATAATGCATCAAACCAGTTAAGCTTGTATTTTAATTTTTCTTTTTCTACATTTTTATCCGGAGCACATCCATTTGGGGCATAAATTGATGCAATATAAAATTTTGTTTGTTCTGTAGTTACAAGAATTTCTAAATATCTTGAAGCATCATCAACAAAATTTGGTAAATTTCTTGAGGTAATAGTAAAGTCAAACTTACTTAAAATTGCTACTCCATTATAGCTTTTTTGGCCCAGAACAGCAACTTTATATCCTAAGCTTTCACATTCAAAATATAAAAAATTTTCAGTATCACATTTTATCTCCTGCAAAAGCACAATATCAGGATTGTTCTTTTTAAGCCATGAAAAAAAACTAACAGCATGGGCCTTAATTGAATTTATATTATATGTTGCTATTTTCATTTTTATACCTATTTAAATTTCACTTACCAAACTTTAATAGATATAGTGTTAAATGATTGTAAACATATTTTGATTTATAATCGTTCTTAGGATAAATATGAGAGGTATAACAAATGCTATATGGTTTTAACACCAATCAAGAAGATGACACACAAGAATTTCATCAAAGAGTTGCAGATAGAAATATTCAAAGTATTGACGAACGACAAGAAGAAATACAAAGAGCCAAGAATTCATTTCTAGGTATATTATCTGGAATAGTAATAGGCGCTCTTGTAGGATGGATGTTTTTTGGGCCATCAGATACAGCAGATAAAGAAAAAGTTATACCAGTTATTAGGCGTCCTATTACACCACCAAAGGTACAACCAAATGATCCGGGTGGAATGGAAATAGATAACCAAGATAGAGAAATCTATAGTATAATTGATAATCTACCTAAAAAAGATGCTGAAGTTAATATTCAGCCACTTCCAGAAACACCTAAAATAGTGGTAGAAAAAAATATTCCAACACCTGATAGTATAGATGTTTTGGTAGAAAATATTGAAAATGACACAACATTGACTGAAAATACATTAGAAGAAATTTCAGAAGAAGCAACAGTAAAGGTTGCAGAAGTAGAATTGTCTAGTATTAAAACAAATAGTAAAGAAAAGGTGGTAATTCCAGAAAAAATAAAGGATATTGACGTAAACTTACAAAAAAATGTTGTAAATACAAATTCAACAAAAGAAACAGTAATACAAAAAGATGTTAGTGTAAAAAAAGAAAGTGTTAAAGCTCCTAAAGGAACATGGTATGCTCAAATTATAGCATCATCTAAACGTAAAACAGTAGAAAATTTATGGGCGGAATTATCAAAAAAACATAGTTTTCTAAAAAGTTATCCTTATGAAATAGAAGAAATAACATCAGCAACAGGTAGCATCTTGTATAGATTAAAAGTTGGCGCTTTCAAAACAAGAAAAGAAGCAGAAGCTCTATCATCAAAATTAAAACAAAAACAAATTAGTTGTATAATAAAACAAAACTAGTGGAGATAATATGACCAGGCCGATTCTATCCGCAATATTGTCTTGTAGTGGCTATACTTTAACTGATGAAGAAAAGTACTTATTTTCTAAATATAATCCATTGGGAATAAGTTTGTTTTCTCGAAATCTAAAAACAAAAGAACAAACAAAAAATTTAATAGAAACAATAAAAAACGTAATTAACAGAGAAGACGTTCTTATAGCAATAGATCAAGAAGGCGGAAGAGTAAATAGGTTAGAAAGTATTAATTCTCACAAATATGCCTCAGCCAAACAATTATCTCAACGCGATATAACATATACCAAATATCATGCTATGCTTATTTCTGCCGATATGAAAGAAATAGGTGCAAATATTAATTTCGCCCCTGTTGTTGATATAGAAAACAAAAGTCCTGTATTTGAAGGTCGTTGTATTAGCTCAAATACAAATGATATTGTGAAATACGCCACAATTCTAGCTGATGAATATATTAATCAAGGTATTTGCCCCTGTTTTAAACACATCCCTGGACATTTTACAAATAATAAAGATCCTCATTTAAAACAAGTAGTAATAGATTTACCTTCTGATGAAGTAATAAAAAAAATAAATTATATTAAAAACTTTGCAAAATACCCAATGGCGATGACATCGCATGCTATATTAAATAATATTGACGCAAATAATCCAACAACTACATCACATAAGGTAATATCTAGTATCATTCGAGATTTTATAGGGTTCGATGGCTTTCTAATAAGTGATGCAATAGATATGCACGCATTAACGGGTAGCATTAAAGAAAAAACAATAAAGGCATTAGATGCTGGAGTCGACAGTATTTGTTATTGTGGCGGAAAAATAGATGATATCTTTTCAATTTGTAATGAAAAAAGATTTATGACTGAAAAGTCACTAAATAGATTTGATAAAATAAAAAAAATTATTAATAATACAAATAAGTGGAATGGTGAAGAAAATCTTGCACGTGAACAATATAACCAAGAGTTCAAAGAAGATTTTAAATACCAATACACATATGATGCGACAGAAACATTAGAAAAAATACTCAAGAAAGGAGATAACTGATGGAGTGGATACTTGTAATTATAGCTGTATATGCTATATATAATGCAGAAAAATTACCAGATATTATAAAACGTCTTAAAAGCGAAGTTCCTCATATAGCAGATGCTGGTAAAAAGGCTGCACAAGAATTAAAAGAGAAAGCAAAACAAGTTCAAGAAAAAACAAGTAACAAAGATAAAACAACAAAAAAGTAACAGTGCAAAATAAAAAATAACCACTCCAATGAGTAGCTATTTTTTTATTTTAGAGCAGGAATATTTAATTGTGCAATATTCCCTGGCTTAATTTTCATATTTGCATATCGCAAATTATCTGTCTCAATCATATATTCTTCTCGACCAGTCAATTCTGCTGCCAATCTATAAAAATCTCTACCATTTAATTCTTGCTTATACCAATTCATTAAATAAAAAACACAGGCCTGACTTTTATCCGTTAGTCCACATCTAGGTCTTCCTGCTGGTACATCAGGATTTGTTACAACTCCTTCTAAACCATAATTTTCTACTGTTTCTGAAGAGAATAAAACTTTACCTAAATATAAACCAACAAATAAACAAAAAATAGAAAGCATATATGCAAAACTTTTTTTCATATAATTTGCAGAATCAATATATACCCCATCTCCAGCATCACCTTCTAGGTAATCTAAATCAGGAGGCAAACTATCAAACTCATACTTATTATCTGCGCTAACTATATCTTGTGCCTCTGATGCGGTAATAATAGAGGTATTTTTTGTATTAGAAGGTTCTTCCAATCTATCTCCTTCATAAACACTGATATCCTCTGCTTTATTTGATATTACCGAAGTAGTTATATTTGTATCATCAACATCATTATTAATGTCAGTTGTGATTGGCATCTGTCTAATTTTAGGGCGTTTAATCTTTTTTAATTTAGGACGATTAGGAACACTCTGCAACTGCTCAGAGACTGATGCAGTAGGTGTATCAGTAGAACTATTCATTTGCGACAATAAATCGTCTAATTCTTCTTCCATATTTCTTCCTCTTAAATCTTATTTTTTATAGTTTCATCAGTTTTTAGCAAACGTACCAATCTTGGAACAATAAATACTATTGTTTCAGTGCCTTGGCTAGCTGGCCCAAACATCTCACTTGGTAAGCCTATAATCAAGAAATTTTCACCTAATTTGTTTCTTACCTTAAATCTAGTTATTTCACCCTCTGTTGTATCTAAAGTTATTTCAGATAAGATACGATTATTTTTTTCAATTTCAGCTTTTGCTAACAATGATAGAGGATATTCCATATTGTCAATTTTGCCACATCTGCCAACATCAAATCTAGAGAACCAACGTGTTGGAACAATAAATCTTCCCTCAGAAATATCTTGAATGGTAGCATATTTTCCTACAAACTTTCTAATTTCATCATTAGAAATATCATTCGTAACAGTCAAAACTCTTCCTATAACTCCAGTTTGCGCAGTCGCAATACTTCCAAACTCAAAATCTTTTAATAAATCTTTCCATACAACACCACAAGGTTCTTTTGCTAAAACTCTAAATATGCTAACATCATACATAACCATAGTTGGATTATTTTCAAATTCATTAATCAAATCATTAATCTTATCCATTGTTTCAAGATTTGTTTCAAAACTAATAGAATAATCTCTCCAGTTAGTTATCATATCAGTAATCCCAGCACCTCTTAGAATATCTAAAAAGCCAAGTAAGAGTGTTCTAGAGCTTGGGGCATACAGTGTAAAACTAGCTCGTCTAGATAATATTATAGAATTCATCTTAGCATCATAACGATAAAATAAATCAGCAGAGCGAGAAATCATTTCAACAACTTCTTCAAAACTACCATTAACATTTTTACCGTATAATGTCGGATAAGGTGCATCTTTTGCAACTAATGTAATACCTGCTTCCTGTGTTAACTGAAATAATGCTTGTTCTGCAGGAATATTATCAAAAGTAAAATTTTTTACTTCAAATTTAGGCATAGGGTCATTTACATCATTTCTATCTATTCTAAATGATACATTGTTGTGAGGAAGAATCTGTACCATTTCTTGTGTTTTCCAGTTTACATTACATCTTAATGGTGTTTCTAAATCCAAATCATTCGCTCTAAAAGAGGTTCTCAACATATAAGGATCTTGCTGAGGAAGAACTAAAGAAGTATTAGTTGCAACATTGTTTTGCAAACTATAAGACATAACCACTTCATCTTCTTGAGCATACCTATTACACGCTCCAAGAAGCGATAATGTTATAATAGAAATTAGATAAAGATATTTTTTATTCATCAGTCTCATCTTTCTCTTGATTAAGTTTTCCTTGTTCCGCCATTAATTTAGCAACAACATCATCAATACTTTGTCCTGCATCTCCCAAAGGGTTATTTGCTTGGTTAGTAAATCCGCTGAATGCATCTTTAACAGCACTTAAATCTGAATCTTTTTTCACATTCATTTCTGCTGAGGCATTATTAGTTAATTCCTGCTTATATAAGCTTAAGTTATCAGCTAAAGCCTCAACTCCTCCCTTAATCTTCTTTTCAACATATGGGTGCAACTCTTTGTGTTCTATAATGTAGTCACCAATTTCACAAAGCTCATCTAAAACATCAATAATATAAGAGTAAAAAGGATAATCCTCAACAGCAATATTGCCTTTTCTAATGCATCTAGCCGCAATTCTAGAAACAGTTCGGTCGTAATAGTCTCTTATTAATACATAATTATCAATATACCAAAGAGATTCTTTTGTTACCGTTATGTTGCTAGCTTCTGTCATCATACACTCCATTCAATAAAAAAATAGGGCAATTAAATTTTATTGTAAACGATTTATTGTTCTTTATTATCAGCTTCTTCGGTTTCCTCAACATATTCCCATTCCCACTCTTCATTATCTGAAGATGTTATGGGGTTTCCTTCTTCATCAACATATTCCCATTCCCACTCTTCATTATCTGATGGGGTTATAGGATTCCCTTCTTCATCAACATATTCCCACTCTCCTTCTTCTTCAGAAGTAGAATTGTTATGTTGTTCTTCTTCAATAGGTTGCTCTGAAGCCACACCTTCGTCTTCAACATATTCATATTCCCATTCTTCAGCCTCATTACTAGAAGAAGTATTTTCTTCCATAATATTTTCATCGTCACTATACTCATCAAGAGCAATTGGTTCATCTAATGAGGATAAATCAATATTATCACTAGTAAGAGCCTCTCTTATTTTATCTAGTTCTGCACTGTATCGACTTTGATATGTATTAGAGCTAGAAGATATTTCATTTATATTAGATAAACTATTATCTTCTACTGGGATAAAAGTATTCTCATTTTCAATGTTAACATTCTCTGTTTCATCGCTAAATGTTTCAAAATTTTCCTCAATAGGTGCATCTTCAGCCACAAAATTATCTAGATTAACGCTATCAACATTATTAGAATTGCTTTGCTCAAAATCTATATTAGTTAAATCATCTAATGAATTATCTTCAAACGATATATTATCTAAAGAATTTGTATCAGTTTCATTGATATTTGTATCAAATGTATCGCTAGATTCTTCGAAAGTACTTTCATCGGTTGCATCAGTAATTTGTTGTAAATTATCAGCAAAATTATCTAGATTATCATTATCTACATCATCAAAAGTACTTTGCTCAAAATCTATATCAGCTAAGCTATCTAATGAATTATCTTCAAACGATATATTATTTAAAGAATTTGTATCGGTTTCATTGATATTTGTATCAAAGGTCTCTCCAGATTCTTCAAAAATACTTTCATCGGTTGCGTCAGTAATTTGCTGTAAATTATCACTAAAATTATCTAGATTACCATTATCAACATCATTAGAAGCACTTTGCTCAAAATCTGTATCAGTGAAGCTATCTAATGAGTTATCTTCAAAAGGCATATCATCTAAAGAATTAATGCTATTAAAATCTTCAGTTTCTTCTACACCAGCATTAGAAGTTAACTCGGATTCCCAATCTTCATCAGCCTTTATAGTGTCAGAATTATTTATTGATAAGTCAGAAATCAAATCATTAAAAGATAAATCATCCATATTCTCATTATCATATAAACTATCAGAGTTTAGAGATGATGTAATTTCTTCATCAGCATCATTTATTGCATTACTGTCTTCTATCAAATTATCTTGTCTGAATTCATTATCAGATACTGGAGAATTGTCCGAAAAGGCAAAATCTAAATCGTTATCATCTAAAGAAATAATATCCTCATCAACAACATCCGAATTTTCTTTACGTGATTCGGTATCAATAGCTATACCGTGTTCAGGAAGTTCAAAATCCAAATCATCATCATCAAAAGATTCTAAGCCTTCAGCGATATCTGGTAAAGGAGTCTCATCAGCGCTAATGTCTGTTTCAGTAGATTGCTCTGGTAAAGTGAAATCTAAATCATCAACAGTTTCATCATTACCAGAAGATAAGTCTTCCTCATAAGGAGGTTCATTTAAATTTACATTATTAAAACTATCATTATATTTATATGCTTCGTTACGAATAGTGCCATCTATTTTTACGGTATTGTCTTCAAAAAATGAACTGTTCATATCATAAACAGCATCATCAGCCAAAGCTTCAGATGTTGCAATAGTAGCAGAAGTTAATAGCACATCAGACATTTCTCTATTTTTTTTCTTTTTCTTTTTTTTCTTTTTAGATGTATTTTCATTGTTTATGATGTTATTTTCTTCCACATCTATTGGTTCATCATTAGATACATTGAAGTTAGATGCATCCTGTTGCACAAAATTAGCAGATTTTATCATTTCTTGAATTTTATTCAAAGAACTATCTATTTCCTGCTTTATCTCTCTTTTGAACTCTTGTAAACGATACTCTAAATCAATGTTAGATGTATTTGATACATTTACTTTAGAAGTATTGCTAGTGTATAAACTTTCCAAAAGTTTAGAAATAGATGCTTGCGATGCGATTATTTTATTATTTAGATTTGCCACATCATTCTCATCTCTGCTTCTTGCAGAGAGAATACCTTCGAGAATACGAGAAATTGATACTTGAGAAGCAATAACAGAATCAGTAATACTTCTTGTTTCTTTTAAAACATCCAACAAAGATGCTCTAGAAGTTCTTATTTCTTCGGCTAAAACATCAAAAGCATTACCCAAGTCAACAGATACGTTACCGCCACTAATAGGAGCTCCAGCAACTGGGGTAGGTAGTTGTTTGAATGCTTCTGCCATAGATTTAGAAAATGTCTCAGCAAAGGATTCGCCTAAAACCAAATTTCCACCAACAACAGGACCTCCTGCTACTACTTGTGGTGCTCCGCCTTCGGCTGAAGAAACTTCTCCATATCCACCTGTAAAGTCTTCTTTATTAGATTTTACAAAAGATATACCTCGTTCCGTTTTAACTTCTTCAATATGCTCAACAAGCAACCTACCACCAGGCATCTTTTTGAAAAAGTCAGAAATATTAGTAGGTAAAGCTAAAAGCTCATCATCAAACTGGTCACGTTTTGCTTTATTAAAAATGTGAACCTGTCTGAAAATATTCAAATAGCGTTGAGCCACTAATATCGGGGCTTCTTCGCCATCCTTATTACTACCAAACTCTGCGTCGTTTAAATTTTCCACGAGTAAACCTCTTACAAAATTAATAAATTATACTAAAATAATCAAAGCAATCATAAATAAAATTCTTAGAGTGCAATATCTACAACTTTATGAATTTTGTTAAAATCATCATTATTAAAGTAGATTCTCTCTTCAGGATTCCACATCAAGCCGTAAAGTTGACCTTGTTCATCCTCTCTAACACTTACAACAAAAGCTTCTTCTTCAGACTTGTAGTATAATGCGATATCACCTACACTAGCAACTTCTGCAGGAGCTACAAACATAACTGCTCTGTTAGAAAGAATAGAACCTAATCTTCTAGTGCATAAACTAACACCATATACATCTTTTTTATCATGTAAATTAGCAGGTTTAACAGCCTCTTTAGATGAAGAATTTCTATCAACAATAATGCTACCATCTGTACCAGATACACCAAAAACAGGTACTTTAAGAGCATCTAAATCTACATAATTACTATGGTCATTAGCAATTCTTGGTAAATTATTTATTTTATATTTAGTGTCATTATGAATAATGATTTCTTCCAAAGCACCAGCCTCATCCAATTTTTTAATTTCAGCTTTCAAATCATCTACTTCAAAACCAAGAGCTGTTGCTATATTTTTATATTCTTTATCAGAAACTTCTCTTTGTCCCATTTCGATTCTATGGTATACTGACAAAGTCATATCTGCACTTTCAGCAACTTCTATAAGTGTTAAAGATTTATCATTACGAATATAACGCAAAGCAGCGCCCAAAACTTTTAATCCACTACTTTTGTTAATCTCTTGGCGACGTTCTTGTTCTTTTCTCCAAGCCATAACAACTTCTTGCTGAGAATTTTGTTCATTAACATATAAATCTTGCAAAGAACAATCCAAAACCTCAGCAACTTGAATTAATTGCTCTTGATTTAGTCGTCTATAACCTTTTTCAATTTTTGAAATTGCAGATAAACTAATACCTAATTTATCAGCTAAATCTTGCATTGGTACACCACGTACTTTACGATGGATTCTGATTTGATTTGGGAATACTATTTCTTCCATAACTTTATCACCTCATAAAAATGTAACTTTACCATATAATAAGCTCGCCCAAAAAATATGCAAGTCAAAAAAGCAAAAAAAACTTATATCTGTATAACTTTTGTCAAAGATAGTACAAAATAACGATGTGTTTAAAGCAAACACTAATATTTAAAATGAAATAAATTTTAATTATATATTTATACCAAATCGACAAACCCTAAAAAATGTTTATACAAAAAACTAAAACATTCCTTGGCCATAATTAGTACGAGTTCTATTTGTTTTTCTCTTTCTACCTTCAACAAATATATTCTCTTTAACAAAGTCCGCTGTTGCAGTACCATTAATAGTCGTTTGTCCTAGCATATTATCAAGTCCAAAAAACAGCTTACTTGGATCTACGTCACTAGCAACAGTTCCGTCTTTTTCAATAACTTGGAAGCCATCTACATTTGATATAACAGAGTCGTGACCTTTTTGGATATGAGCTCCATATTTAAACTTAGATTCTTCAGATAAGAGAACACCGTCTTTACCCATCTCACCACTTGTTGTAAATTCTATATCTCCATTAGTAAAGAATAATTCAAAATCTCCGCTCAAACCCTCTTCTGCAAAAATAGAACCAGTAGCATTATCAACATATTGTCTACTACCATCAGCTCTAGTTGTAACAGTAGCATCAGCTGCTCTTCTTTTTTCAACTCCACCAGATACGCTATCTGTTTTAACATATCCTTTATCAGAGTAATCTTTTACATTTCCAGAGTGCCAATCAGATGCATAACGAGCAGCCTCTTTTCTTCCATATTTTCTCATTTCTGTGCCCATAGCACTAAATTTATTTTTTAACTCTCTTCTAGCACTTTTACTAAAGACAGATTCAACAGCAAGAACAGCCGTAGAAACAATACCGATAGGTAATTTTAAATCAATTGTAGCGCCAACAAGACCTAAACTTGCATCTTTTACAGTGCCAAACACATTTTTTGCAGCTCTTGTATAATTTTTTACATTCCATCCATTACGTAAACGCTTTTGGTAATGTTCTACACCATCTGTGTCTACTACTTTATCATAAGAATAGAACAATCCATCGGTATGATCTGCACCAGAAAGTTTATTTTTAATTCTATTTTCTCTACGTGTACGTCTTCTTTTTTGCCCAGATGTTTCATGTTTTGTTGAAACGCCTTGTCTACGTAATAATTTATTATCAACACGCTTTGTTCCATGAGCTAAAGCCACCTGTCCGGTCGTCGGATCTATTTTCATAGAAACTTTTGTTACTCTACCATTGTGGTCAACTTGGTCAATAAGTATTTCATTTGGATTAGAGGCATTAAATGTAACAGTTCTTTTAGAATAAAATTTACCAACTTTTTTGCCTTTTGCCTCAAGTGCATTTATCGCAATTTGCTCCATAATAGCCTGTTTATAAGCAGGATCTTGCGCAAGCGGTGAATCCATCAAAGCTTTTAGAGCATCTTGATCAATTCTGCCTTTAGCATTAAGCAAACTACCTTTAGCAAAACTATCTCTAAACTCAACATGTCTTCCAATTTCATTACCACTTCTATCATACTTTATAGTAATTATTGAATAGTCATCATAAAGTTTACGCTCTTTTACAATTCCATTGGCATATTTTTTTTCTTTTTCTAAGTACTGCTTTCCACCAACGGTACGTGTATTATATTTTCCGCTAAAAGGAATTCGTACACTGCCATGTTTTGCAGCATATGCTGTCATACCTCGTCTTGCAAGACCACCAACACGTTTTCCACCCCATTCAAGAGTATTTTTTGCTCCTTGGACGGCTTTTTTCCCTAATTTTTTTCCTTGTTTATTTACTTGTCCGCGCATAAAGGTGTCTGCATCTTTACCAACGCTTAAGCCAGCACCACTTGCAAAGTTATCTCCTAATTCTTTTATAGCGGGAATATATTCATATAATAAATAAACTATAAATATTATTTTAACTGTGCCAATACCATAAAAAGCTAGACCTCTAACTGGATGAGTGAATAATGTGTGCGCATCACCAGCACTACGTTCTATAGCCCCGCCAATGATATCTTTTAAATATTCTTCAAAACACGTAAAGAGTATTTGCATGAATAAGAAAATCAATAATGAATTTATTATCCAAGAAAAAATTTCTGGTAAAAACTTTTTAGTTCCATTAAATGCATATCCGCATACTGCAAAAGGTAACAAAGCAAAAGACAAGACTAGTTGGAATGTTGCATCAGCTAACACCCAAGGAAACATAACCATTAACACAGCACCACATGCATAATATACAAGCCCATCAGTTATATGGATAAGATTTGGTATCAATTTAAACACTTTATCAGGCCCAAAGCCTCTACAAAACGCCCATCCACCCAAGTCGAATAAAACATTAATTTTGCTTTCAATTTGATGTATTGTACAAACAATTATTTTACCCATAGATACAGGCATACCACCACTGGCGGTCTCTGTTCCACCGTTTATAAAGTTTTTAGAAAAGCCTATAATACCTTCAGAAAAACCACAATCTCCATTAGCATCTAGTAAGCCCAACCCTGTTTCATATAATGGAACAATTGTCATATTGATAATTGGATAATATTCACCAGAAATAATAAAATAAATAGCCGCACAAATAAAAACCTTATTTAATATTTCTTCCATTAATGACGCAGTGTCATTTCCTCTCATGGTAGATAAATTTTTTAAAACAATTAAGGCTAAAGATACTGCAACAAATACCAATAAAAGATGTCCTAAATCAGTAGAAAATTGAGTATAAGCTTTACCTGCAACAACACTTCCTGAATTAAAAATAGCCTTAAACATTCCACAAAATAGACATCTAACATTATTTTCATTAAAATTTGGAACAGGACAGTTATCTGGGAAAAAAATACCTAAAATAAGGTCAGTTACTTCTTTTATTGTTTCCCAAGCTTCTTTTGCTGCAGATATTAATCCAGCATGAGCACAAGTACTCCACATTAAAGTAAGGCAAAATGTTGTTATAAATAAATAGCGGTATTTTATATTAAACATCTTCATAATACACCTACCTTACTGCTTTTTTGTCTGAGCCATATTTGCGCCATAACTAGAAATTGCTCTAGATAGTAAACCAGGATTTTCTCCTCCCATTTGTTTACCTGCATTTTTAATTGCTGTTCCTGTTTGGTGTTTCATCACATCACCGGCATATTTTGCAACTTTATCCAACGTATGTTTTTTTACCATTTGAGCAATTTGTGCCACATTTTCTTTCATAGGATTACCAGCTAAAGCATTTCCAAAAAAGTGTGTGCAAAAA
The DNA here is from genome assembly GCA_045578445.1 of Alphaproteobacteria bacterium. Classification (GTDB taxonomy): domain Bacteria; phylum Pseudomonadota; class Alphaproteobacteria; order RF32; family CAG-239; genus CAG-267. The sequence goes on from JAZNKG010000048.1 coordinate 119,665, forward strand.
TCATCTGCCATTAAAGGTATAATTTTAATAGCTAGAACATAACTTAACAAAATTTTCAAAAATGGAAGAGATATCAAGCCTAATAATTCTTCTAACTCTTCAGATCTGTCTCTATCAAAATAGCTTTCTAAATCACTACCTAACGCATCAGCAATAACAACTGTAACAATCTTACAACCTATTAAAATTCCTAAAGGTAAAAATATGAATAATCCCGTATAATATGCGATATTTTGCATAACAGTTGCTAATTTATCTTTAGTCCAAGAAAATAACCATAAGGACAAAGCAATAGGTAATAAAATTATAGTAACTATGAGGTTAAAGGCAACATCAAACATATAAAATGAAGCAATCATCATAATAAAGAAGCCTAAGATATAGAATATGCCTCCAACAATAAATAAAGTCAAATCAACAACCTGTATTTTGAATATAATTAAATCAATTTCAGCAGCTTTACCATAAAGAGATGCGCAAATAATCATATCTCCATATCGCATCATTTTTGAAGATGCTTCATGTATCTCCATAGTTATTGTTTCAATTTTGGTAACAAGTTCTCCAATATGTTTACCACCTGGGGTAGCGCTAAAATTAGGTTTACTCCAAGCTCCTGCAAAAGTACACTCACTAATAAGTGTGAATACTGCAACAAAGAGCAAAATATGTAATAGTTTCTTCATCATATTAATTCACTCCTGCAGTAAATGTTGTACCAATGTCAAAGCCAATAGACAATATCGGATTTACAATCATTCCAATAATTTCATCAATTCCAGCTATAATCAAAGCATAAACAAACGCCCATTTAACCATAAATAAGAATAAAGCATCCATAACTTTCATTGGGTCTTGTGCTGACATTGAGCCTAAAGTTTTTAAAAAGAACACTGCAATCCAAATTGCTCCACCAACTTGAATTAATATCTCGCTTAAATCAACAAAGCTCTCAAATAAAATCTGTGATATTGTCAGAAAAGCACTAAGCAAAGTACTAATTATGTTGCAAGACCAACAACCAGCTTGCGCATACTTTTGTCTAAATATACTGGCTTTACATTTACTAGCAAAATCACTAGCAAAAACATCATCAGCAAAAAGAATAAACAACAATGTAACAACAATTAGCCACTTGTTGCTAAGAATAACTTTTATCATATGCCTAATTCTGCTACTAATCATCGTTATACCCCGCTAAAGAATTAAGTTTCTCATTAAAGGCATCTTTTGTTGTTTTAATTTTTTCTTTTACGTTTCTGTATTTTTCATATTGTTCTAAACCTTCATTAATTTCTTTTGAGGCACCATCTGTAATAAAGCTCAAAACAGAAGCAGCAGCTCTTCTTGCCACAGTAAATACAAACTTAGATATTTTCTTTTGGAATTCAAAACCTCCGCCTCCGCCAACAAATTTATCAGCTAGAGCAACGGCAATACCAGGAATATTTATGATTAATGTAGCAACTAATAAGATTGTTAATAAATAAGGTCCCATTCCTTCAATATTCTCTTCCGCAAAACCACCTTCAGCATTAATATTTGTTATAATAGTTAGCATAGCGCTAATACAAATACTAATTAATAGGGCTAAGAACATCATCACACCAGCTGAATTAATAAACATCAATAGACAGTGCTTAGTCCATTTTCTTGTATAAGCAAAAGGAATACCCATAATAAATATTGGCAATAAAAATACAGCAAAGTTCAATCTAAACAATCCGTCAATGAGGAATACAACAAAGAATAGTTTTGCACCAGAGAACAATAGCAAGACTGTAAGTCCAACAAAAACACCACCAATACGTCCAGAGCACATAAGAATTGTACCAATTTTTACACCAGTATTTAATCTATCTTTTATTGCACAAACCATGCATTTAGCCATATTCGTAAGCTGATCACCCAAATTCTCAACTTCAAGAGTTGCTGCAGAACATCCCGATGTTACTTCAAATAGAATAGAATCATAATCACCTAAATTAAAATTACTCCCACCATTATTTAATCCAGCATTCAAAACAGCAGAACCTAAATCTAATAGTGTATTATATATAGGAATAACAAAAAGGCCCATAGCTTCATTCAAATTATCCGTGCTAAACATCGCTATTGCACAAAATGCACATAAGAATAGTTTATGTCCTATCTCAGTCCATACTTCGCCAATGTTGTGTTCTTTCATTGAAGGTAACGTTTTTAATAATTTTAAAGCCATCCAAATAGAAAAACTAACGCAGATAACAGCTGCTCCACCGCTTCCCCCTGATACAATATCAGACGCTTTAGCATATAAGTTATCAATTATATTCATTACATATTCAACGATTTTAGCTTGCCAACAAGAAGCCTGACCTTTATAGTTTTCACTTTCTCCACTACAAGAATTTTCGCATCCACTTAAAGCGAGCATAACTAAAAACATACTTAGCATTCTAAATGTTTTTAAGGAGAGAATTTTATATATATAGTACTTAATCATCTTATCATCTCCTATGCCTATCTACGCCAAAAAGCTCTATATCCTTGCGGACCAGATCCTGTTAAAAAGCCTCTAGCCTGTTGGAATTTATCTTTTCCAAATGTCGCAAGTTCATCTAAATGGGTAATTCTAGCAGCAACGTGTCCTACATTCTTACTTGCATCTTTAGCCAATCTAAAGCCTTCTTTTCCTGCCTTTTTAGTAAGAGGCGTAAGTGTTTTAGAACCTGCAGATGTAAGACCACTAGTAGAAGCTAATTTGCTCGCCAAATTTTTTACGGAGTCTATTACTTTTACTAACAGAGTCAAAGAAACAATTAGAATAATAAGTCTACCTTCTTTTTGCATATATTCATTAATTTGTGATATTTGATTATTTGCTGCAAGCCTTTCTAATGCACTATCGCTACGCCCCATAAGACTTGCAGAGTTAATTTTTTCTAATACATCACCGCCACCCATATTTAGTTCAATCATTGCTATTGCAAGCGATAATACAGCTCCTAAACACAAACAACTGCAAAAAGAATTAACAAATAAATTCCAAATATTTTTAGAGTGTGGCATTGTTTTTTCCGAAATAGCTAAAGCAATTCCAAGAGGTAATAAAACAGATGCGCAGATTAAATTTATAATGAGGTCAACCAAAAAGTAACATACACCAATACATACCATCCAACCAAAAAGCAGTACTATATTGCCATAAAGCAACATTGTTAGTTTCCATTTTAATATAATCCAAGCGTCAGTAGAGTTACAAATTAATGCTTTACCAATAGCAACTATCTCATATGCAACATCATTAAAACCTCTAGCTACTTCATTTATCAAAGCAAATAAACCGCTCCATGGGTTTTGTTCATCTATAACGGGAGGATTTATCTCCACACCTCCAGCGAGGCCAATACCAACATTTGCGGCAGCCTCTAATAAAGGCGCAATAACATATCTTACCATAAAATTATCTGGGTGTAGTAATAACACAATCACAGCAGCTTTAAATCCTAAGAATAAAGCTCCCTTTTTATTATCGCTTAAATAATCTGCAAAGGATTGCTGTCCTAATGAAGCAACCATCTTAAAAGTATTAAATGCAATATAAATCGCAATAACAACAATCACTACTGGTTGAGCATCAGCTGCAATAATACTCCAAGATTTCTCTGCTGCCATTGCTCCTGAGCTTGTTAATACATCAAAAAGTGGGCAGAAGAAACAATTCTCTCCTGTTCCGTCGTTAAGATATCCTTTAATAGTCTCACACTCGCCACAAGAAGAAAGAAGAAACATCAATGCAAAGGATAAAAATACTTTAACCTTTCCACTCATGTTATTAAATATGTTATAAAGAACACTCATCTCTTTCTCCATTTAATTTTTTATCCTAAAGAATTTTTTAACAGCAGTCCTTGCTTTGTTTACACCTCTCTTTACAGCCTGTCCTGCTTCAGTTTCTCCAACCATTTTTCCGCCTTCCTTGGCAATTTGACCAACAAATTTTACAGGTTCTCTTGCAGCTTGTTGTAATTTATTGACAGCAGTACCACCAACTTTACCAGCCATGTCACCAACACGACCACCACCAGCAATAGCAGATGTAATGCTCTCAATATCATTAAACATATTAAGGATAATCATTGAGCAAATAATAGTTAGTGTTATTAGTTTGAAAAAGCTTCCCTTCATACCATCAGCAAAATCTTCAACTTGGCTTTTAGACGGTACAGAATCAAGATTTCTTAAGATATTATCGCTACCAGCTTTTTGGGCAGCTACATCCAAAATGCCAACTATAATTTCATTAGCTATAAGCACCAACATACCTATTACGATAAAGCTAAAGCAACAGTTAATAAACAGTTGCCATGTTTTTTTAGAATAACCAGAAGTGTAACGAGTAATGCTACAAGCAATTGCAATAGGTAAAATTATACATCCTACCCCCAAGCGAATTAAAATATCTAATAGATTAAAAGATGCTCCAATAACAATAAACCATCCAATAACAAAAAGAATTAAAGCAAAAGGTAGTAATTTCCATTCCCATGCAAAAATGCCCCAAATACTTTCAGGATTCGTGGATACGCAAAATAAAAATTGTCCTTTAGCCACAATTGTATATATCTTACTATTAAGTTCCTTAGCCTGTTCCGTAACAATATTAAATAAGTCTCCAACAGAATTAGTTCCACCAAATGATGCATCGCTAAAGGCACTACTACCACCACCTAATTCGTTTCCTAGTAATAAGCTAGAGGTTACAAAAGGAGCTATTATGGTGGAATAAATAAATTCTTGATTATTTAATAAAGCAACAATAAATGCCATTTTAGCACATAATGGTAAAACACCACCTTTTTCTTTGGTTAAAAAGGATAGAGTATCTTGCTTAGAAAAAGAACCAACATTTTTCAAAACGTATCCAGCAACATATACTGCAACACAAACAACAACTACCCCTTGTAAGGGTCCAGAAAAAGAATTCCATGAATAATTTGCAACGTCAGCTGATACTTCGGATATAATTTCAAATGGTCTAGTTAAAACAAAGTTATCTCCAGTACCATTCCTAATATACTCGTTAATAGCCTTACATCTTTTGGCAAAAGCTACACCTGTTTGAGCTAAAACAAAAGGAAAAGACCAACATAGATATTTTATATAAGAGAGAATTTTATTTTTCATCTTTATTCCCTCCTGTTTTATCTTTGCGCAAATTTAACAAAACATAGGCAAGAATAAGCATTACAAAAACCGAGGCTACTGCAAAAATAAAAACGCTTTTTTGTGCAAAAAAGTTTACGATACCACTAGATAAAATGATATACAGTCCAATAAAAATAAGAATATTCTGAACAACCGACTTCATAGTAGACCTCAGTAAAGTTCTTTAAACTAATTTATTATAACACAAAAAAAATAAAAAAAGTGTTACAATATGGTTAAATTTTTCCATTATTAACGAATTTTACCACATAATTAAGTAATTCATCGTTTTTCAATGGGTTAAAAATAGTACCTTTAATCGTTACAGAGTCTTTTTCCGCTCTATTTTTGTTTTTTAGAGGAAATTTAGTTAACTTTACTAAGCTTATGAAAAATCTGTATGCTCTAGATTCGGAAAAAATCTTCAGGCATTTTATATTACTTGGAATAGAAGGAGTGGATTCTATAGATTTTTTACTCATATCCTGCAACATTGGTCCACATATCCACCGAAATAATTTATATTTAGCAAGAAATTCATAAAATAGATTCTCTTTAACAACAGGATTTATTAAAACTATATTACGGATTCGAGTCTTTTCCAAAAAAGTTTGATAATTAATTGGTAAATTAAACATTTGTTGCAAAACAAGATTGCCACATCCTTTTGTTACAAAAGAAACTTCAGTAATATCATCCATGTGATTTAAGAAGAATAATAATTGATGGGCAGAAGCTTTAGCACTTTTAAATAAAGAAGGATAGTTTAACGCAACTACAGTAGACTTTGTTAAAATAAATCTACGCCATAGCTTCTTAAATATATTCTTACTATCCATATATCCATGCAACAAAACAACCATTTTCCCTTTTTGTTTTGTTATTTCATGACTTTCGATATACTCAATAAAAGCATTTTTACAGGTGTCAAATGTTCCGCTAGCTCTTCTAATATCCCAAGAATCAAGGAGTCTATATTTTTTTGTAAAGCAATTACGCTGGATTCTCCATTTTTGATAAAAAAATACATCTTCCCAAAAAATAGCCCCGCCAAATGTAAAAAAATCAAATTTCATATAAAATCTATCCTTATTATATTATATAGTATCACACATTAAATAACATTGTATATCACATAGGTTAAAAAATAGAAAACGAAATCAACATATATAGAATCAGAACTAAAAGGTATATTGATTCTTTATTATATTTATGCTATTGTACAAAAGTTGCGTGATAATAACCAAAATAATCCCAGATAAGCCTATAATAAAAAAGTAGTTATAAACAGTGTGTTAGTTTGATTGGGATAAAAAAGCGAAAAAAAGTTTAAATTTTTTTAAAAAAAGTGTTGACTTTGGAAAAAGGTGGATATATAAACCCGTTTACCGACAGGGACGGAGCGAGCT
>JAZNKG010000049.1:0-67492 GCA_045578445.1 Alphaproteobacteria bacterium
TTATGGTGGGTCTTTTTTTTGATAGGACAGTAGATTTGAACTCACAGAAGTGAGTTTGACAAGGAGGATAAGGCAGACGGGAGTATGCCGGTGCCTTTAGGCATATCCGACGAAGCGACTGAGTTTTTTTATAAAAAACGATGGTCTATCTTACTACAATGATCCAAACAATTATTGACAAAATTTATTTTTTGTGCTATATTATATCTCAGAGCGATGGTTAACGCTTGTTGCCTGCCCTAAGGCGAACCTGCATGGGATAACCTCTATTTCTTTTTAAGTATAGCAAAACTCTTACAAAGGGATTTGATTAGGCAGGCATCAAAAAATATCCCGAGGCAGGAGAAAAGCTATGACTTACACAAATTCACTACCAATCGAATTATCTTTTGAAACATTGTTTGCAAATGGTACATGTTTAACCTATGATCAATTTTCAGATTTAGAAAAGTATAATTACGCACACAACTTAAAACACGAATATCGCAAACAACATCCAACATCATACCCTATCATTGAAACAACAGCTAAATTAAACACTACCAAATATGACAAAATTTTTCATTATTTTTCTAATGGGGTTCTCATCTGTAATTTTTTTCATACAGAAAACAAAGACAATACTACTCTTAAGAGAATTTTGAAAATGCTTGAGATTCGTAAATTGCCTGTAAATAAAATTTATGATTTAAGTAACTTTATCAATAATATTTGGGCTACTGATTATATGGAAAAATTATCAAAATACGCTCAAAACTTTTATAACTACAAAGATAATATAAAAATAACACAACTTCCACCTATTAAGGATTTTGTTAGCGAATGCTTTGCAAATGGTAATATTTTACTCTCAGCCTCTAAAGACGAAAATATTAACCCAGATTTTCGCAATATTGCGGCACTTTTTGCAGATGGTCGCTACTACATATCCGATGAACCAAACAAAAAGGAAGCAATCATAAGAGCTGTAGAAAAAAATCAATATGATGAATTTGTTTTTTTAGAGAGAGTTTACATCCCTAAAGAATATATTGAAGCCTTATACAAAGAAGCTGAAAAATATGATTGGTATATTTCACATCAAGCTCAAAAACAAAAAAATCAGCTAAGCTCTGAAGAAACAGCTAAAATGAATCAATTTATTGAAAACTTATTTTCAACACGTAAATGCTTATCTGCTACAAAATTAGAATATACAACAAAACTATCTAACCTAACATTTTCGTTAGAACCCGATATAGATAGATTTGCACTTTTTTCAGATGGATTAGTACTATTTAGCGATAAAAGCAAACAAATAGCTACCTCATATACATTTGAAGACATGCAAGAAACATTCAAAAAACAAGGTCTAGAATTAAGATTAGAGATTGTGCCTGATTACTATATCACAGCAATCTATGAAGCACTCCCTAAATATCAACGAGGTGCAACGGATATTTATATGGAAATGCTCAAAGAACTAGCAAAAAAAATCAAAAAAGAGTTAAAAATCGCTCATTACATAGCCCTTGATGTTGCTTCTATAATTTTGGGATGGAAAAATTTTCAATCTATCGCAATAGAAAATGAGGCACACGCTCGTCAGCTTATTGAAGCAACAAAAAGAAAACAGAAATTCTTAAACAAAGAAACCTATAAAAGAGAATATGAACGTTTCATTAGGAGTAATAATAACGTTTAATACGACTTCTTGTTTGTATTCATCAAATAAATACCATTGTTGTTGAATTAATTCTACTTGCTGTATTGCTTAGGCAATACAGCATTTTTACTTTTTTATATTGCTTTTTTCGTTTTTTACATATAACATCCCAGCCATTAAGGAATATAATTATAAAAATGCTAAAATTTATATATTATGATGACATTTGAAAAACTTGAAAAAACGGACATTGCTTTTGACTTTAGCAATCCATTCGTCATTGCAAAAGTTCCTGAAGATTATCACACAGCAGAAGACTTTGCTTTACGTTGTGTTTACACTCTCGGACCACTCCTTGCAAGAAAAATGAATGTTGACTACTCAAAAGTAGTATTAGTTGCTATCAGCAAAAACAATAAGGTGGTGGTTTATTCTGTTAGCAGCCAGTACAGAGATTGGCTTTACTTATTCTTCAAAAAACCATCTATGAAATATGCTCAATTTTATGATGATGTAGAACCTGAGCAAATTATAGAAAAGATGAAAGAACTATCTAAATAAAAATACTTCATGGAAAAAATTATTTACTTTCTTAATGGTCCTATCATCCCCTTAGCAATTGTAATTCTAGGTGTAATTTGCTTTTTAGTTATTTACTCTAAAGAAAACAAACGAGTAAACAAACTCAGAGAAAATGTTCAGCAAAAAATTATTGAAGAACAGCAAAACAAAGCCACTAGCAACAAAAACTAAAATCCCCCTCACAACAAAAAAATTGTGAGGGGTTTGTTTTACCTTAACTAAATTTTATATATTAAAGCATAAGATAATCCCATAGAAATTACACAGGAACACAATAATGCAACTTACAACAATATTTAATGAAGAAATTGAAACACCTTGTGCCGGATGTATTGTACTTGATAATACAAAATTCAAAGAAGGTCGCATTTATCAAACAAAGCTGTGGGATATAAGTCAAGATTTTGAAATTGCTTACCCTGGAATGATTGTATTATCTCCTTTAAGACATGTTTCTAATTATGCCGAACTAACATCTCAAGAACAACAAGAATTAAATACCTTGCTCATACATAGCAAAAAAGCAATTGTTAAAATATTTAATTGCGAAAAACTAGCATATACATTCTACGAAAAACCTAACGGACACATACATTTTGTTATCATCCCTCTTCATGGACTTATTGAAATAAAAGATAAATATTCTGTTTTAGGTGAACTAATCGCAAAATCAGAAGAACTAAAGAACAACAAAGACAATATGCAAAATGTAAACAAGGCCATTAAACAGCTCAGAACCTACTTTCAAAATTTATAAAAACATACAAAAAAATTACATTTAAACAAAGTTTAATCATAAAAACACTTGATTCTTATAATAAAATGTGCTCTTATGTCCGCCATATATGAGTATTATTCTTAAAAAACATTATAATTATGAAAAAGTCTAACGAAGAACAACTAAAAATGTTCGAGCTTCCAAATGCGGAGGAAGAGGTTTATGCATACCTCAAAAAATATCCGCTATGCGACGAAGCACAAATGAAGATGTTCGAGCTTTCTAACATCGGCAAGCTACTTATAGAACACGCAATGCGTCCGTTCTGCACTCTCATAGATGAGGCAATGGTAAAAATGTTTGATATTCCTAATGCAAAAGAGATTGTACTGGAATTTATCCAACTTGAACCACTATGCGACAAAGCCGAAGTAAGAATGTTTGAACTTGCTAATGCAAAAGATGTTGTATGGGAATACATCAAATACTGGAGACTGTGTGAAGAAGCTCAGATGAAAATGTTTGAGCTTCCAAATGCGCGAGATATAACAAGAAAATATGCTCAGCGCTATCCTGTATCTGAAGTTTACAAAGCAAAACTTGAACAGTATCTCTAAGAACATCTGCAATCACAAAAAAGCCTATCATCAGATAGGCTTTTTATTTTTAAGACACTAAACCATATATATTTTAGCGTTCTGCAAGTTTTTGATTAACAATATCTTGTGCTGTAACGCTTTTTGCTTCATCTACTTTTGCATTATGTTTAGCTCTAAGTTTTTCTTTTTCATCAGCAACTCGCTCTAAATCTTTCTGAGACATATCAAAAATAGCGCCTAATTTTGGCATTGTGCCATTAACTTTTGCCTCTGCAACACTTGCAAAATATTCTCCTACAGAAGTAATTTCGCCCTTTGTAACTTTTCTAACAACATTATTGGCTTTCATTCTCGCGATTTTTAATTCTTTTTTTAATTCTCTTCTAGAAAGTTCTCTTCCTGCCCCATCTTCTATATTAATCTCAAACCCTATTTTCTCTTTACCTTTTATACTAATTTTTGTTAAATGTTCTTTATCTAATGTTTCATAACTCTCGTGTCCATTACTTTCAATAGATGCCAAAAATTTTTCCTGCTTTTTATCAGAAATAATATCTACTTGACCTACACCATTTTCACTTTTAGCCGAAACACTAAAAGCTTTTTTTATTTCATAATTATCTGAATTACCTAAACCAACTCTTGTACTACCATCTTCATTATAATTATATTTTTCAATATTATCTCTTCTAATACCTGCCCCTATAGAATGTATTTCTTTATGACTTTCAGCCTTTTTATAACGCCCCTTCCTATCATATTTAATTTTTTCTTCATAATGATTAGAACTTTCTGCAGTAAACTCTTTACCCATTGTATGATCCGTTGCTCCACTTTCAGTATAAAGTGTACTAGAATTTTCTTCTTCAGAATATTTAAGTATTCCTGATTTTCTTCTTTTTTCTGCTGTTTCTTTTACGTCTTCTTTTTTATGATACCCAGCTGTTAAATTATAACCTTCAACAACATATTCAGTTTTATATTTTTTAGTTCTACCCTTTTGCTCTTTCTCATTTGTATTTGTTGAAACAATTACATTTTCATAACTATCACCACTTATAGAACGAGTCGTTTCGACATTATAAGTCTTTCCTCCTTTTGAAATTTCTTCACTTGCCTCTGTAAATTCATGCACACGAGAATTATTATCTTCAACAGAAGGATTCACATCAGTTGCATTCGATGATCCTGTAGAACTAGCGAATAAACCAACAGCAGATGCTGCTATTCCTCTCATTTTTTTCATAAAAGCACTTGTTTTTTTAGGCTCTTCTGTGCTTGCTTCGTTTCCCATAATCCCTCCTTAAAATAATATTTAAGCAACATGCATTATTATACCACAAAATAAGAAATTTGTCAAAATAAATAATAAAAAAGCGAGGCAAATCCCCGCTTTTAAAACACTTGAGTACTAAAGCCCCAAAACTTTCATAAACTTTCTTACATCATAATTTTTCTGCAGATACAACGTGTAAGCATATACTAACAATCCATACAAACCTACACCTCTATATTGTCCCATCAGAAAATTAAAATCAAAGTCCAAGTTTTCTCTAATTCGTTCAATTTGCTCTTTCTTTGCCTTATTCAAAAACATCCTAGAATTGGCATCATAAAGAAGCCTTCTTCTCTTTAGAATATTAAGAAGCCTCGTTATAACAGTCTCAAATTCTGAAGCAAACTTCTCATTAGCTACTAATCTAGGTGTTTTTTTCAATGCGCCAAGAAAATATAATTTATACCACTTTTCCGCATACTCATAATTTGACAAAGGAAACATGCTTTTTGAGCTAAGCAATAACTTATCTTCATCGCTCAAATCAAAATGAACACGACGCACATAAATTTTAGATGCAACATGTTCTAAAATCCTTGTCATACTTTTTAAGAAATCTATTTCAGATTGCTCAGACAATCTTAACACAGACTCCAAAGGAAGCTCTATAAACTCTATTGTATCATAATGCTCCCTTAAAAAGGGTGGTTTTATTAAAAACACCTTTTTAATCTTAAAAACTAATAATTTTTCACTCATAAAAATTTAATCTTAATAATATTTAATTAGGAGAGGGAATATAAAACACGCATTTTTTAAAGTCAAAATATTTATCAAAAATTTTTCATATCAAAAAACATATAACTAGCTAAAACTTTCTCTTGACATCTCATAAGAAAAACATTTATATAAATGCTAATATTTAATGGCAATTAGATATTAATTGTCTGTGTTTATAAACTTATTGAAATGGTACAGCTATGGGAAAAACAAGTCCAATACAATTTTTTAGACAAGTTAAACAAGAAGTAAAAAAGGTTACTTGGCCTGCAAAAAAAGAAGTTACTCGTGCAACAATTATGGTTTTAACAATAGTTGCAATTGCATCTGTTTTCTTCTTTTGTGTAGACTGGTTCTTTGGTTCTATAGTAGGTGCAATTTTCGGAAATTAGGAGTTTAACTAATGGCTGCTCGTTGGTATGTTGTTAATGTTTATTCAGGTTCAGAAAAAAAGGTTGCTGAGTCTATCCGTGAACAAGCAATATTGAAAAAAATGGAAGACCGTATTTTGGAAGTTTTAGTTCCAACTGAACAAGTTGTTGAAATTAGAAAAGGCGCTAAGGTTAATGCTGAACATAAGTTCTTCCCTGGCTATATCTTGGTAAAAATGGAAATGAGCGATGACACTTGGCACGTAGTAAAAGATACTCCACGTGTTAGTGGCTTTTTAGGTAGTCACAACAAGCCTCAAGCTATTACAGAAAAAGAAGTTCAAAGAATTATGGCTCAGATTGAGGAAGGTGTTGAACGTCCAACAACTCAAATTTACTTTGAAGTTGGTGAGCAAGTTCGCGTTAATGAAGGTCCGTTCGCTTCATTTATTGGTGTTGTTGAAGAGGTTGATAATGAAAAATCTCGTTTGAAAGTTTCTGTTTCAATCTTTGGTAGATACACACCTGTTGACTTAGACTTTACACAAGTTGAAAAAGTATCTTAAGAAAAGGCCTCAAATGAGGCCTTTTTTATTTCAATTTCTGCTCCATAAAATCAAACATTTGTTTTTTATAAGCATCAATATTTTCATCAATCCAAAATTTAGCAAATAAATCAAATAACCCCTCTATAATTTTCATTTTTTTCAAAAAAACAAAAGATGACTTATACTTCAAATCATAAACACAAGCTATAATCATCAAAGCGTGGTCTGCATGACTTTTTATATCTTTTTTATTAACAGATTTACAAGCCATAAAATCACTTAAAACTTTTTCAGATGGATATTTTGTATCTATAGGCATGGGAGAAAAAAACAAAGTTTCAAACTCTGCAAACTCTCTAAATAACAAATATGAATTAGCTAGTTTATCAGCATCACGAATAAGATAAATATATCTATCAATAATATTTTTTTCTTCTTTACCTAAAGCTTTATATTCTACATCATCATATAGTTCTTCAATCAGATGACCATGATGTTTTATAGGCAAATATGCAGTTATCATATTAAAAATAGTTTTATCTTTTAATAAATCTGCACCAAAAACCCCATGGTCAATTCCCGATGTAACCCCTTCTTGAAAACGTCCTATATCATGCAATAAAACAATTGCTTTAAGAAAATCAATTTCATCAGAAGTACCATTTTTAAAAACATCTTCATTTTTCAAAAGATAATTACCCATACCTAAAACTTGATATGAATGTCTTATTTTCTCATCCATTAAACGCTTTCCATGTGCGTTTGCCAATTGATATTTATTTTCATATTCTTCCGATAAAAGTTTTTTTGCCAATTCTAAATACATTTTTTCTCTCTTATAAATTATCACAAAATAAATATAATACGAATAAGTAAAAAAAGCATAAAAAAAGAGGAACATCTATGTTCCTCTTTCTAACTTTTAGATTCTAACTAGAATCCTTCTGTATCTAAGCGTTTGCGAAGTTGCTTTCTTGATCTTCTTACAGCTTCAGCTTTACGACGAGTCTTTTTCTCAGAGTTTTTCTCATGACAACGTCTTAACTTCATCTCACGGAAGATACCTTCTCTTTGCATTTTTTTCTTCAAAATTTTCAAAGATTGAGCAACGTCATTACCAATAACAGTAACTTGTACCACTTAAATCACCTCATTTCTATTTTTCTAAAGTTAACAATTTTTACCCCTTATAACATATTTTTTTTAGATTGCAACAAAAAAACAACAGTAAAAAATTTATATTTATGAAAAATTAACATTTATTCATATATCGTAAAACAAAGATATATTTAAGTGGATATTAACAATGGCAAGAACAAAAGACATATATGAATTACTAGAAAATAACAACAAAGAAATAATGGTATTAATATATACATTAGGTAATCAACCTGAAAACCCTAAATTTATATTAAATGAAAACAATCGTTGCCTAGAAATATACCGCAACAAAAAAGAGGCTGTTATTTTAAAAGGGTTACAAAAAGAAACCATTGAAAAGATAAAAAAATTAGACGTTGTATATGTATGCGAACTTAATAGTTCAGCCAATCAACCAGCAGAAAATAGTATAGTTTATGCATACACGGCAGAACGTACAACTATAGAGGATTTAACGTCTTCTAATAATAATGCTAAAATTATTAGTCAAAAAACCCAATCATTAAAAGAAAAATTAAACACAAAAAATAAAAATCTAAATTCATAAAAAAAATATATCCAACATGCACTTTTATATTGTTTTTAATTTTAAATATTGCTAATCTATTTTTCGCTTAAACAATATTTATATAAAGGAATGAAAAGATGCTGGATATCAAATTTATTGTTGAAAATACAGAATTTGTAAAAGATGGTCTTCAAAAAAAAGGATATACCCAAGAAGACATTAATATTGATGATTTAATTGCACTACACAAAAGTGTAAACAAACTTAAAACTTCAACCCAAGCTTTAGCAGAAGAAAAAAATCGCCTCAGTAATTCCATCAAATCCGCATCGCCTGAGGATCGTCCTTCTATTATAGCAAAAAGTAAAGAAATCGGTGAACAACTAAAAAACGAACAAGAACAGCTTGTTCAAGAACAAGAAAAATTTGACAATATTATGTGGCGCATGCCCAATTTACCTTGCCCAGAATCTCCTGTTGCCCCAGATGATTCAGGTAACGTTGTTATCAAAAAATATGGTGAACCAACAAAATTCAACTTCACACCAAAGGATCATGTTGAACTCATGGAATTAAACGATTGGTCTGAACTTGAACGCATAACTAAAGTATCTGGAGCTAGAACATATGCAATCAAAAATGAACTATCTCGTTTAGAGTTAGCTATGCACATGCTTGTTCTAGATAAACTTGCATCACATGGTTTTACCACAATTACCGTTCCATCTATATCAAAGCAAAAACCACTTTATGGTATGGGATATCTTCCTTTTGCTAAAGATGAAATTTACTATATGCCTGCTGATGATTTATATTTATCAGGAACAGCCGAACTAGTACTAAACTCTTTAAGAGCAGATGAAATTTTATCTGAAAATGATTTGCCAGTATTATACGCAGGTTTTTCTCCATGTTTCCGTCGTGAAGCTGGTGCTGCAGGAAAAGACACTAGAGGTCTTGTACGTGTTCACCAATTCTTAAAAACAGAACAATTTGTCATCTGCAAAAATGATATAGAAGAAAGTGATAAATGGCATAAAAAACTTCTACAAATATCAGAAGAAGTTCTACAAGATTTAGAATTACCATACCAAGTTCTCGAAATTTGTACTGGAGATATGGGCGCTCCTAAATATCGCCAATATGACCTAGAGGCTTGGACACCTTCTCAAAATTGTTATAGAGAAACACATTCTTGTTCAAATATCACTGAATGGCAAGCTCGTCGTACAAATTTAAGATATAGAGACAACAAAGACGGTAAGGTAAAATTTGCACATACCTTAAACAACACAGGTATTGCAACACCACGTATTTTAGCTCCATTTATTGAAAATCATCAGCAAGAAAATGGTAGTGTGCGCATTCCAGAAAAACTACAGCCATATATGAACGGTAAAAAGTTTATTGGAAAAAATGCCTAACCTATAAAAAGCTAAGACTATGTTGTTATATGTAGATAAAAAAAAGCAAAAACGCCAAAAGATAAAAGTGCTATGCTTTATATTTACTTCTATCTTCATAGTCTTAGCTAATATTTTGCACTTTAAAAAAGTCCTTCATTCTGCAAAAACAAATTTAACCAATTATCAAAATATACAAATTAAAAACGATTGGTTTTATACGTCGGATTCGCTTCAAATATTCACAAAAAAAAATAAACAAACTCCAATAATAATAATAGCCCCACAAAAAATTACTCGAGAAAATGCTCAATTACTATCTGTTGCTTTATCAAAAGTGCCTAACAACACAACTATACAACTATCATCAAACCTTAAAAATAAAAAAACAATCAAAACTCTTATAAACCAACTAAATCTAGATACAGCAAAAACATCATCTTCTCAAAAAACATTAATAACAAGCGATATAAAAGAAGCTGAAAAATTAATATATAAAGAAAAACTTTTTCCTAAATTTATAACATATAAAAATGCCCAAAAATTAAATAATACACCTCAAATTAAGTTGGTTATTGATAATTTGTTTCCTCTACCCTCAAAACCTACAACAACCTTAGAACAAGAACTATACTCTATAAAAGAATTTACCAATAATTACAAAAAAGAACTTATAAACGCATTTTCAACTACACCTAAATATTCTTTTACAACACACGGATTCTTCCTAAAAAACATAAACATTTGCGCCATAACATCAAGCAAAACTATATGTGAAATAAACGACAATAATTCACTAGAAAAAAACATTAAAAACATTTTAGAACAATCTACAAATGATAAGCAAATATTACAAATAAGCCTTCTCACAACCTTAAAAGAAATTTCACCTAATGACCTTTTAGAAAATGATGAAGGAATTATATTTCAATTTGAAAAAAGAAAAGAAATACTATTACCGCAAGAAATAAAAAAATTATCCATAAATGATAATCCCTTTTATATAATAAAACAAAAATTAGGAATAAACCCCAATCACTTAACACCTCAAATGAAATTTTATAAATTCAAAACCTTGGAGATAAATATAAATGACGCAATATAATGGATATGAATTAAATTATTCTATTGAAGAATTAACCAAAATGACAACAGAAGAAATGACCGATGTTGTTTTATTGTCAGAAGACAGTGATGCATATAAATCACTTCAAGAAGGAGATAAAAAAGCATTAAAACATTTAATTCAAGCATCTAAGATATTAAACAATATTAGCCTAGAACAAGATCATCCATTAAATATCGCACAAAAACAATCTCTTGAAGATGCTTCAAAAACAGGTGACGAACACGCAACATTAGCGCTAAAATTATTCAATTCATTAAACGGTGTTGCTGGACTTAATGGTATAGATGATACCCCTATAACAATATTCAAAGGTCTAACAACATCTATCGGTAAAAATTTTTATCCTCAAGACCTAAGTATCGAAGAATTTCACGAGATACTATTAGATATGTTTAAAGATGGAAACATCTCAGAAATCAAAAAAATATTATCATCAAGAACAATGGTTAGACGCGAAAAAGATTCACTAAAAGCTATTGATTATACAGAATATTTTGCTAAAGAATTTTCTGAAATGGCAAACGAACTAGAAGTTGCCGCACACTATTGTACCACACCTCTATTTAAAGAATTTTTGTCATGGCAAGCGCAAGCTCTTCTCCAAAACAATGAAGATATGGATATGCTGGCTGATAAACACTGGGCTATGATGCAAGATACACCATTAGAATTTACTATAAGTCGTGAAAATTATGATGATGAAATGACTTCAACTGTTTTAGAAAATGCGCAATTAGCAAAATTAATAGAAGAACATAAGATTGAGGTTGTTGCTAAAGATATGCTAGGAGCAAGAGTTGGTATAATAAACAAAGAAGGAACTGAACTTTTATTACAATTCAAAGATATTATGCCTAAATTAAGCTCTAAAATGCCTTTTGCTGATAAATACGAACAAACAATTTCAGCTAATGCAGAAGCAAAACAAACTATGGTAGATGCTGACTTGGTAAGCCTAACAGGAGACTATGCTCAATGCAGAGGTGGAATGACTATTGCTCAAAACCTTCCAAATAACGATAAATTAGCAATAAAAACTGGTGGAGGCAGAAGAAATGTATACCACCGCCAAGTTCGTTTATCTGACGACCCTACTCGCACTCAAAAAATGTTAGACGCATTTCTACACAAAGATTTTCATAAATATTATGATAAAGAAGCAGACCATATCTTTGTAATAGGTCATGAAAATGGACATTCATTAGGCCCTAAAAGTGAATACCAAAACTCACCAGGTATTTGCAAATCAATTATTGAAGAAAATAAAGCCGATACTGTTTCTATATCTTTTATGCCAGAATACGTAAAACAAGGTGTTATTACAGAAGAGCGCTTAAAACAAATTTATACCACATGGATTTTTAGATTACTATTACGTGCTAAACCTGTATTCCCAACAGAAACATATAAACTAGTAGACTTAATAGAATTTAATACTCTACTAAAACATAACGCATTATATTTTGATGAAAATAATTTACTACACATTAATTTTGAAAAAATAAGTCCTGCAATGTATGAATTGCTAAGTGAAGTAGTTGATATTCAGCTATCAAAATCACCTAAAAAAGCTCGTGAATTTATTGATAAAAATACAATATGGAATGAATTACACGAACACATTGCTCAAACCCATAAAAAACTAGGTCTTAAAAAATACAAAAATATTGTAAGTTTCTTCTAAAAAGAAATTGCACACATAAAACAAAACTGCTATAAAATAAACAAATTTTTTTAAGGAGACTATAATGCTTGATCGTTTTTATAAAGGAAAATGCTCTCTAGCTGAGGCTTTTTGGAAATATTCTATATTAGGATTAACAGTAGGTGGATTTATTGTTAGATTTTTAATGATTAGATTAAAACAATCTGTTGGTTATGATGCTAATTTCTTCAACAATATCCTAAATAACCTTATTTATTACAGAACAAATACAACCGTAATGTTTTGGCTATTTGTATATTGCGTAGGTTTTGTTTCCCTTTTAATATATAGCGGAATTTGTATTGGAGGTATGTGGAAAACATACAAAGAATATGAAAAAAGCAAAGTTTTAGCAATAATTTGTATGCTAATTACTTGGATATTTATATATTCTGCTGTAACAACTTCATTATATTAAAATAAAATAAGCTGTTTAATCAAACAGCTTATTTTTTGCATTAAAAAAGGAGGGTTAACCCTCCTTTCTTTTATTAGATATCCAAGTTAACTACATTCAATGCATTTTCTTGAATAAATTCTTTACGAGGTTCAACCACATCTCCCATCAATGTAGAGAATACTTCATCAGCTTCCTCTAATTGATCAATTTTAACTTGCAACAAAGAGCGTGCTTCTGGGTCTAATGTTGTTTCCCACAATTGTTCAGGGTTCATCTCTCCCAAACCTTTATAGCGTTGAAGAGAAATACCTTTCTTACCAGCACTCATAATCGCATCAACCAAAGTAACTGGACCTGCCACTACAGTTTCAACACCACCTTTTGCAACAAGTTTTAAAGTCTTAGTAAAGTTTTCTGCTAAGAAGTTTTTCATATCATTAAGCATTCTAGCTTCTGCACTATCCAAAACAGATGCTCCGATAATATGTTCTTCTCTAACACCACGAAGGGTGCGATTGAAAGAAATTGTACCATTTTCTAATATTTCTGCTTTCCAACCTCTATCATATTCAGCCTCTAAAACATCTAAACGAGTAGCTAACTTATCTAACTCTGGTTGTAAGCTTACTTTATCAGCCAAAACAGTCTTGTCAAATAAACCAGCTATCGCCATTTGTTCAACAATGTGTTCAGGAGCTTTAATACTTAACAAAGAAACAAGGTTTCTTGCTTTTTTAGTACTCTCAACATAGCTAACCAAATCTTGTCCCATTATACGCTCGCCATCAGCTGTTTCCAAATAAGCATCTTCACAACCGCCATTAATCAAGTAATCTTCCATTTCTCTATCATCTTTTAGATAAATAATAGAATTACCACGTTTTGCCTTATACAAAGGAGGTTGTGCAATATACACATAACCACGCTCAATTAACTCAGGCATTTGACGATAGAAGAAAGTTAGCAACAACGTTCTAATATGAGCACCATCCACATCGGCATCGGTCATAATCACAATCTTATGATATCTACATTTATCCGCATTAAAATCATCTCTTCCGATTCCTGTACCCAAAGCTGTAATAATTGTACCAATTTCAGCAGAGTTCAACATTTTATCAAAACGAGCTCTTTCAACGTTTAAAATCTTACCTCTTAAAGGCATAATAGCCTGATTCTTTCTATCTCTACCTTGTTTAGCAGAACCACCAGCAGAATCTCCCTCCACGATAAACACTTCAGAAAGAGCTGGATCTTTTTCTTGACAATCTGCCAATTTACCAGGAAGTGAAGAAATATCTAACACACCCTTTCTTCTTGTTAATTCACGAGCTTTACGAGCTGCTTCACGTGCAGTAGCTGCCTCAACAATTTTACCTACGATAACTTTAGCTTCTTGAGGATGTTCATCCAACCATTCTTTTAATTTATTACCAACAACACCTTCAACAACAGGTCTTACTTCTGAAGAAACTAACTTATCTTTAGTTTGAGATGAAAACTTTGGATCAGGTACTTTTACAGACAATACGCAAGTTAAACCTTCGCGCATATCATCACCTGTAATTACTGTTTTATCTTTTTTCAACAAACCATTTTCTTGAATATAGTTGTTGATAGTACGGGTCAATGCACCTCTAAAACCAGCTAAGTGTGTACCACCATCTTTTTGAGGAATATTATTTGTAAAGCATAACATACTTTCATTATATGCCTCTGTCCATTGCATAGCAACATCAACTTGAATATCAGAATCTTGACCAGAAAAACCAATAATATTTTCATGCAATGGTGCTTTTGCTTTATTTAAGTGAGTAACAAAAGCATTTAAGCCACCTTCATAATGGAACACTGTTTCTTTAGCTTCATTACCACGATTATCAATCAATTTCAAATAAACACCAGAGTTCAAAAATGCTTTTTCTCTAATTGCACGTTCCAAAACATCATAACTAAATTCTGTTTGCGTAAATGTTTGAGGAGAAGGCAAGAAAGAAACTTCTGTACCATGTTTTCCTGGAGTTTTTTCTGTAACATGAATATGTTCAACAACATTACCATCATTAAATTCTGCTTCATACTGTTGGTCATTACGCCATATTTTTAATTTCAACCATGTAGAAAGAGCATTTACCACAGAAACACCCACACCATGCAAACCACCTGATACTTTATATGAATTATTATCAAATTTACCACCTGAGTGTAATTCTGTCATAATAACTTCTGCAGCTGATACCCCTTCTTCTTTATGCATATCAACAGGCATACCACGACCATTATCTCTAATAGTAGCCGAACCATCTGGATTTAAAATAACCTCAGTTTTATCACAATAACCTGCTAATGCTTCATCAATAGCATTATCAAGTACTTCATAAATCATATGATGCAAACCTGAACCATCATCAGTATCGCCAATATACATACCAGGACGTTTACGAACAGCATCTAAACCCTTTAATACTTTAATAGAGTCTGCATTATATTCTTGTTCACCTTTAACAATTTCATTTTCTGTTAATTCAGTCATATTAAACCTCAGTTATTTCCATTTCAAAAGTCATTTTAATATAGCACAACCTTATTTTTTACCAAGCAAAATTTGCATTTTCATCAATTTTATCAACAGAAAAAACATCACAAAAAAGCAAATCCCCTGTTCATTTACAGGGGATTTTTTCTCTATTATTTTCTAACATCAAAAATTTCAAAATTTTCTTTCAAATAAGCATTTAATTCCTCATTTTCCACCAAGGCCAAACACCTATCTTCAGTATTCTCTAAATCCGATTCTACTATACGATACTTTTGCAAATAATACTCTTTAACCCCCATTTCTTTAAGTTTATTTCCAATCGTATAAATATCCTCTACTGACAAAAATCTTGGATCACAAGTCGTTCTACATTCAAAACTTTTACCCGATTCGCAAAGCATTTTTAAGCTTTCTAAAACTTTATCTGCATTTGCGATTCCACCTGTAACAACTTTATATCTTTCTTTTTCTAACGGTGCTTTTATATCAAAACCGACCCAGTCAACCAACTCTAAAACTTCTTTAAAAAATTCAGGTCTATATCCGCCTGTATGGAGTCCAACAATATATCCCAAGGATTTTACATCTTTTATAGCATCAACAAGACCTTCTTGCACCAAAGGTTCACCACCAGAGAATACCACAGCATCTAAAATACCTTTTCTCTGCTCTAAAAAATCAATAAATTTATGCCAAACAATATTCGTTTCCGCATCTATACTTTGTAATTGCACATTGTGGCAAAACGGACAACGCCATGGACATCCCTGCATAAAAACAACAGCCGCCATCTTATTTGGAAAATCGACGATACTGAATTTCTCAATACCGCCGATTCTAATTCCTGCCATAAGCATTAACCTCTATCTAGGTTATTTATAAAGCTAGCAAATTATTCTGCTGCCAAAGCCAAAGACTCTGTTCTGCAAACACACTCACGAGCTTCACAACCATCAATAGCCTTATCTTCACAGAAGCATAGTCTTGATTTGAATTCACCCATCTTACCAACATTGTATTCTGTTGTTGGACGGATATAACCCATAACACGGCTATAAATCTCGCAACGTTGTCTTTCAGAATTGTCTAATTTAACATCTTCAATATTAATAATATTGTTCATATCTCTCCCTTTCATAAACTACTATATATTACACTACTTTTTGCAATTTTGCAAGATTTTTCAACTTCTCCGCCTTTTTTTCTTTGTCACAAATTGGGCAAAATTCATGCTCACCAGCAATATATCCATGCTTTGGACAAACAGAAAATGTTGGAGTAATCGTGATATAAGGAAGTCTGTAATTTGCTAAAACTTTCTTCACAAAATCACGACAAACTTTAGCAGATGAAATACGTTGATTCATAAATAAGTGAAGCACCGTACCACCTGTATATTTAGATTGCAATTTAGCTTGCAAATCTAAAGCTTCAAATGGGTCATCAGTATATCCTACAGGAAGCTGAGAAGAGTTTGTATAGAATGGAGCATCTTCTGTACCTGCTTGAATAATACCAATATAACGCTTTTTATCTTCTCTAGCAAATCTAGTTGTTGCACCTTCTGCTGGAGTCGCTTCAAGGTTATACATATGACCTGTTTCTTCTTGGAACTTAACTAATCTATCACGTATAAAGTCTAAGAACTTCTCAGCAAAAGCCTGTCCCCAAGCATCTGCAATATTGTGCTCATCATTAGTAAAGTTTCTAATCATTTCATTCATACCGTTAACACCGATAGTAGAGAAGTGATTTCTCAATGTTCCCAAATATCTCTTTGTGAATGGGAACAAACCATTATCGATTAAACGTTGAATAACTTTTCTCTTAATCTCTAAAGAGGTTCTTGCAATATTCATTAATTCATCAACTCTTGCAAAAAGACCAGCTTCATTACCTTTATAAACATAACCTAGTCTTGCGCAGTTGATTGTAACCACGCCAACACTACCTGTTTGCTCAGCACTACCAAACAAGCCATTACCACGTGCCAATAACTCTCTCAAATCAAGTTGTAAACGACAACACATAGAACGAATTTGACCAGGTTTTAATGATGAATTTAAGAAGTTTTGGAAATAAGGCAAACCATATTTTGCAGTCATCTCAAACAACAATTCAGTATTTTCATCTTCCCAAGGAAAATCCCATGTCATATTATATGTAGGAATTGGGAATGTAAAAGGACGTCCCATAACATCGCCACCCATCATAACATTGATGTAAGCTTTGTTAATCATAGCCATTTCTTTACCCAAGTCACCATATGTAAAGTCTTGTTCTACACCACCAATATATGGTTTTTGGTCACGTAAATCTTCAGGACAAACCCAGTCAAAAGTAAAGTTAGTAAATGGTGTTTGAGAACCCCAACGAGAAGGTACGTTTAGGTTATAAATTAATTCTTGCATACATTGTTCAACTTGCTCATAAGAAAGATTATCTTTTCTTACATAAGGAGCTAAATAAGTATCAACAGAAGAGAAAGCTTGAGCACCAGCCCATTCGTTTTGAAGAGTACCCATAAAGTTTACCATTTGGCCAACAGCTGAACTTAAATGTTTTGGAGCGCCAGCTTCAACTTTACCAGGAACACCATTAAAACCTTCACGCAATAAGTTCTTCAAAGACCAACCAGCACAATAAGCTGCCAACATACTTAAATCGTGAATATGAACATCACCATTTCTGTGAGCTTCGCCAACTTCGTGTGGATATACGTGAGATAACCAGTAGTTTGCTGTAACTTTACCAGAAACATTAAGAATTAAACCACCATTTGAATATCCTTGGTTAGCATTCTCTTTAATACGCCAGTCAAGATTCTCTAAATATTCATTAACTGAACTTTCTACATCAACAACAGTCTTACCATCACCACGCATTCTATTTCTTTTATCACGATATAAAATGTATGATTTTGCTGTTCTAAAGTAGTTATCAGAAATTAAAACTTGTTCTACAACATCTTGTATATCTTCAACAGAAGGAAGAGATTCATCAAATTTATGAGATAAAATCTTCATAACTTTAGCTGTTAACAACCAAGCATCCTCAGCTTCAAATTCAGAAGTAATCTCACCTGCTCTTAAAATCGCATTATAAATTTTTTCACCATCAAAGTCAACGAGTGTACCGTCTCTTTTTGTTATACTTTTAAACGGCATTTTATATTTTTTTGCCGTCGGCATTTGCAACTCATTACTAGCCATTTTTTTACTCTTCCCTTCTCTTTTGTTCTAATAAGTTAATTTTTTACGTTTCGTCGCCAAACTACTATATATTGTGTTAAAGAATTATTAAAAAACTATATCTAGTAGTAAAAAATTTTTGAGACCAAAAATCTTGACTGTCCTTATATTAAAAAAAAGAGTCATTTTTACAATATTTTTCCCTTCTTTTTTTTAAACTTTTTCATATCATACTAATATTAAAACGATTTTTTTTTTTAAACTAGTCCATAACCCCCTCTGCAACACTTTTAAACAGGTTACTAACAGCTTTTAAAAAATATTATACCATATCAATAAATATAAGGGTTGACCTCTTATTTATCCTTATATATACTGCTCGACGAATTGAAACATTAACAAACGAGGTCTGATTTGAGTAAAACCATAATTTGGGATTTGGATAATACTTTATATATAGAAACACAAGAATTTAAAAATATGTTAAATGAAGCAACCGCTCTTGCTGCCATTAATGAATTTAATGTTCCCTTAGATTTTCAAACAGCAACAGATAAAGTAAAAGAGTCTTACTCTATATATAGAGATGGTGTAGAAATTTTTGCTCAAGAATATAAAATTCCTCACAAAGATTTATATACAGCTTACCATAAATATAAATCTGAAGTTGTTCCAACAATTGAACCACACAAAAATCTTTTAGAAAGACTCCAATCACTAAATTGCCCACAATACGTGTTTTCAACTTCATCAAGAGATATTTGCGAACAAATTTTAAAACACATTGGCTTATACGAATTTTTTAAAGACAGATTCTATTCAGTAGAAGATTTTGATGTATATAAAAAGAATGAAAGCTCCGATGTTTATTCTAAATTATGTGAAAAAATTGGAGTCTCCCCTAAAGATTGTATCTTTGTTGATGATAGCTATTCTAATTTAGATTACGGAAAACAAATAGGAATGACAACAATCCGCATCTACTATAAAAATAATTCCGCCAAAGATATGACATTTATCGATTCGGCTTACAAAGGAATCGATGAGTGTATAGAAGGATTAAAAAACGACTATAACTGTTAAAAAAATAAGCCAGATTTTCTGGCTTATTTTTTATCTATTTCATTACAAATGCGACTCTCTAAAGTGTAGTTTTCGATAGAATCCATTTTCATTTGTTCTTCTTCTACTTGCTTTCGCCAAAGATTAACACTAGACTTAATTTCTGATAAATAATCCTCATTCAGCTTTTCTGCCATACTTTCTGCCTCTTTTGTATCATTTGCGATTCTAACTCCTTTTTTATCTAGAAGCTCATACACAGACTTCTTAAATGTTGGCAAATAATAATCTAAAGCATGGATATAAATCTCCATATGTGTTTTTTCATGTCTTAAAGCCACATCATAAACACAGCTTCCTTTTTCCAATCCTTTCAAAATATAAATTGTCGGAACAGAATATCCTAAATGAGCATCTATTTTTTTAGGATAGACACAATATTTTGCATCACTAACGCCAATAACTCCTACTTCCATATTAAAATCCAGCACTTGCCTAACCTTTGTTAATCCAATAGGCTTATGGTCATCAGGCATTCTTTGTCCTTGCTCTACATATTTTCTTTCTGTTTCTCTTCTTAAAAAATCTTCATTTTTATCAAAATTATATTTTAGTTTTCCATAGGACGACGTAATTTTTATATCTGGTTTACTTATTACAGCCAAACAATCTTCAACATATTTTGACACATCATTATTAGCAAAAGTATTATTCGCAAAAATCATTAGCAAAATTAATGTAAAAAAAACTTTTTTCATATAAACTAACCTAAAATAAGATTTTACCCCTTGGAGCTCACATGAAGCATATCTACATTATATCTATAATATTGTCCAGCTTTTTTGCAATAAGTAGCGCAAATGCAAAAAACAATTTGCTACAATATGCTTTTTATATGCCTCAAGACGCTTTTCAATACAACACTATTGAAGAACCAAAAACAACTAGAAAAAATATCAATACTTCAATGCAACAAATAAGAAATCAAAACAATAAGTCAAGCAAACCTATAACAAAAAAAACAACTTCATCCAAACCACAAAACATAAAATCAGATAAAAAAACACTCAAAACGTCCGCATATGAATATGCAAAACAAAAATCACGACAAAAATTTAAACCAAAAACTATTATAAAAACAAAAAAGCCGTCAATTGACGGAAATGTTTCCAAACTTACAGTTTACAAACAAACAAACAAAACATCTCACTCGCCTTCCAAAACCACAAATAAAAAATCTTCATCTTCTAAAAATATAGCAACAGAAACTATTATTATGCAGAAGCCCACCCCTGAAAAAGAAAAAAGTATTTCTGAAGTATTTTCAGAAATACCTTATCCTAACGAACAATTGCCTAAATATAAAAATGCATATTTAGATTACATACTATCACTACGTATATTATACCGCACAAAAAAGCTTCAACCTAACTTAAGACAAGAAGAAGTTTTATCCAAGGCAAATACAATTAGACGATTCGATATATAATTAATCATCTCCAATTCGTAAAGCTTCAATAAATGCTGATTGAGGCACCTCAACTTTACCGAACTGACGCATGCGTTGCTTACCCTTTTTCTGCTTATCTAAAAGTTTGCGTTTACGAGTAACGTCACCACCATAACACTTAGCCGTAACATCTTTACGCATAGCAGAAATTGTTTCTCTTGCTACAACTCTACCACCAATAGCCGCCTGAATAGGAATTTTAAACAAATGTCTAGGAATTAAATCCTTTAATCTTTCACAAATTTGACGACCTCTCGATTCTGCCTGACTTCTATGACATAAAAATGCAAGAGCATCAACAGGTTCTTCGTTAATCAATATTTGAACTTTTACCAAATCAGATTGCTCATAATCAGTTAATTCATAGTCAAAGCTAGCATACCCACTGGTAATAGACTTTAACCTATCATAAAAATCAAAAACAATTTCATTTAATGGTATCTGATAAACAACCATTGCTCTAGAACCAACATAAGTTAATTCTTTTTGAATACCTCGTCTTTCTGTACACAATTTCAGTACAGCACCCAAATATGTGTCTGGCACCATAATTGTAGCTCTAACCATCGGTTCTTCAATAGATGATACCGTAGATAAATCTGGCATATCAGCTGGATTATGCAACATTATTGTCTCACCTTTTGTAAGATTGATTTTATACGCAACAGATGGTGCTGTTGTAATAATATCTAAATCAAACTCTCTGCCGATTCTCTCTTGGATAATCTCCATATGTAGCAGACCTAAAAAGCCACATCTAAAACCCAAACCTAATGCTGCAGAATTTTCATTTTGATAATCAATACTTGCATCATTTAACTTTAATTTTGCCAAAGCATCTTTTAGAGCTTCATATTGACTACTATCTACAGGAAACATTGAACAAAATACAACTGGAACAGATGGTTTGAATCCTGATAAAGCCTTTTCACAAGGACGTTTATTATCTGTAATAGTATCGCCAACACTACAATCACCAACACTCTTAATACTAGCTGTAATAAAACCAACTTCGCCTGCAGCAAGCTCATCAACATCTTGCATTTTAGGAGTAAACACACCGATTCTATCAACAGTATACGTTGCATTATTATTCATCATACGTATAACTTGCTTTTTCCTTAAACTGCCATCTATAATTCGAACTAAAATAACCACACCCAAATAAGAATCATACCAACTATCAATCAAAAGAGCTTTTAATGGAGCATCATATTCACCTTTTGGTGCAGGCAAATCTTTTACAATTGCCTCCAAAAGATTATCAACACCAACACCTGTTTTACCTGAAGTTTCCACTGCTCCACTAGCATCAATTCCAATAACATCTTCAATTTGCTCTTTTACTTTATCAACATCTGCAGAAGGTAAATCTACCTTATTTAAAGCAGGAACAATCTCATGATTATTTTCTATTGCTAAATAAACATTTGCTAATGTTTGAGCTTCCACACCTTGTGTTGCATCAACAACCAAAACAGAACCTTCACAAGCAGCCAAAGAACGAGATACTTCATAAGAAAAGTCTACGTGACCCGGAGTATCTATCATATTTAATAAATATTCTTCACCATCTTTTGCTTTATATTTCAAACGCACTGTTTGTGCTTTAATAGTAATACCACGTTCTCTTTCTATATCCATAGAATCAAGCACTTGCTCTGTCATTTCTCTACGCTCTAAACCACCACAAGTTTCTATAATTCTATCCGCAATAGTTGATTTACCATGGTCAATATGCGCCACAATAGCAAAATTTCTGATTTTAGCCAAATCCTGCATTAAAATTTTCCTTTATTATTTAAACTTACAATGTTCATACAGTATATTTTTCTTGAACGCAACAGATTTTACATTTTCTTATTGCATATACATTAAAAGTATGGTTTAATACTTTTATATGATACATAAATGGAGACTAATATGATTAAATTTATTGACATAGAGTTTGGTTCAAGCCGTTATCAGGAACTATTAGACTTAAGATATAAAGTATTATTGCAACCTTTAGGTCTAAAGTTTCTCGATTCTTATCGCCAAGAAGAAGCAAATTTTTTGCATATAGGATGTATAGAAGGAAGTACTGATGAATTAATTGGCGGATTAATTCTTGTTCCATTAAATAATGATGAAATTCGTGTTATGCAAGTTGCAGTTGATGTTGTACACCAAGGAGAAGGAGTTGGTCGTAAATTAATCAAATATGCCGAAGATGTAGCAAAAGAAATCGGATACGAAACAATTGTTATGCACGCAATGCTTTCTGTTGTTGGGTTTTATGAAAAACTTGGTTTCAAACAAGAAGGCGATTTATTTGAAGAAAAAGGTATTAACTTTGTTAAAATGGTAAAAACATTATAATCACATATTACAAATTAAAATCCCGTAGTTTACAGACTACGGGATTTTTTTAATCTAAATATAAAGAGCTTTGCTTATATCTCTTTATACCATATCTAACTAAAACACCAATAATTGCAGCAAGAGGTACTGCTAGCATTAAACCTAAAAATCCTAACAAAACACCACCAGCCAATAATGCAAACATAACCCATACAGGATGAAGACCAACACTTTCACCAACTAATTTTGGAGTCAAGAAATTACCTTCTATAAATTGACCTAACATAAATACTGCAATCACATATAAAACATGTGTAATATCACCATATTGAGCAAACGCTAATACGCATCCTAAAATAAATCCAGTTATTGACCCAACATAAGGAATAAAAGATATAATACCAGCAATAAAGCCAACTAGTAGCCCCAATTCCAAACCAACTAATTTCAAACCAATGGAATAAAACAGTCCTAAAATCAAGCAAACACTTAATTGACCACGAATAAATCCAGCTATAATTTTATCAATTTCCTTAAAACCTTCAATAATTCCTTTTTTAGACTTTTTAGGTAATAAAGACTCAAATTTTTTAACAAAATCATCCCAATCACGCAACATATAGAAAGTAACAACAGGCATAATCAACAATAGAGAAATTAAGTTAATTAAAGCAAAGCCATTAGACATTAAACTTCTCAATATTCTGCCGGCAACTTTCATTCCATTACCAATATTTGCTTTTATTAATTCTTCAATATTAGCACCTTTTAAATCAGGAAACCGCTCTGTAATATTTTGCAATGCAGGTTTTAGCTTTTCCATAATCAAGCTCAAATATTTAGGCGTCGCTTGCACCAATAAAGATACTTGATTTTCTATCATACTAACCAATAAACTTATACAAGGCATAACAATCAAAATTGTTAAAAAACACACTATCAATGTCGCCCATGTTCTAGAAAACTTTAACTTTTGAAGTCTATCAACCATAGGGTCTAATAAATATGCTAATAAAATTCCAGCAACAAAGGGCATTAAAACCGAACGCAAAACATATAACATATAAAAAAATACAAAAAATATTACGAACCACATATATGGATTTACATAAAATTTTTTCTGATTTTTGCTATTAATTAATGACATAAAAATCTCCTTCTCTATTCAAATGATATCCCTTTAATCCCAAAGCTGTTTGTAATTTTTCAACAACACCAATATATTTAAAACTAAAGTGAACCTTACCCTTAGCTAAAGAAATCACATTAAGATCCTGAACTTGAGGCATAGCTTCAAGCAATCTTTTTAACTCCATCCATTTTAACAACTTTGGATAATTATAAATAACTTCAAAATTTACCTCTTCTGAGGTTTCTGGTTGCTCCTTAATAGTTGCTTTCTTATTATCCTTAAAATAAGGCAAAACTTTATCAACCATTTCCATTTCTGTTGCATTATCAATTACAACTTCAAAAACATCTTTTTTAGGAAAATGCTTAATATAAACTTTAGCATCTTTTAGAGAATATTTTAATACATATATATCTTCAACTCTGTTAAAAGATGCCATCTCAGTATATTGCTCATCATTCATATCAAAAATACGATTCGCTTCAACAACAGTAATATTTCCTAAATTTTTCTGAATTACATTTATATTCAAATTTCCTTTTCTTAAATTTTTTCGCTGAATAAAAGCATCTCTCCATGTATTTTCACCACTCCATAAATCGATAGTCCCATCTTCTCTTTCTATTAAAGGAACAACCAAAATATCTTGTTCTTCACCAATAATAAGTGGCAAATTATTTTCTCTCATATAAGATTTTAAAACTTCTTCATTAACACTAACTCGCAAATCAGCAATATAGCGAACATCAGAACTTTTTTCCATCAAAACCATAACTTCTGATATAAAATGCTGAATTTGATTATCATTTAATTTATTTAATTCATCAACAGTCTCTTGTGTACTAATACTAAGAACAACATTATTTAAACCATCTCTAACGGCTTTTAGCATTGCTAACTTTTTTGCCTCTGCAACCGTAGATGAAGTAATATCCACGCTAACATCAGTATCAAATTGAGTGTTTGCAAAAGCACCTAAAACAAAAAACAAACTAAAAAAACAGCTTAAAATGAATTTTTTCACTATATTTTACTCCTAAACAGTACCAATTAACGCATATTTACACTACAAAAGCATAAAAATCAAACTTTTTTATTGCCTTTTAAATGCTGATGATATTTACTAGAGAAAACTTTATTTTTTCATTTATATAAAAGGAACATACAATGGAGATAAGTAAATTTTTAAATAGTCTTTTGGATAGAGCGTCCAAAAACTTACAAACAATCGTTTTGCCTGAAGGGGAAGACGAGCGTATTTTACAAGCTGCTCA
The DNA here is from genome assembly GCA_045578445.1 of Alphaproteobacteria bacterium. Classification (GTDB taxonomy): domain Bacteria; phylum Pseudomonadota; class Alphaproteobacteria; order RF32; family CAG-239; genus CAG-267. Next base: position 25,877 of record JAZNKG010000049.1, read on the forward strand.
CATTATAGCAGAACGCAAAGCTGCTAAAATAATCATACTAGGAAATCCGGAAGAAATTAAAGCATATTACGCAAAAAATTCTTGGAATTTAGATGGTATCGAAATATTACACCCAGAATCTTCAGAAAGATTAGAAGAATATTCCAACCTTTTATATGAATTAAGAAAATCAAAAGGAATGACTCCTGAAGATGCAAAAAAACTAGCACTTAATTATAACTATTTTGGAACATTGATGGTAAAAGCTGGTCATGCTGACGGTCTTGTTTCTGGTGCAAATCATTCAACAGCTGAAACTGTTCGTCCTGCATTACAAATTATTAAATCATCAAACCCAGCTCGTAGCGTATCTTCTTCACTAATTTTGGTTGCAAATGATACTCCATATCTATTGGCAGACTGCGCAATCATCATTAACCCATCAGAACAAGAATTAGCAGATATGGCTATTGCAACTGCAGAAACTGCATTAAAATTTGGATTAGACCCAAAAGTTGCAATGTTATCCTATTCAACTAAAGGTTCTGGTTCTGGCGGAATGGTTGATAAAGTTAAAAACGCAACAGCTATTGCCAAAGATATGTTAGCATCAGATGAATTTAAACATTTACCAATTGAATTAGACGGTGAATTACAAGCAGATGCAGCTCTAGACCCTGTTGTAGGACAAAAGAAAGCTCCTGATTCTAAAGTTGCAGGACAAGCAAACGTTCTTATTTTCCCTTGTCTTGAAGTTGGTAATATTGGCTACAAATTGTTACAACGTCTATGCGGATGTGAAGCATATGGACCAATTATGCAAGGTATGAATGCTCCAGTTAATGACCTATCTCGTGGCGCATTAACAGAAGATATTGTTGGTATGATTGCAATTACAGCAATTCAAGCTATGAAATAAGATAAAGGACGTAAATAAAATGAAAAAGATTCTTGTATTAAACTCTGGCTCTTCATCATTAAAATATCAATTATTTAATGTTGAAGGCGAAAACTATAACGTTATTGCTAAAGGTGTAGCAGATCGTATTGGTATTCATGGTTCTTTTATAGAAATTAGATTAACTGGTCAAGATAAACGTAAACGTGAAGTTGCTCTTCCTACACACAACGAAGCAATTGTTGAAGTAATAAAAGAATTATTAAACGGTGCTTTAACTTCTATGGAAGAAATTGATGCGGTTGGTCACCGTGTAGTTCAAGGTGGCGATTACTTCAAAAATTCTGTATTAGTAACAGATGATGTTGTAGAAAAAATTGAAGAATTATCTGAATTAGCACCTCTACACAATCATGCACATGTTTTAGGTATTAACGCTGTTAAAAATCTTTTACCAAACGTTCCTCAAACCGTTGTATTTGATACAGCTTTTCATCAAACAATGCCTAAAGAAGCATTTTTATATGCTATCCCATTAGAACAATATACAAAACATAAGATTCGTCGTTATGGGTTCCATGGAACATCTCACGCATATGTTTCCCAAAAAGCAGCTGAACTATTAGGCAAAAAAGGAAAAATCATTACATGTCACCTAGGAAATGGCGCATCTATTTCTGCTATTAATGATGGTAAATGTGTTGATACATCCATGGGCTTCACTCCACTTGCAGGTCTTATTATGGGAACACGTTGTGGCGATATTGACCCATATATTCCATTATATATTTGCAAATCACAAAATAAAACTCCAGACGAAGTAAATGAAATTCTAAATAAGAAGAGCGGTATGTATGGTATGTGCGGATACTCTGATAACCGTGATGTAGAAACATTATACGGCGTTGAAGAAAATGCAACTAATGCTTTAGATGCATATGTACATAGCATTATTCGTTTTATTGGTTCATACATTGCAGTATTAGGCGGTGTTGATGCTATTGTATTTACAGCAGGTATTGGCGAGAATGGTTCTTTATTAAGAAGTTTGGTATTAAAACGTTTAAGCTATCTTGGCATTACTGTAGATGAAGAAGCAAATAGCAAACGTGGAAGCATCATGGAAATATCTACTCCAGATTCTCAAGTACGCGTATACGTTATTCCAACAGATGAAGAATATATGATTGCAAAAGATACAATGAACATCGTATTCGGCGCATAATTATATAACTCACAAAATAAAAAAGGCTCTAAAATATAGAGCCTTTTTATTTATCTAAAGATGTTGCAACTAACTCTCTATTTTTATAAAAATCATTTTCATCTAAAATCGCTAAAATATACTTATCATCAATATATACACTTCCTAATTTTGCTTTCATATATAGCCATTCTCTAATGTTTTTCATATTCTCAGGATTATTCGTCCAATATTTATCATCCCCCCAATATTTTCCCCCATCTCTATTAACTCTTAAAATCGAAGCGCTATTAAGAATACCTGCCCCAACAGCAACAGGAGCAAATTTTTCTTCCCAAAACAATTGATTAATAGTATCAAAATAAAATACCATTGTCTGCCCATTCATCTCACCTGAATTTTTAGTTCCATTATAAAATTTGTTTCTAAAATTAGGATATCCGAAAGTAAGAGATATGTATTTTTTTTCATATTTAAAATTTTTATTCATTACAAGTTTATCAAGTAATTTATGCTGATATTTTCTACCAGCAACAAATCCAAAATATTGAACTTTATGTATATAAAAATTAGTCTCAACAAACAAACTTAAACAAACACAGCCCCAAAGCATCAAAATATTTTTAATACACTTTTCCTTATTTTGCATAATAATACTCAAAGCAAAAGCTAACACGCCGATTTTTCCAAAATAAACCAATCTAAAAGCGCTTACTTCTCCTTTCGTTGCAATCAAAAAGACAAAGCGAGATAAAAATAAAATAAAAGCCCAAAACAAAATCATAAATAACTTATTTTTTCCACTGCGAAACATCAAAAACATTGCTAAAACAATAGGTATAATCAAACAAACACAGTAATTACCATCCATAAAACTATAAGGTTCAAACCATTGAGCGATGGAATACCACATCTCAAAAGGAACAGTCTGCAAAATTTCATAAATTCCTTTTGTTGAAATATTATACATATCAAGATTAATCAAATCGTTTTTTTGAAGAAAAATAAAAATACACTTAAATCCGATATATCCCAAAACAACTTCTAAGGCAAATAAACATCCTTTTTTTATAATATCTAAAATACTCTCCCTGTTATCCAAAAAAGCAATTATTCTCTTAGCAACAAACAAAACAAAAAACAAAGTAATATTAGGAGGATAACTCCCCAAAAGTAAAACAAATAAAACAACACCTATCAAAAATCTTATCAAACTTTGCTTTTCAAACAAAAACAGTATGCCAACACCAACAATACACCACGCTATAAAAGGAAAGGCCAAATAAACATAATAAAAAAAAGCATATACATGAGGATTTAACGAAAAAAATAAAACAAACAAAATATAATTAAATTTCGTTTTTGGCACTTCCAAATAATAAGCAATCATCATATTTAATACGACTAATGAAATAAGGCTTATTATAAAAGAAAAAATCGGTAGCACATGCCCATCTAGTAACAATACTGTAAACAGATGTTGAGTATATCTCGCTTCAAAAAAACCACTTTCTAAAGAAACGCCATCTTTTATATAACCCCAATCATGGTCTCCCCACCAAAACTGAAAAAACATAAAAGAATATGCCAACATGCATAATAACATGCACTTCAAAAAAACATCTATATAAAAATTATCTTTCAATGGATAAAGTCTAATCATATCGTCATATTTAGGCTACCCGTAGGTAGCCTAACCTACATACATATTATCTATTAATTAATACAATTTCCACTCTACGATTTTGTTCTCTTCCAGCAGCTGTTGCATTTGAAGCTATAGGATTTGATGAGCCATAACCATTAGACACGATTCTATTAGCATCAACGCCTTGAATTCTCAAATAGTTAGAAACAGAATTTGCTCTCATCAAAGAAAGTGTATTATTTGTAGCTGTACTACCTGTACTATCTGTATAACCATTTACTTGAACCATCGTTTTATTATATTCTTTAATAACTTTAGCAATAGAATTTAATACTGGTTGAAAAGCATATTTAATAGTAGCTTGATTGCTATCAAAAGTAATATTACCAGGCATAATCAAATAAATTTGACCATTAATTTCTTTAACTTGAACACCTGTATTTAATAACTCTCTACGAAGTTTTTGAGCTTGTATATCCATATAAGCTCCTGTACCAGCACCTGCTGCAGCTCCAACACCTGCACCAATCAATGCGCCTTTTTCTCCACCTGCAAGAGCGCCAATACCTGCTCCTGCTAATGCACCTAAACCACTGCCCCAAGCAGTATTAGATACTTTTCTTTCTCCTGTATAAGGGTCTGTTGCACAAGCACTTAAAAATAAAACCATCAGCAAACTACAAATAAAAGATTTTCTCATAACTTTATTCCTATAAAAAATTATAACACTGTCTAGAATATAAAAGAAAATCCTTTAAATAATTTTAATTTATTTTAATTTCTTCATCACATATCTTGCAATCAACAATATATACAAACCACCTAACCCCCAAAGTAAAATATGCTTCAACGTTTTATTATATAATTCTTTAGTTACCTGATTTACATTAAGAGCACTACCCAATATTTTTATATCATCACTATTATTTTCATGTAACAAATTAACAACATACTGATAATCTGGATTAAGAAAATCAAATTTAAGCACCAAATTTCTATTATATAGTATCAAATTTGCTGTAATAGCAGAAGTTGTCTCTTCATTATCAATATTGTAGTGCACAAGCTTTAAATCTTTTGGAATAACAATTCTAATAGGATCATGGTCAATTTTAGAAACGTCTTCGCCAGATAGCGCTTGTTCTCCTTCATTAAACAAATAAACTTTAGTCAAATATAAATCCTGATAAGATTTATCTTTAACACTCACTCCAAACTCATTATTATTAAGAGAAGAAATTACTTTAATCGTATTTGTATCATATCTTAAAATTGGACGACTGACATAAAATTGATAATACCCCAAAGCCATTGCAGATACTGCTAAAATAAAGGCACCTGTTGGACTTGTCCAAAAATCCCATACAGCAACATAAACATCTCTAAAAATACGCCTTTCTTCTTTTTCAACTTTTTTAAAAAACATATATCCTCCTTATATTTTACATATAATCCCTTCCTCTCAAATTTAAATAAGCAACAAAAAAGCCCGTCATTTTTGACGAGCTTTTCATTAAAAGATAAAATTGATTAAGCATCAACATCATTTCTTGAGCGTTTACGCAAAATTGGATCTAAGATCTTTTTACGTAAGCGTAATGATTTTGGAGTAACCTCCAAAAGCTCATCTTGTTGAATATAAGAAAGAGCTTGCTCTAAAGAAAGTTTTCTTGGAGGAATAAGATCAATTGCCTCATCTTTACCAGCCGCACGTATGTTTGTTAACTGTTTAGATTTTGTAGGATTAACTTCCAAATCATTAGATTTTGTATGCTCACCAATAATCATTCCCACATAAACAGGTGTATTATGCTCAATAAACATAGGACCTCTATCTTGCAACTTCCATAAAGAGTACGCAATAGCAGTACCTGCTTCACTAGAAATCAACACACCATTTCTATGGCTATCAATATCACCTTTAAATGGTTCATAACCAGAAAATACTCTATTCATAACACCTGTACCACGAGTATCTGTTAAAAAGTCTGAATGATAACCAATTAAACCACGAGCAGGAGCTTTGAATATAAGTCTTGTTTTATTACCAATTTGAGAAGGTATCATTTCCAACAACTCAGCTTTACGTTGACTTAATTTTTCAACAACTGTTCCTGAAAATTCTTCATCAACATCAACAACAACTTCTTCCATTGGCTCTAAAGCATTACCATTTTCATCTTTTTGCAACAAAACTCTAGGACGAGAAATAGACAGCTCAAAACCTTCACGACGCATAGTTTCAATTAATACACCTAATTGAAGTTCACCACGACCAGCAACTTCAAAAGATTCTGCTGTTTCAGAACGAGAAATCTTAAGAGCAATATTACATTCTGCTTCTTTCTCCAATCTATCCCAAATCATACGAGAAGTAACTTTGTCACCTTCTCTACCTGCAAGAGGAGAATCATTAACAGAAAAAGTCATAGACAATGTTGGTGGGTCAATTGGTTGAGATTCTATAGCATCAACAACATCCATAGCACAAATAGTATCTGCCACAGTGCCTTTTACCACACCTGCAACAGCAACAATATCACCTGCATTAGCTTCATTTAATGCTACACGATCCAAACCTTTATAAGCCATAATTTTAGTAATACGTGTACGCTCAATTTCTCCATTTTTATTTATAACCTTAACAGCATCATTAACTTTTAAGCTACCACTATGAATTTTACCTGTTAAGATACGACCAACAAACTTATCCGCCTCCAAAGTTGTCGCCAACATAGAAAATGGTTTATCTTTTTCACAAACAGGCTCTGGAACATAAGATAAAATAAGTTCAAACAAAGGTTTTAAATCAACTTTTTCATCTTCCAATTCTTTAACAGCCCAGCCATTACGTCCAGAAGCATATAATACAGGAAAGTCTAATTGTTCATCATTAGCATCCAAACTTACAAACAAATCAAAAATTTCATCCAAAACTTCATTTGGTCTCGCATCTGCTTTATCTGCTTTATTGATAACAACAATTGGTTTTAAACCAATTTTCAAAGCCTTACCTAACACAAATTTTGTTTGAGGCATTGGACCTTCAGATGAATCTACCAATAAAACCACGCCATCAACCATAGATAAAATACGCTCAACTTCACCACCAAAATCAGCGTGTCCTGGAGTATCTACAATATTAATATTTGTACCATTCCACTCTACAGATGTGCATTTAGATAAAATAGTAATACCACGCTCACGTTCAAGGTCATTACTATCCATAACGCAAGTTTCAACCTTTTGATTATCTCTAAAAGTACCACTTTGACGTAACAAACCATCTACTAATGTTGTCTTACCATGGTCAACGTGAGCAATAATCGCAATATTTCTAATACTCATAATTTTGTTTTTTCCTCAAAAAAAGCCTTCTAAGCCAAGCTTAAAGGCAAAGTAATAAAATAAATTTAACCTCTTTTATAGCAAAAAATTTTAAATAGCAAGTATTTAGTAGAAAAAAATTATATCTATAATCTTAAAACAATACCCAAAATTGCTGATAATATAATATAAAAAACAGGTCCTTTTTTATAAAAATATACCAAAATAAAAAACAACACAGCAAAGATTGCAGACACATAATTTAACACGCTTATTTTCATTAAATCAATACCAGCCATCAATATTAAAGCCATTACAACTGGACGAATAGACAACATAACTTCACACAAAATAGGATTATTACCAAACTTACGCAAGAATTTAGAAATTCGTACTACAATAATCAGTGATGGTAATATTAATCCCAATGTTGCAATAATTCCCCCCAATATACCAGCTGTTTGAAATCCAACATAGGTCGCCATATTAACTCCAATTGGTCCAGGCGTTGACTGAGATACAGCAATCATGTTTGTTAATTCTTGTGCTGTAAACCAATCATATTTTTCAGTTAAATCAAATAAAAATGGTATTGTTACAGGACCTCCACCAATCGCAAATAAACCAATTTGAAAAAATTCCCAAAATAATGTTACAAAAATCATTTTAATCTCCAATACCTAATAAAACCAACGCTAGCCGCCAATAAAACTGCCAATATTGAAGACAAATCAAATAAAAACAACAAAGCAACAGCCACAGCAAATATAGCTACTTGAAATTTACTTTTAATGTTTTTCTTCATCAAATTCACTAATTCATTAAAAATTAAAACTGTAACACCAATTCTAATACCGGAAAAAGCATGATTTACCATTTCATTTTCAGAAATAACTCCTAAAATACCAGCTAGGCACATTATTATAATCAACGATGGTAAAACAATTGCCAAGGTGGCTAAACATGCACCTTTTGCCCTTTTTATTTTATACCCTGTAAAAGTCGCAACATTAATAGCAATAATACCTGGAGTACATTGACCAATAGAGTAATAATCCATCAACTCTTCTTCTGTAATATAATTGTGTTTTTCTATTAATTCACGACGAAACATTGGTATCATCGCGTAGCCACCACCAAAGGTAAAAAGCCCTATTTTAAAAAATGAAATAAAAATTTTTAAATATTCTGCCATTGATATTCTTCTTTTGCTGTTTATATACACAGCATATATACACAACAAATATTAATATAAAGTTTTCACAAATGATAATTGGAGCAATAAAAGAATATAACAAAAATGAAACAAGATGTGCTTTAACCCCTGAAGTGGTAAAAAAATTAACCCAATTAGGGCATAAAATCATTTTACAAAAAAATATAGGAAAAAAATCAAATTTCTATGATATTGAATACAAAAATTCTGGAGCAATTTTATATGATAAGGCTGATGATATTTTCACTAAGTGTCAAATAATCTTACAAATAAGCCCACCTAAATTGGAACTTTTAAATACAAAACAACTACTTATTGCTGATTTTAGTAATTTTGAATTTTCTGACATCAATAATTTACCGCAAATTATCAGATTAGAAAAAGTACCACGCACATCTGTTGCTCAATCTATAGACATTCTAAGCTCTCAACATACTATTCGTGGATATATGGGAGCTATGTATGCACTCTATCACTCATCAAGGATTGCTCCTCAATTAATTACGGCTTCAACTTCAATCAAAGCAACATCTGCTCTGATTATTGGAGCAAGTATCACAGGGCTACAAGCAGCCACAATATTTAAAAAACAAGGTTGTAAAGTAACAATTCTCGATATAAATGAACAAACTAAAGAACTAGCTCAATCGGTTGGAGCAAATTTTACCTCAGCAAATACAAAACATGAACTTATAGATTTAATAAAAAACCAAAACTTCATCTTATCTTCTGCAAGTTCTATTAAAAACTCTCCTAAAATAATCAATTACAATTATTTACAATATTTAGAAAATTATCCAGTTATAGTAGATACAACAAAAAACAATATTGAGATAGATAAAAACGAAGAAAAAACAGATAAATACCTATTTTACCGCAACACACAATTAGAAACATTATGCCCAACCACCGCTTCTGAATTATGGGCAAACAATATGTTAAATCTTATAAAAACTATTTTACCAAACACAAATCAACTAAACTTAGATATAAATTATATATCTGAAATGTTATATAAAGGATAATGCCATGTTTTTAATAGATGTATTAATTTTATCTTGTTTCATCGGCTATTTTGCAATTTGGCACGTTACTCCAATGCTACACTCACCATTAATGAGTGTTACAAACGCAATATCAGGAATTGTTATCTTAGGAAGTATACAAACGTTAAATTATGCCACAACCAATATGGAATATCTGTTACTCTATTTTGCCATATTTCTTGCATCATTAAATATTTTTGGTGGTTTTTACATATCTGGAAGAATGTTAAATATGTTCAAAAAGAAAGATAGCTCAAATGATTAATTATATAAATATTCTCATCTATACCTTATTCATCTTATCAATAAATAAATTATCATACGCTAAAACTGCCTATAAAGGAAATTTTTATGCTATATGTGGAATGATACTCGCATTATGTATAGCCATAAAAGATGTAAATATATCACATCTACCATATTTAACCATTAGCATAATATTAGGAGCTCTCATTGGCATAACATATGCTAAAAAGGTTCAAATGCAAAATTTACCTCAAATGATTGCCCTATTAAATGGTTTTGGAGGATTAAGCGCTGGACTCATTGGAATTGGCGAAATAATCACTACAACACAAACAACATTTTTACATTTATTTATAGTAATTTTAGGTTTCATAACCTTTAGTGGTTCAATAGCCTCTTTTATAAAACTAACATCAAATATAAAATTAGCCGAAGAAAAAATCATAAGAACTACTAATTTTTTTATATTTATTCTAGCTTTATTAAGCGCCTATTACACTTATAAAATAGATGACAATTACCTTTTTCCTCTAGTTTTATCATTCAGTATATGGAGTTTTTTATTTGTACTTCCAATAGGTGGCGCAGATGCTCCAATAATAATATCTATACTAAATGCTTTATCTGGTTGGTCAACGGTACTAGTTGGATTCAGTATATATAATCCTTTACTAATTATAACAGGCTCTATCATAGGTGCTAGCGGAATGATTTTATCACACATAATGACCAAATCTATGAACCGTCCTTTACACAATGTACTTTTTCCAACCAAAAACATTTCACAGGAAACATTAACACAACAAACTTCACATTTAAGCACACCAAATGATGTTGCTTTTTTAATGGAAAATGCCAACAAAATAATCATTGTACCTGGGTATGGTATGGCTGTAGCATCTGCACAACACGAAATAGCAAATATGGCAAAAATTTTACAAAACAAATATCACGTAGACGTAAAGTTTGCCATACATCCAGTAGCAGGAAGAATGCCCGGACATATGAATGTTTTATTAGCTGAGGCAGATGTAGATACAGACAATATTTTTGAACTAAAAGACATTAATCAAGAATTTCAAACAACTGATGTCGTTTATGTAATTGGAGCAAATGATATAACAAATCCACTTGCAAAAACAAAAATAGATAGTCCAATTTATAAAATGCCTATTTTAGAAGTAGAGCAAGCCAAAAGAATCATTTTCGTTAAACGCTCTATGTCTTCAGGATATGCAGGTATAGATAACCCTCTATTTTATAGCGATAAAACCTTAATGCTATTAGGAGACGCTAAAGAAGTTACCAAAAAGATTGTTACAGAACTAGAAGAAGATTAGCTAGCTAAACAAGACATACCAGCTAAATATGTATTAAACAAAACTCTAACCACATATCTTTTTTCTAAACGCACAAACTCTTTTTCCGTTGTCAATAAAGAACTAAGTGCAAATAACGTAACAAATAAAACTTCTGTTGAAACTTTTCTTTCATTATCTAAAACTTTATCAAACAATTTATGAATATTATTTTCTAAAAGCTCTACAATTTTGATAATTCTCTTCAAATAAAACAAATCATATTTTGTGTCATTATTAGTAAAATGAAAATGGTATAACGTAAACCACAAATTCTTATTATCTAAAACAAACTCAACAAACTTTTCCAACAAAGAATTTAAATTTTTATAGGCATCAGATCCAAACTCTGCACTTTTTAATACTTCATATAATTCATCCAAAGTATAGCAATTTTCCCAAATTATTAAATTATCCATACTTTTATATTGATTATAAATAGTACCAACAGAATAGCCAGAATAATCAGCTAATTTTCTTGCTGTTAAAAACTCTAAACCTTTATCTTTTAATATTTCTCTTGCTTTAAGAATTAAATCAACTCTAATTTCTTCTTTTGTTTTAGTCATATTTAATCTCTCACTAGTGGCATTTACACTCACACAATAATCTAATTTAAAACAGTGTTCAAGTGTTTTTTTATAAAAAATTTAACTATTATATCCTAAACTATTACCATTAACCAACAATAAGGACGAAAAATATGGCAAAAATAGGATTTTGCGCTATCGCAGGCAGTGGAATGAGTGCTCTCGCTCAAGTTCTAAAATTTAAAAATCACGATATTTATGGCACAGATAGAAGCTTTGACCAAGGAAAAGAACAAAAAGCAAAACAAAAATTAACAGAACTAGGCATCAAGCTTTATCCTCAAGATGGTTCAATGTTAGATAAAACATTTGATGTATTATATGCCTCAACTGCCGTAGAAGATACAATTCCTGATATTAAAAGAGCGAAAGAATTAAATATCCCTATTAAGCATCGTTCAGATTTACTTGCAGACATATTTTCGTCACACAAATACAATATTGCTGTCGGTGGAACTAGCGGAAAATCTACTGTAACGGCTATGATTGGTTATATCTTAGATAAATCAGCAAAATCTCCATTAGTAATAAATGGCGCTTTACTTAAAAATTATGAAAATCAATCAGGAATTCCTAATGTAATCCTAAACAATGGCGAATATTGTGTAATAGAAGCAGATGAAAGTGATAGTTCTATAGAAAAATATACTCCATTCATATCTGTTATAAATAATATTTCATTAGACCATAAATCTATAGAAGAATTACAACAACTATTTGGAACATTCGCTCAAAAGGCAAAACGTGGTGTTGTTCTAAATAAAGATTGCCCAAATAGTTCAGCAATTACTCACATAAATAAAAATACTTTAACCTTTAGCATAACCGATTCTAGTGCAGATTTTTATGCAAAAAATATAACCGCCATTCAAAATGGAACATCATATACTTACAAAGACCAACAATATACATTAAACTTAATAGGCAAATTCAATGTATCAAACGCAATGTGTGCTATTGCTTGCTGTTCATTATTAGGAATAGATGCTCACACTTCTTGCAAAATTTTAGAAAGCTTTTTAGGAACAAAGCGCCGTCTTGAAGTTTTAGGACAAACAAATAACATAACTGTTATAGATGACTTTGCACATAATCCAGATAAAGTAAATGCTTCTATGTCTGCCTTAAAAAGCTATAAGGGAAGATTAATTTTAATGTTTCAACCGCACGGTTTCTCTCCAATGCGCTTAATGGGCAAAGAAATCATAGCAAGTTTTAATCGTCACATGGATGACCAAGATATCTTGCTTATTCCTGAAATATTTTTTGCAGGAGGCACTGTTAAGAGAGATATATCATCTCTAGATTTAGTAAATCACGCAATAGAACTTGGCTCAAATGCAAAATTCTTCCCAACCAGAGATGAACTAAAGCAACATATTTTAGAAATAGCAAAACCCAATGACCGTATTGTATTAATGGGAGCAAGAGATAACTCCATAACCGATATGGGCTTTGAATTATTGGAGAAATTATAATGGCAATACTAAAAAAGGGAGACAAAATCGGTATTATCGCTCCTTCTGTTGGTTTAAATGACAAAGATATAACTCCGTCTGTAAACTATTTAAAAAAAATAGGCCTTACCCCTATATTAGCCAATAACTTAAACAAGAATTATCGCTATATGGCCGGTACTGATAAAGAGAGAGCCAATAATATAAACAAATTCTTCAAAGACGATAGTATTAGAGCTCTTTTTTGCTTAAGAGGTGGAGCTGGAGCTACTAGAATATTAGATTTATTAGACTATAACATCATTAAACAAAATAAAAAACCAATTTTTGGATTAAGCGATTCCACAGCTCTACAAAATGCCCTTATAGCAAAAGTAAAACTCACATCATACACTGGATTTTTACCTCTATATGATATAGATGGAGAAAATATAAATAAAACGCTACATACATCATTAAATAGCATATTATTCACCAATCATCAAAAAATAATTTCTGGTAATTGCTTTAAAAAAGGCGAATGCAAAGGAAAAATCGTAGGAGGATGTTTAAGTGTGCTTACATATCTTTGCGGAACACAATATTTCCCAAATTTATCTGGTAAAATTTTACTACTAGAAGATGTTGGAGAAAAAACATATAAAATAGATTTAATGTTAAACCAATTAAAACAACAAAAAAACTTTAATAAATTAAAAGCTATAATAATAGGACAATTTCATAACTGCATTATATCCGATAAAGAAGATGGAACAATAGAAGATTGCATCAAAGATTTTGCAAATGGACTAAATATTCCTGTAATAACAAACTTCGCTTATGGACACATTAAAGAAAGATATGTTGTTCCATTAAACAAAACAGTTACACTTAAATCAACTACCAAAGAATGTTCTATTAGTTGGTAAAATACTGTAGAATCAACTCAATATAGCTTAAACTAAGTCTTGAAACAATGGTTACATATTTTTCAATTCCTTGCCATCCACCGTTATTAAAGGCAACAATTGAAGAAAACATAAACATATTTGCACCAGGCAAAAAGAATATACAAAATGGAAAACCTACAATTTTAAAGTCTGGTTGGTCACCATGTATCTGCACCATAATGCTTTCAACATGATATGCAAAAAAGTATCCTAAAATACCATTAATCCAATAACCTTCTGGTATTCTATTAGAAAAATATGTAATTCCAAGCATCATAAAAAATAAAAAAAGCGGAAAGAAGTATGGACCAATTACAATTAACCAATTACCTCTACCCTTAAACTGCATAGCACCACCAGATTCATCCATATTAAGGTGAATATGCGTTACTTTGTGTAAAGTTAATAATGCAAAAAAGATATGCGTAAATTCATGTGCCAATATTTGCATAGAAACATTTGTTCTTGCTCCTGCAACAATTTTTAAAGCTAAATATACAAACATCCCAACCCCAAAAACAACAAATCGCATATTTGTAACATTCAAATAATCTAAAGCTTTAACCAGTGCCGGCAAGGAAACAAGGGACAATATTGCTACAGGCCACTTAAATAAATCAATAAACAAATCAAGTAATTTTGACATACCAACCTCTCTTTACAAAGAGTCTATATCCTATATTTAATTTTTCAAATAAAATTTCTCTTTTATATTGGAAAAAGCATACTAGCTATTATATAAAAAACACCTTCAACCAAAGGAGAAACATTAAATGATAACATTTTGGAGAAAACAAATGGCTGAATATAAAAATAATAGAACTAATAACGATAATATGCAAAACAACAATGACTATCCATATTCTCAATATGAATGTGAATGTTGTCACTGCAAAAAAATATTTATGATGCTAGTACTATTAATTCTAACATTTATGGCTGGAATTATGGTTGGTAACTGTACAAGTCGTCCCTATATGACAAGCTATCCTTACGGTCCACATCTTGTAAAACAATATGAACACATGAAACATAAAAAATTTCACAAAGGAATGCACGAAGTTGCCCCAAACACAGCTCAACAAAATACGCCTGATATGCCAAACCAAGCAGTTGAAGGCTATATTGTAGAAATAAATCAAACAAATTAACTCATTGAAAATAAATACAAGGCAGATTTTTTCTGCCTTTTTGCTTGACAAAACAAAATCATTACCTCAAACTGCTCACTACATAATAATTATTATTAACAATAAAAACTACTAACAAATTTTTATGAAACAAACAAAAGCTTTGTATGCAGGATCATTTGATCCGTTTACAGTCGGGCATCTAGACATTGTAGAAAGAGCCTTACTGTCGTATGAAACGGTTTATATTGGAGTAGGATGTAACCCCAACAAAAAAACGTTTTTCAGTGCTACCGAACGCGTTGATTTAATCAAAGAAATCTTCATGTACCACCCTAAAAAACATAGGATTAAAGTATTGAAATATACTTGTTCTACTGTTGACTTAGCTATGTCACTAGACATTCATGTCCTCATTCGTGGAATGCGTTTTGAAGACCAAACCTTTGAAGAAACTAACGCAACTGCTAACCAGCTCATTGCCAGCACAAGAAATTATACCTTATATACAGAAATTCTCGTGCAAAACAATGACTTCTTGAAATGCGTATCATCCAGCGCTGTTAAAGCATTATGTGACCTTGGAGAATATGAAGCGGCATATCGTTATGTTCCACCTATTGTCCATCATGCACTAATGGAAAGATATCTATATCCTACATTTGCAACACTATTTTCACCAGAAACAGAAGAAAAGAAAGTTGCTCTTGTCTGGAAAAAACTGACATCTGCTTTACAGACAGAGATATACTACAACCTCTCAGAAATCGCTTTTAGAGTAAATATGTTTAACATCTATCTCGCACATAACCGTTGCGCCGAGATTGAAAGATATCAAAAAGAAATCTTAGCAGCTATTTTCCTATCTAATATTGTAGATAGATTTGTTGCTCACAAATTAAACATTACAGAGATTAATCTCAGCGATGAAGAGTTTAACGGCTATGCAGATACCTACAAAAAAACATATTTGCAAATATTCAATATCGTTGAATACAAATATGGCAAACTAAACTTCAATAAAGAAGCGGTTATCAATATAGACGGAGAATACAAAGAAGATGGCTCTTACGAATACAGTCAAAAAATATTTTGTGACCTTGAACTGCTATGGCTAGGAACAAAAGACGAAAAGCTTTTTGAACAAAAGGTTGCTCTAGTAAGAAGCTATTTCTCTACAAAGTATAACGGCAACGCATACTTCAAACAGTATCTTTGTGCTCTTAGAGATGAAGAAGAAATCTACGAAACAGAATTTTTCTATAACCTCTTTGAAAAACAAGCTCGAACAAACGTCTTCAAACAGATTATGCATATGCATTGCCCTGCATAAAGTCTAACATTTAAGCCACCTTTAAAAGGTGGCTTTTTTGTTTTTAAAATTTTTATTGACAAAACTTTATCATTACTATAAAAGACTCAACAGTTAAACTTTTTGAAAGTGCGATAAATGAATATAGTATTTACAAATATTTCTTTACGCCGCCGCAATTTAAATATGCGACGATGATTTGTCTTACTTAAAAACAAGATAATCAGTCGCAAGGTTTGAGTTTTCTCAAATCTTTTTTTTATTTTAATTTGCATCAAAAAGGATTACAAAACATGTCAAAAAAACACCTAACATTAAAAAAACTTGATATCACAAACTTAAAAGACGTTATGTCTTTACAATCAACTATTATATCAGGGCTTCACCCTGATGAACAACATTTTATCCTACATAGAACAGAAAAAGACTATCTAAAGTCATTATCTGGCACTAGCTCAAATATGCTTGGAGTATTTGACCAAGATAAATTGATTGCCCAAATCATATATGCCCTCCCTCAATGTGGAGAAAACAGAGATATGCCAGAATTTAAATCAAATATACCAAACAACGAACTCGTAATTTATGAGGCTATATTAGTAGACCCTTCATACAGAGGCGGAAGCTTAATGAAAAAAATGCTTGGCTATATAGAAGAAAATCTTATCGATTCCAATAGAACCCACTCAATAATTCAAATTGCAATAGATAATCCTGCTAGTTGGATAAACGCACTCAAACACGGTATGTCTATAACCAAAGTAGATAAAGACCCAACGGATGGTGTTAAAGTTATCTATCTCGAAAAAGAGATAAATAAACAGTCATCATCTTTTATTACCTCAAAATCTTATTCAATGTTTTTAGGTAATGATATTCACGCCAAAATACCTTCCCTATTCAATAAAATGCAATATTTTATAAATAGTGGATATCATGGCGTTAGATTAGATAAAGAAACACAGTCTTTAATATGGGAAAAACAAGATTTTATAAACGAAAAACAAATCAAATACAGTCCCGTATTTTATCAACATTATGCAAAAACTGGAACAATGTAATTATTTTTCTACCCCAAAATAGTACCACTCAGCACCAATTTCTGCACATAAATTAGGAAGAAGAATAAAGCCATCATCAAGAGCGTATAACTCTTCTCCATCATCATAGCGAGCAATTAGCTCGCCTTTTTTTATACAATCTAAGTGCTTAAAATTTTTACACAATTTACCTTCACGCTTTTTAATCACATAATTTTTCATTAAAATGTGTGTTTTTTCGTAAGTTTGACTATCTTTTGTTGCAACTAATCCAAACTTATTCAACATATTTATAATAGCTTCATATGCAACATTACCCGCATCATCAGCTTTATGATAACCACACTCCAATGTTGTGCCAACATTACCGCAAAGATGAGCATATCTTTCTGTAGAAAAATCGTTTATCTCTCCTTGTCCATCATAAATTTGTGGCCAGCCTTCTAATACATACTTAACAGGTAAAACATCTATAAGTTTTTGATTTTCAACACTTGGATAATCACAAAAAGCAAAAGGAACATCTCCCTCACAATGAGTAGAGTGTAAATCTAACATAATATCGCAATCTTCAATCAACGGACATATTTTGTTTGCTAGTTTTTGTTCATATGTAGCAGGATTTTCATGTTTTGTAATAACTCTGTTCAAATTTTCATCAATAGAGCGTACATCTTTTTTATTTGCGTCGACATTACAAACAGGAACTAAAACTAACTTTCCTTTTAATAATTTTATTTTTCCAGATTCTATCTCACTTATTAAACGACTAATAGCTTTAGGACCAGCTATCTCATTACCATGTATAGCTCCTAAAATTAAAACATTAATTCCAGATTCCGCTCCTAAAAACTCAAATTTATTAATCACTTATCCCTCACAAACCTGCACAAACTCTTTATAACGCTCACTATACATTTCTTCGCATTTACCACACATCTCCAACAAAGATTTTTGGCTTTTAAAATGCTCGATAACCCTTTCTTCTGGCTTTATTGTCAAAATTTCACTACTTTCATCATAACTAGGATTTAATCCAATAAATGGAGCTTGAATATGAAAATTTTCAATTTCATCATAATACTTTTTAGAAATTTTAAATTTTGTAACCAAACTCAAATCATCAGCATTAAGCATGCGCACAACCGCCATCTGACGAATAAAATCCATAATTAAAATTGGAGAAAAATCAATAACATCTTCTGCCATATAAATCACCTATTTTTTCAAAGAATTACCCTTAAAATAGTTTATACCCATTGCTGTTTTTACTTCATCTAAAGTATTAGACGCAACTTCTCTTGCTTTTTCGCTACCAATTTGCAACATATTAAAAATTTCACCCAAATCTTTTGCAAATTCCTCACGTCTTTCTCTAATTGGAGCTAGTTCATTTTGCATAATTTCATTAAGAAACTTCTTAACAGTACCATCACCTAGACCACCTTTACGATAATGTGCTTTAAGTTCATCTAAATTTGCATATGCTGGTAAAAATGCTTCAAAATGCTTATCTTCACAAAAAGCATCTAAATATGTAAATACAGCATTACCTTCTGTATGTCCTGGGTCTTCCACTCTTAAATGTGTTGGATCTGTGAACATACTTTGAACTTTTTTCTTAATATCATTCGCACTATCAGAAAGATAAATACAATTACCCAAAGATTTACTCATTTTTGCAGCCCCATCCAAGCCCGGAAGACGTGAACAAAGCTCATTTTCTGGAATAATTGCTTTCGGTTCAACCAAAACTTCTTTATACAATGAGTTAAAAGAACGAACAATTTCTCTTGTTTGTTCAATCATAGGCAATTGATCTTCTCCTACAGGCACAAGATTTGCCTTAAATGCAGTAATATCTGCAGCTTGACTGATAGGATATGTAAAAAATCCCACAGGAATACTCTGATTGAACTTTCTCATTTGAATTTCTGTTTTAACAGTAGGATTACGCTGTAATCTAGAAACAGTAACCAAATTCATATAATAAAAAGACAATTCACATAATTCAGGAATCTGTGATTGAATAAAAATTGTAGATTTTTCTGGATTTAAACCACAAGCCAAATAATCTAGAGCAACCTCTGATATATTATTTCTTACTTTATTAATATCATCTGCATTATCTGTTAGTGCTTGAGCATCTGCAATCATGATATATATATCATTATAATTGCCACTATTTTGCATCATCACACGACGTTTTAATGAACCAACATAATGTCCCAAATGTAGCTTACCAGTAGGTCTATCACCAGTTAAAATAACATCTTTCATTCTTTTAAACCCTTTTAAAATATATACTTATGAAGAAATCTATCATTACACATATTTGTTGTCAAGAAAGCATTAATTACATTTGCCAATCTTTTGTAGCCTTATACATAAAAGCAATTTCACAAGCCTTTTCCATCTTAAACATTGTTTCATCATCAACACCTAAAATATTAGCAACATCATCTATGCTTTGTTTGGTATCTTTTGCAATTTTTTCAAAAGATATTTTATGACCACAACTATTTTGTACATCAACTGCTAAATTAACCATAGCTTTAGCATCTCCTCCTAACAATTTAGAAGCCAATGCCCAGGCTGTAAGATATTCATGAGGATATCTATAATCTTTTTCTGCATTTCTGCCATTTTCCAAAGCTTTATCGCCTCTACCAATGTGACCATACGCACTTAAAGCATCAAACAAATTAACTTTTTTGTATTCTACAACCTCTCCTGTTGCCTGTTCTCTTGAGCGTTTTACAATTTCATCAATTAAACCTTCATCATCTTTGTATACATGACAATACGGAGAAATAGCAAAACACTCACCTTTACCATCCCAAATGTTTGTCATATAATTATCATCTTTAACATTTGGCATTTCAATAAGTTCCATCTTGTTAGGGTTTATTGTAACATCGGTTATACCAATATCGCAAAGTTCCTCTTGCATTTCTCTTAAAACATTATTTTTTCTAATAATATCAATATCCTTTGTTAAATAAATCTGACCATTTTTTTCTACAACATCATCTTTTTTTCCAACTAATTGTTTTTTGCTCTCATCTGACAAAAAACAAAACTCCCTTTCATCAGTTCTTTCAGCAAGTCCACCCAATGCACCCAAACCATCAAGTTTGCCACTCCTATTTTTTCGTTGAATTAATCCCACAAATACATTTGCAAAGATTCCCTTACTATGCTTTGCACTAGCATCAATATCGCCACAATATAATGTTACATTAGCTCCACTACTTAACACAGCGGTTCTAATTTCTGGATTTTCTAATAATTTTGCTCTTTCTTCACCTTTTGGTGTTTGTGCTATTAATTCTAAAACTTGTTCTTTATTCAATTTATTGCTCCTCATATCTTAATTTCAAAGTAAGTATACATCAAAATACAAAACTTGGTCAAGTAATATATATATCAAAAAAATATTTTTTTACTAAAATTTAAACATAAAATTATAATTCTACTACATACATTTATTTTAAGGAACGACAATGTGGGTAATATTTGCAATACTAACTAGTATTATTAATTCTTTTTACGATATGGGAAAACAAACCATAAAATTAACTCCAACAATATTCATTTTATTTAGAGGATATATTACAGCTTTTATTGCTTTGCCCTTCCTATTTTTATATCCATATCCGACTCATTGGCAATTTTATGCCTTATGTACTTTACAAGGTGCTATTGTCGCATATAACGACTTAATTAATTACAAAGCCACAAAAAAATACGGTGCAGAAATGGTATCAGCCATTCAACCATTAAGCACTGCTTTATTATTTTTCGTATGGTTCTTTATCGCTCCCTCAATACTACAAGAATATTGGGCAAATAAAACTACATTCTTACTAATTATATTATCTTTATTTGGAATAACTTTTTCAATCTATAAATACAATCAACAAAAAACTTGCAAAGAAGCTCTTCGCTATATGTTTCCAATAATTTGTACATCCGTTTTAATAAACATAGTAAATAAACTAACTACTCGTTATGGAACAATAAATCCTATTGCAACGGGACTATATTACTCTTTTGTAATGAGCATGGTTGTCGGTATAGTAAATACCTTTGCCTTAAAAGGTAGCATACAAAATATTAAAGTAGCATACAAACAGTTTAACTGGAAAATATTTATAATGTTTTCACTAATGCTACTTAGCATGATTTGTAAAAATGCATCCATGGGATTAGCCATCAATCCAACTTATGTTTCTGCTATCATATATCTAACCGTATTATGGAATATTATTGGCAATCATCTTACTGCAAAATATAAAATTGGAAAAAAATACCCACATACAAAATGGAGATATGTAGCACTACTCGTTATTTCCAGTATTGCACTGATTATACTAACAAATTAGCATAAAAAATTTTATTGCATAACCTTCAAAAACGTGATATACTACTAATATATTGCATGGAGGGTAACAATATGGAAGAAAATACACAAGACGGAGTATATCTCGTTATATCAAGACATGGCGATGCAGCATCAACAAATCTATCAGCCAAAGGAGCTGTTGAAGAATATTTTGTAGGTAAATATTTATCAGATGTTGCAAAAATTCCCCCTGTTGAACACTTTTTCTACTCTCCAATCAGTCGTGCACGTAACACTATGCGTATGCAAACTATCGCCATGCAAGTAAATTTATTACAAAACCCAGGAGCTTTTTATGATATTCGTTTACACGAAGGCTCTGGCCTTCCAGAAGAAGCTCTTCAAACAGCCATTGTTCTAGCTAATGAATGTAATATGCAATGTATAGAACTTGTATCACATCAACCTATTGTATCAGCTTTATGCCAAAAACTAAAAAAAGATGCTCCAAGCGGTTATGGTGGATTTATTGTATTAAAAGCAGACAACTGGTATGATATGCTTACTGGAAACAATATTTCTACTGTATATCAATGCAATTCTGCTGCAGATTTTTTAATCAATGCTGTAGGAAGAGATAATGCTCAATATATTCAATCAATCATAAGCAAAAAACCAACGCCCGAAAAACTGCCTGACAACCTAACTGAAGAAAATTATACTGTTCTTGAAGCTTGTGATGTCTATAAATATTGGGCAAATACACAAGCTACAGCTATTGGTATGCCAAATATATTCCACAGTTATCTGCAAGATGCCCTCATGGGAACATTTGCCCCACATACAAACGAAGCACTAAATCCCTATAATGCCACATCTCTTTTATTTGGCGAAAAATACTATGCAAACCCTAGTTTAGCATACCCTGATGATCCGCATGCCGTATTTAATGCTTTTGCCCATAAATTAGAAAAAGAAATGGGCGGTAAGGTCACAACAAGAAAGTTAGAAGTAGAAAATACTGCAAATATTTTAGAAGAAACCTTCCCCGGCTATCGTGAAGCAATGTTAGCAGGCGATACACACAACGAATATCCCGATTCTAATGGAGATATCAGAAACGGTCATCAATATACTATAATTAGTGGCGAAGAAGGTTTTGATGCAAATGGAGATTTCCAAGAAAAATCACCAATTTTAACCGCAGGACTTCTCAATATGTTACGCTCAAAACTTCAAAAAGATTAATTTTTTTGCCAACCTTTTGTAGCTCTATTTACGCAATCACTATATTTTGATTTTCTAGTACCTGGATAAGCTATCACTCCGCAAACAATATTTTTATCAGAACTTATAACTTCTGGTATTTCCCAAACTTTATTTTCTAGCTTATATCTTGCCAAATCAGCAAATAATCTTGCTTCCATATATTCCCCAAACGCTGAATTTTTTATATCTATTTCAGCATTAAAACGCTTAACAAAGTTATCAAACATATCTCTATGTTCTGGCAAAACAAAAGCATTCCAGTTTAATAGATTATCAAAAACCTCTCTGACAACAGGATTTTTCCAGCCACCGCCAAACAAAACCATTTTAGTAGGTAATTTTATATTTTTATCTACTAAGCACATTGTATAAACTGCGATATAAGCAGAAAAATACTCAAATGTATATACAACATCTTCAAATTTTATCTTATTTTTACTTACATAGTCAAAAATTTCATTTTTATGATAATATTGAGGGTCACCAGATTTTGGTAAAGACATTTCATAAAAATCACGTCCGATATCAAACATTTTTTGCAATAAATCTACATTAAGTCTGCCTTTTTTACCAAACATACCATCTCTATCAAACACTTCTTTTGTATTTTGACGAATGAAATTATCAATATATTCATTAAAAGGTCCAGCATCCGTACCCATTATTGCTTTTCCATCTACAATAACAGCAAAATTTGATGTATTACCGCCATTATAATAAACTCCGTCACCTTCACTAGCAGAAATATGAGCATTGTGTGGAGGAACAAGAGGTGCTCCTTCAAAATTTGCCATAATAAAATCAGACCTAAAATCATAAACAACAGGAATTCCTGTCAAATCAGCAAGCATTTGTCCTGAACCAATTTGTAAAGTATATGGTAAAGTATTATCAACTTTTGCTTTAGAAGGAGGATTATGGTCTAATGTTTTACCATGAAAGCCTATTGCATCAATAGTATTTTTATCAATATTATATTTTTCACACATCTCATTAATACAATCCGCTATCTCTTCAATATATTCGTCATGAATTTTCTTAAACTCATCTATAGCTAAAATTTCTTCTTCTGTTTTATTAAAAGCCGACTTACGCAAATACTCCATTTTTTCTTGCATATTTTTAGAGTAAGGTTTCGTAAAAGTGCAAACATCTTTCATAATATCGCCATCAAACTCCGTTAACACCAAATCAATAGCATCCATAGAGTTACCTGTCATATTTCCAATTATTTTATATTTTGTCATTTTATTCCTCTTTTTTTTATTAATAGATTCCAAAACTCATAACAAATATACAACCTATTGTCAATAATGCAAAAACAGCAGAATCTACCTCTGCTGTTTTTGTTATAAAAATACACCCTTTATTCTGTAATTAATCAGTCACATCTTTCATTTTTTCCAATGCTTTCGCTTTAATTTTTTCTAAAAAATATTCATGTGTATTATCTCTATCTCTTTTACTGGTTTCGCATTCCTCTTGATGTTTTTTAAGTGCTTCATCATTTTCTTTCAAAAGCTTTTTTAATTCTGCTTCTTGTTGTCTTTCCAGTTCTTCTCTTTGACGTTTCTGACGTTCTCTTAATTCTCTAATTTTTTCTTGATTAGATAATTTTATTTGCTCTTCTTTATTTTTATTATCAATTTCTGCTTTTTCGCAACTCTCTTCATATATTTCATTTTCTTCTTTTCTGCTATCTACAGCTCTTACAATTCGTCCCCTTAAAGAAGTTTCATATTTCATTTCTTCTACTATCTGACGATGTCCAGACTCTTTTCTTGACTCCCTAATTTCATTTGTAACATCTTCAATTTTTGATATTTCTGCTAATTTAAGTAATAAATTATATCTTTCATCTAAACTCTCATAATCTCTCTCCCCTCGCGTTCTAATCATAGAAGAAACTTTATTTACTATCTTTTCAGCTAAAGATTTATTTCCTTTTCCTTTACGATAGCTCAATACTTTAATATCTTTATGTTCTTCCAAAGATATAAGAGATCGCTCTCTAATAATACCATCACTATCTTTTTTATATGCTCCCCTAAATCTTTCGGGAATTGCTTGAAGTTTTTCTTCACTGATATCGTTATTCGAATGACGTAATTTATGTTCATATGCTCTACCATATATTGAACTGATATAATTCAATAAATTCATCGCATTATAATAACGATTTGGATGTAATATTGATGTATTAAGTTTATTTTGCTTAATAAATGTATAAACTTCTTGTTTTGTTTCTTCATCAAAACCTTGTATTAATTTTTCTACATCCATCTTGCTATGCTTCAAACTTTTAGGCATATCACTTCTCCTCATTTTTTGATATATCATATAATTATATTATATATTAATTTTACATCTATGTCAACTTTATTCATACCTTCATAACTCTGATTAATTATGCTATGCTCAAAAGTCTTACTTATATACAAAAAACATTGGATAACACGCCCTAATTCATTTTACTATAACAACAACCGATATATTATAAACCATAAACATATTCACATGGAGGTTATAATATGAAAAAAATTACCGTAATTGGTGCAGGGTTAGTTGGTGCTACTTCTGTTTATTCTATGATGCTAAAAGAAATTGCCGATGAAATCGCTTTAGTAGATATTGACGACAAGCGCTCAAATGCAGAAGTTTGGGATATTCGTCATGGTTTTCCAGAAATTAGCAAAACAGTAGTAAAAAAAGGAACTTATGCAGATTGCAAAGACAGTAATGTTATTGTAATTACAGCAGGTGTTGCTCGCAAAGTTGGTGAAAGTCGTAATGATTTGCTAATAAAAAACTCAAAAATTATGGAAGGTATTTGTTCAGAAATCAAAAAAACAAACACATCAGCTATCGTTGTTGTGGTATCAAACCCTGTTGATGTATTAGCTAACCATGCAGCAAAATTCTTGCAAATGCCAGAAGGTCATGTTTTAGGAACAGGTTGCACACTAGATACATCTCGTATGGTTGCACTATTAGCAGAAAGACTAAATAAACCAGCATCAAGCATAAACGCTCCTGTTGTTGGTGAACACGGCGATGAACAAATCGTACTTTGGGATGAAGTAACAATTGATGGTAAACCAGCTAATTTCTCTAACGAAGAAAAACAAGAACTTGCTGAGGCTGTTAAACGTGCAGGCATGACCATTATTGAAGGTAAAGGCAAAACATATTATGGAATTGCTACCACCGTTTGTGCTATTACTTCTGCCATTTTATTAGATAGACCTATGAAATATGCTGTTTCTGTTCCAAACCAAAATGAAGAAAAGGCTTTAAGTATGCTTTGCACCATAGCTAAAGACGGTATTATAGAAACTTTTCCATATGCTAAATAGGAGAAAAAAATGGAAGATTTACAAAAAAATTTTAGTCCACTAGGGACTTTATCGCCATCTGTTACATTGTCATTGGCTGCTCGTGCTAAAGAGCTCAAAAAGCAAGGCTTAGATGTATGCTCTATGTCTGTAGGCGAACCGGATTTTGATACACCGCAATCAATCAAAGATGCTGCAATAAAAGCTCTTAATGATGGAAAAGTCGGATATATTGCATCAAGTGGTTTACCAGAACTAAAAGATGAAATTGTCAAAAAATTAGCAACAAATGGTATAACAACCACACCTGCTAATATCGTTGTTACAACTGGGGCAAAACTAGCCTTATTTGAAACAATTACAGCTCTTTGTGGTAGTGGAGATGAAGTTATTGTTTTAGCACCATATTGGTTATCATACCCAGAAATGATAAAAGCATCAGGCGCTAAAATGGTTGTAGTTAACACTAAAGCAGAAAATCAATTTGCACCAACAAAAGAAGAGTTAGAACAAGCGATAACTCCAAACACAAAATTGATTATCGTTAACTCACCAAACAACCCAACTGGTTCTGTATATTCAAAAGAAGTATTACAAATGATTGCTGATGTCGCTGTAAAGCATAATATTATGATATTATCAGATGAAATTTACGAAAAGCTCATTTATGATAACAATACAAAACATATCAGTATTGCTTCACTAAACGAAAAAATTGCTGATTTAACCATTACCATAAACGGATTTTCAAAAGCATACGCTATGACGGGCTGGAGATTAGGATATTTATCTGCACCAACATGGTTAGTAAAACGAATTTCAGCGCTCCAAAGCCACGCAACCAGTAATGCAACAACATTCGTACAATATGCTGCTGTTGTAGCCCTACAAGGAAAAGCTGACAACGATATCGAAAATATGATAAAAACTTTTGCTCGTCGTCGTGAGTTGTTGTGCCAATTACTTAAAGACATTCCACAAATTAGCTTTATAGAGCCTAAAGGAGCTTTTTATGTGATGTGCAATATCTCTAAAACAGGCAAAACTGCAAAAGATTTTGCAGAAGAATTATTAGAGAAAAAGCTTTTAACTGTTATTCCTTGTGAATCTTTTGGCGCTCCAGAATATATTCGTTTAAGCTATGCTTGTTCTGAAGAACAGATAAAAGAATCAATCAAACGACTAAAAGAGTTTTGTGAAAGCCTATAAACATATATAAAAAACAAAAAGCAGTCCTTAACCAGACTGCTTTTTTTATATATTTTTTTCTTGCTAAAAATAGTTTTTTGGGGTATACTGAGTGTTATAGTGTAGTAAATACTACAAAAGATAGTATTTTAAAGGAGGTTGACATGGTTGAAGATGCTAATAAAAAAATAGATGAAGCAAAAGAAAGAATTAGAAAAAAACAAGAAAGACGCGCTGCTGTTAAACTTGCAGGAGTTGTAACGGGTATTATGGCTACTATCGCAACCGTATCCGCTCCCAAGACAATACTTAAAAATGAATTAAAAGATACTAAAAATGAAGTAGCAGAATTAATTGAGCAAAGCAAACAAGAAACAACACATGAAACAGCCATTTTTAAATGCAAATCAAAAAATACAGTGAATTTATTAAAAGAAAACGGATATTCATTAAATTTAGCACCAGATTTTAACTCTCAAGATTATTTAAACTTTAAATGTGACATTGTTGATTCAAATAATAACACCGTTGGACTCGCTAATGTTATTTCAGAGGATGAGTTACTTATTTATAATTTAACTGTTTTAAAAGATTCATCTTTAATGGACCTAATTTCATCACAACCAGAAAATGATTTTCAAAAACAACGTGAAGGTACAATATCCTTTATACAAGGCGAGCGAATAACTCAAGCCTTTTATCGTCACGATCATATAGAAAATCTACAAAGAAAAGAAAAACATCTTAAAGAAACAATAACTGGAGTAAGAGAAGTATATTTGGGAACTGATTAAAGTTATCTCATAAATAATACAATAAACCCCACTATTTGATAGTGGGGTTTTGTTGTATAAAGAAAAAGCAGTCCTTAATCAGACTGCTTTTTTACATATTTTTTCTTGCTAAAAATAGTTTTTTGGGGTATACTAAATATTGTAGTGTAGTAAATACTACGAAAGATAGTATTTTAAAGGAGATTGACATGGTTGAAGATGCTAATAAAAAAATAGATGAAGCAAAAGAAAGAATTAGAAAAAAACAAGAAAGACGCGCTGCTGTTAAACTTGCAGGGGTTGTAACGGGTATTATGGCTACTATCGCAACCATATCCGCTCCCAAGACAATACTTAAAAATGAATTAAACGATACCAGAGAAGAAACAACAGAATTACTTGATTTAAAAGCAAAAGAAACTCAGCACCAAACAGTACATTATGAATGTTTATGCAATAATGCTAAAGAAATTTTAGAACATAATGGTTACTCTTTTGCTGTTCCAGAAAACACAAAAGAAGGCGTCTATAAATATGATATTCTTGATAAAAACAATGAAACAGTAGGAATAGTCAATGCCCTACATTTCGGAGAAAAACCCATTTTTACTGATTTAACTGTTTTAAAAGATTCTTCACTAATGGACCTATTAGAAAAGCAATCTGAAAACGATTTCAAAAAACAACGTGAAGGTACAATATCATTTATACAAGGCGAACGAATAACTCAAGCTTTTAATCGACATGATCGCATAGAAAATCTACAAAGAAAAGAAAAACATCTTAAAGAAACAATAACTGGAGTAAGAGAAATAAATATGGGAACTGATTAAAGTTATCTCATAAAAACCTCCACCACAAGGATGAAGGTTTCTATTTTATTGGTGATACTTAACTCACAATTTACGAGTTGATTTTTCTTTTTAGTACATAATGAGGATAATATATACCAGATGTATCATATTCTTCTTTAGAAAACACCTCAAAGCCAAATTTCTTGTATAAATGCAAAGCCACTTCATTTGTTGGTTTTACACCAATAGTCATTTCTTCTGAGTAAGTATCCAGCACATATTTTATCAATTTACTACCAATACCCTTATTCATATACTCAGGCAACACATATAACATCTTTATAAGTTTCTTTTCTGCCCAATAACTTACATATGCAACAATTTTACCATCTTGCTCAAAAACATATGTATCATATGTAGGATAAGAAAAAGATATTAGATTTTTATATAAAGATGACCAATCATCATCTGATAAATCATCTGTTGTTCGCAAAGACTTATCAAAAACATTAATTAAATCCGGCCAATCTTTAATCTCTGCCTTTCTAATCGTATAACTATTCATAAGTAACTCCTTATAATATATTATATTCTGATAATAAGATTTAAGATATTTACATTTTATTAAAAGTATAAATAAAAAGCAGGCTTTTGACTGCCTGCCGCTTGCAATGGTAATCCCAACTCGATTGACCTCATTTCATTCGGTCGCACGGGCGCTCGTTCGCTTCGCTCACCGGCGTTCTTCCACTCGCCTCTCGCTTGTAGTCGAACTCTCTTTACAAGTTCAAATCTCTCAGACTATTCTACAAAATAAAAAAGACACCTATTGGTGCCTTTTTTACTTTATTGGTGATGCTTAACTCACATTTTACGAGTATTGTTTCAAATATTTGTTTGATTGTCGCTATCTTTCGTTTGATGGTACAATAACAGGTGTTTTAGTATTTATCATTTTCAATGTTTCTGCCGGTGACAACCATATTTGAGGTGAGGAAATTTTTGATTTAGAAGCAGATGTTTCATTCTTTTTTTCCCAATATTCTTTTTTCCTAATTTCAAGATGAATACGAGCTTGCTCTTCTTTGGTTAATGGTTTTTCAAAATCTCTTACTCTTTTACGTGATTCAGGATTTTTTTTACGTTCTTCCTCAAAAGCCTTTTCAGCTTTATTTCTTCTTACTGCTCGTTCTTCTTTTTCAAAGCGTTTTTGCCTTTGCTCTTCTTTTGATAGTGGTAAAGATTGCCCTTCTCTTCTTAGGCTTATCCTCAAATCTTTCTGAGCAGATTGTCTTACATGAGGTATCAAATTTTCAGGAACATTTGTTCTTACAAAAGAATAATGTTCTTTATTAGGATATACAAAACCATGTTCCTTATCGGTAGTAATGATATTATGTGGTGGATCGTCATCAATGACTTTTCCTGTTACTAATGTGTAAAATTCTTCAGAATAAGCATCCGCTCTAAAATAAGATTTATTTATTAAATGAAATTTTTCAGTATCAATTCCAACTTGTTTCAACAAACTTATAGAAGGAAATGATGAATATATATAAATATTTTCTCCATTTTGCTGAGCTTCTAACATTGCCTCATAGAGAACCTCATTTAACTCACCTTTATTATTAATAAGAGTTCCCTGAACATCGACTAGATGTCCATCTAACACCTTTATAGGCATACTTTCATCCTCTATATTTTGATAACTATTCATATAAACTCCTTAAAAAGCAACTACAAAGCAATATATCACAAAATAAGGGATAAAGCAATACAAAAATCACATCGTTAGACAAAACTATATAATAAGTTATTGAAAAATAAAGATAGTTGATGTATTACGTTCGTGAAAATTACAAAAACAGCTATTTTTGAAAAACAAACATTCGAACTCGCTGAAAGGCTTGGAAACAAAAGAAAAAGCAGGCATTTCTCTGCCTGCTGTTTGCATTGGTGATGCGATACTATCATTTTGATTGCCAAAATCTATTTTTCATCCATACCTCCTGCTAATTTTTTTAATACAGGATTATCTTTTAATGTTTTATGTATATCAGAATCATCTCGTGTTGTGAATACTAATGAACTACCCTTTTTAGTATCTATACCAGCTTCCGATAATCTCTGACCTTCAATATTTTTTTTCATTTCAGCCAATTTCATAGAAACATCTATAGTTTTTCTTAGTTGACTAAAACTCATATAATTTACATCTACACCTTTTTCAATCGGAACTGTTATACCCAATTCTTGTAAAGCCATTTTTTTTCTAGCTCTACCACATGAAAGTTCATGATCTAAATATTCCAATTCTTGCTCTGAAAACTGTTTAATTTTTTCTATGGCTTTATCTAGTTGTTCCTTATACTTTTTTAATACATCTTCATCTGTTCCTAATCTTATAACATCCTCAAAATCAATTTTGTATCTACGAGACAATTCTCCACATTGATTCGCATATTCTTTTCTTGTATCTTCCTGTATCTCACAAACATTATAAAAGCCTAATTGTGGAGAAATTTCTCTCTTTGTATAAACAATATATCCTTTACCTTGTTCATCACGAACAGGATAACAAGTTCCTTTTTTGCGACGAAACTGTTCCCCATTAAATTCAAAACGACCAACTTGCTTAAGAACTTGCCTTGTTACTTTTTCATCTGCTATAATATGATCTTTAATCCAACAGTCTTCTTCGTACTTTTCTCCACCTTTTTCCCCATATAGAAAGTAGTATTTTACCTCTTCATTACAATCAGGTAAATATTGTTCAAATAGATCACTTAGAATCTGTAATGGTGGGGCACTTAAAGTTCTTGGATGTGTAATTTCTACAGCATCTCTTTGACCTAAATGAAAATGTCCACCAACACCTGTAAACTCCGATGATCGCCAAAACATTGGCTTATATTTTTCAGCAATATCAGGATGTTTTTGTAAAAACTCATCTTTAATCTTATAAGTATAATCACACCATTCAGTCCATGCTGAATATGAATGTGACGAATTTGCCGGTATACTGTTATCATAATTACCACTTGTTACTTCAATAGCATCACGTAACTCTAATGCTAACAAAATATCATCTTCCTTCATCTCTTTTCTCCCTATTTAAATTCTACATCAATAAAGAATCGCATTCTTTACTTCTATTTTACCCCCCCCGATTTTTTGTCAAGTTTTTTCCAAAAATTTTTTTAATTTATATTAAGCTAACTCGCTCTGCTAACTGGCGCCCTCATTACATCTGTTTGTAGTCGAACTCTCTTTACGAGTTCTAACCTCATCTGAATACAGATAAAATAAAAACCTCCACCACAAGGATGAAGGTTTCTATTTTATTGGTGATCCCAACGAGATTCGAACTCGTGTTGCAGCCTTGAGAGGGCCACGTCCTAGGCCTCTAGACGATGGGACCAATATTTAAAGACTAATCTTAAATAAAACAAATATTTTTATATTGCAAGTATTTTCTTTTTATCTTTTATCTAAAAAATTAGGCGGTAGCCATATAACTACCGCCAAATCACTATTTTTTCTTTGTAAATTTATCAACCATTGTCTGTATCATAATATACAACAATGGAATAATGATAAGACCGGCAATTGTACCAATAAGCATACCATAAAATACTGGCACACCCACAGCAATACGAGAACCAGCACATGCACCTGTTGCCCAAACCATCGGAGCCACACCAAGAACGAATGTTAATGCAGTCATTAAAACCGCTCTAAAACGTTCTCTTAATCCTGTAACTGCAGAATCAAGAATAGATGCACCATGTTCATGTTCTTCTTTTGCAAATTCTACAATCAAAATAGCATTTTTAGCAGACAATCCCACCAACAACACCAATCCTAATTGTGCATATATACTCAAAGGAAGACCAGAAATATACATACCAGCAAAAGCACCTAACATAGCTGTTAATGTAGAAAGAATAACCGACATTGGAATTGTCCAACTTTCGTATTGTGCAACCAAGAATAAATATGCAAACAAAATAGCCAACACTATCAAAATACCGATTTGACCTTGGTTACGTCTTTCTTGCAAGCTCATACCTGACCACTCATAAGCATATTTATTAGACAATACTTCATCAGCTAATTTTTCAACTGCTTCCATAGCCTCACCAGAACTTGAGTTTTCTGCAGCCATAATGTTAATTGTTGCAGCCGGATACTGGTTATATCTATCTACCGCACGAGGAAGTGTTACGCGTTTAATTTCAATCAAACTACCCATTGGCACCATTTGACCTGAAGCGCTTTGAACATATAAATCTTTAATGCTTTGTAGATTCTTACGATATTTCCAATCCGCCATAACCATAACTTTATTAGCTTGAGTACCAATATTTACGTCATTTACATACATAGAACCCAAATATGTTTGTAATGTAGAATAAATATTACCGATAGACACGCCCAAAAGCTCTGCTTTTTCACGATTTATATCCAAATATGCGTGAGGAGTTTGAGATGTAAATGTAGAATATGCCACCATAACTTCAGGTAATTGATTAAGCTTAACTAAAAACTCATTTAAGTTCTTTTGAAGCTCATTCATATCTGTACTTTCAATAGACTGCAAGCGCATATCCATACTATTGTTACTACCAAGACCTGGAATAGCAGGCATTTCAAATAGCATAATGTTTGCTTCAGGAATTCCTGACAATACAGATGTCAAACGAGTACGAATATTAGTAGATAAATCTATAATATCTTTTCTATCTGCCCATGGTTTCAACGCAATAACATTAAATCCTACGTTTTCACCTTGACCAGCCAAAATACTAAATCCGCGCAAATTCATTACAGAGCGAACACCTTTTTCACTCTTGAAAACATCTCTTGTTTTATCAATAACATCTAATGTTCTTTTACCTGCGCTACCTTCTGGCAATTGAATGTTTGCCATAATAACACCTTGGTCTTCATCTGGTAAGAAAGAAGATTTAATATCAGATACACAGAATAAATTCAATGCAATCAAACCAAATGCAATGATAACAATAATCAACATCTTACGACCAAGCCAAGAAAGAAATTTTACATACTTATTTTTAGAGTAGTTAATAAGTTGCTCAAATCTAAACAAAAACCCTGATGTTCTTGGTTTAATAGGACGTAACAATGTAGCACTTAATGCAGGACTTAATGTCAAAGCATTAACACCAGAGAACAACACCGCAAAAGAAATAGCAATCGCAAATTGTTGATAAATTCTACCTGTTACACCACCCATAAAAGCAATAGGCACAAAAATTGCTAACAACACCAAAGTAGTTGCCACAATCGCAGAAGAAACTTGTTCCATCGCTTTAATAGAAGCTTGTTTTTGGGTTAACCCCTCAGACTCCATCAAATAAAGCACACGTTCCACCACGATAATAGCATCATCCACCACCAAACCAATAGCCAAAATTAAACCAAATAATGTTAAAATATTTAAGTTATAACCCAAAGCCAACATCACTGCAAATGTTGCTAAAATAGACACTGGAATAGCAATAGATGGAATAAGTGTAGCTCTCCAATCTTGTAAAAAGATATAACAAACTAATACCACCAAAATAAAGGTCAAAACTAAAGTAAATACAACTTCTTCAATAGATACCTTAATAAAATCGGTAGCATCAAAGAAAACTCTTACTTCAAAATCTTCTGGATAATACTTTTCCAAACGCTTCAATTCTTTTTTAACAGCATCCATTGCCTTTAAAGCATTCGCACCAGAAAGTTTGTTAACCATAATAGCAACGTTTGGTTGTCCATCCACGTCAGATTTTAATAAATAGTTTTCAGGACCAACTTCTACTTTGGCAATATCTTTTAATCTAACTAAACCACCCTCTTCTTCTGTTCTAACAATAATATTTTCAAAGTCTTTTGCTTCATTCAAACGACCTTTTGTCTCTAAAGAAAATACTATCTGACTTGTTCCATCATTTGGCTCAGCACCAACAGAACCCAAAGAAGGTTGATAGTTTTGGCTAGAAATTGCAGCTCTAACTGCGCTAATTGGTAAATTAAGAGCAGTCATCTTATCTGCATCTAACCAAACACGCATACTCAAATCTGAACCCATAACGTTAGCATCACCAACACCATATTGACGACCCAAGTTATTTTTAATATTGTTTGTTACATAGTTATTCAAAAAGTTTGTATCATGCGTACCATTTGGTGAAATAGCCTGTAAAAAGCCCAAAATTTCTGAAGAACGACGCACAACATTAACGCCTCTTGCTTGCACTTCATCAGGCAAAGAGTTAATAGCTTTTTGCACACGGTTTTGAACCTTTACTTGCGCCAAGTCAGGGTCTGTACCAATTTCAAAACTAATATCAAGTTGATAACGACCTGAGTTATATGAAGAAGAGTTCATATACATCATATTATCAACACCATTAATTTCTTTTTCAATAGGTACCGCAACCGTATTAGCCACAGTTTCCGCACTTGCACCAGTGTAGTCAGCAAAAACAGTAACTTGAGGAGGTGTAATCTCTGGATACATTGCAATTGGTAAAGAAAAAATAGCAATAACACCAGCCAAGCTCATTATAATAGCAATTACAACCGCAAAACGAGGTCTTTCAATAAAAAACTTAGAAAACATAATATCCCCCTAAAGTATTATTTACTCTCAACAACTTTAACAGTTGCACCTGGGCGCATCATTCTATTTTGAGTGCCATCAACAACAACTTTATCACCAACATTTAAGCCTTTTAGGATAACTTGATTTCCTGCAAAAGCCTCTCCTAATTCAACTTCTCTCAAAGATACCGTATTATCATCAGCAATCACATAAACATTAGATTTTTCAGCGCCCTGAACAACAGCTTTTTCAGGAATAATGATTCTTGTTTTAGGTTTAGATGTTGTTACAAACATCTTAACATATGCACCTGGCTTCAAAAGTCCTTTTTCATTTTTAATATCAGCATACACAGCAACAGTTGCAGTATCAGAATTAACCTCATTACTAGCAAAAACTTTATCCATTTTTTGCTTATATATTTCGCCACTAGCAAGCTCAATATTTACTTCAAAATCATTCAAATTTTGCTCACCCATTGCTTTCATTTCCAAATATTCTTTATCTGTAATAGAAAAAGCAATTCTAATTGGATCAACTTGAACAACTCTCGCCAAAGGTTCACCAGAAGCATTTATATAATTACCAACTGTAGCCTTTGTCTTACCAATATATCCATCAATATACGCTTTAACTTCTGTATTGTCTAAATCTAACTCTGCTAATTGTAAATTTGCTTCACTCTGAGCAACAGATGCTTTTGCTTGTAAATATGCACTTTCTGCACTATCAAAAGTAGCTTTTGATGCAATATTTTTTGAACTTAATTGTTTTTGTCTCTTAAAATCACGTTCAGTCTTGGTAAGATTCGCTTTTGCACTCTCTAGTTGTGCTTTAGCTAGGTTATATTTTGCCTTATAACGGTCTTTATCAATAACAAATAAAGGTTCGTCTTTCTTTACAAAATTACCTTCTATAAAATTAACTTTATCAAGAGTACCACTAACCTTAGCCACTACATCAACACTATTTATTGCTTGTACTAAAGCCACATAATTTTTAGGATTATTTACAACTTTTTCTTCTGCAACATACGCAGTCACATTAACAGCTGGCATTTGCATTTCCTGTTTATCTTTACCATAAAATTGACAACCAGCAACTAATCCAATAAAAGCAACTGCGCCAATAAATAAGTACTTTTTATTAAATTCAAACTTATCATTAACTTTTTTTACAGCATCTAAAACAACATCTTTTTTCATTGTAATATAAACCTCTCTTACTTTCTAATTCCGTCAAACAAAAAACCTAAACCAATTTTTATTTTTTCAGCAATATCTCCACCTTGAAACTTATTTAAAGAAGAAAAAACGATTCCCATATATGTAGAGCGAATAATTTCAACAACAACATCTAAATCCAGTCCTTCTTTTAACTCGCCACGAGTATCCGATGCTACCAAAACTTGTTTAATTTTTTCTAAATGCCAATCTTTTTGCGTAGCTAAAGACTTTTGCACACGGCTAACAACTGCTTCAGACCACTCCATCTGGCAAATAATAAATCTATTAAATTTTGAAAAACGCAAATCATCTCTGAGCATTTTACCCCACAAAACAAAGTAATTCAGCAAATCATCAAGTGAATCACCTAAAGGTATTTCTTCAGAAATTTCTGTTCTTTTTCTTTCCATATATTCAACAATTAAAGCAGCAACTAAATCCGCCTTATTTCTAAAATACCAATAAACAGCCCCTTTTGTAAAACCAGCTCTGGCAGCAATTTCATCAAAAGTAGCTTTAGCATATCCTTTTTCAGAAAAAACATCCAAAGCAGCTTCAATAACTGCCTGTCTTGTTTTTTCAGCATCTTCTTTACATTTTCTTGCCATTAAAGCCTCCAAATTTAAAATACATACCAAAATGTATGTTTATTTAATCATATTTAAACAACAATTTGCAATAAATGTCAAGACAGTATTTTTATTTTTTTATGCAGGATGTTTACACTTTGTTAAATTACCGATTCCAAAAATAATTATTAATTAGCAAATATCAAGCTCTGCAAGAGTTGCATAAAAGTTTTCTTCATTTGGATTTGCAATATATGCCCCTGCTTTTACATCTTCATAATTTTTCAAATAAAAACTTCTAAATCTAATAAAATCAATCCCATTTAATGAATAAAAAAGAACATAATCGTTTTCAATACGATTAAGCCTAAACCATAATTCATTGACTTCTTGTCCTAACTCAAAACCACACCAATCAGAATGTCCTGCTATTGTTAAAACTGATGCCAAACAATTTTCGTTATCTTGCTTATTCATTAAAGAAGCTTTAAACCAATTTCTCTCATCAATTCTCAACATAATACCACATTGAGAAAAAGCTTTTAAACTATCAAAATTCCATTTTAATGTTAACGAAAAATCATTATCACGTCTGCAAAAAAAGAAATGGCCATTATCTTTTTTAAAATCACGATGTATACTTTGCCAAAAATCTGTACCATACTTTGCATATACAACCATTTCGTTATTTTCAAAACGTACATTATCCGGCTCATTATACCAATCAAAATTAGCTAAAACTTCAAAGTTCATTAAAAAGTCCTTATTTGTTCATCATTCATATTTTTTAACACATTTTCTAACTCTGCATTTTCCTTTTTAGAAACAACAACAGATAAATTAACTATTTGATCTCCAACACTATTTTTTGTTTTAACACCTTTTCCCTTTAATCTAAGCTTATCGCCACTAGAAGAATACTGCGGAATATTTAAATTTACCTTACCATTTATTGTAGGAACAACTATTTTTGCCCCCAAAACAGCCTCTTTAACAGAAATAGGTACATCAATAATAATATTTTTACCATCTAATTTAAAATATTTATGAGGCGAAACCTTTATGGTTATTAACGCATCTCCATTAGCTCCCCCATTAAAACCAAATTCTCCTTGCCCTTTTAATCTTAAAATCTGTCCGGATTGAGTACCAGCTGGGATTTTAACATTAATCTGCTTATTTCCTAATACAATATTCTTTTCAGCACCTTTTACTGCATCTAAAAAATCTACATCCAAAGTATATGCAATATCTTGCCCTTTTTGTGCATACCTATTTCTATAACTATTTTGCGAAAATCCGCCACCATTCATATTAGAAAATTGGCTAAAAATATCTTCTCCAAAAATAGAAGAAAAATCAAAACCAGCACCATTAAAACCACTAGATGAATATGAGCCATAATTTCCACCACCCATACCAAAACCTGTAGGTTTTCCATCTGCATCTATTTCATTATTATCATATTTCTTTCGCTTTTCTTTATCACCCAAAATATCATAAGCCGAAGAAATTTCCTTAAATTTCTCCGCGGCTACTTTATCATTCTTATTCAAATCAGGATGATATTTACGCGCAAGCTTCCTATACTGAGATTTAATCTCAGCTTCTGTTGCATTTTTGCTTATACCTAAAATTTCATATAGATTCTTCATAAAAAATTCCCCATATTAACTTCAAATAATATAGGGAAGATTTTTTTATATTGCAAGACTTACACAATCAAATGTTGCACGCATAAATCCATTATGGAAAATACTAACTTCTCTTAAATAAGGAGATCCACCATAAGAAACATCTGCACAATACAATGAAGCCAAAGGAGAAATTTCATCTACTCTCACATTTCTATATTGGTATGTTACAAAGTCATCACCTTCGCCAACAACAAATACATCATTACCAGAAATTAAACGTTCTTCTCCTACCATATTATCACTATAAGACACATCTGTTTCATTTAATACAGGCTCCCCATCATCCATTAATATATAAGATGTAGAACACGCATTTAGCATAAAAATTATAACAAACAACCAAATCTTTTTCATTATATAACTCCTATCTTAGCTCATTATATATTTCTTTACCAGTTCTCTCCAAAATCTTCATTATTCTTCTATTTTTAGCTTCATTTGGACGAGAATTATCAAGTTTTTTTAGCATATTTGCCAAATCTTGTTTAAATTTTTGATGTTCTCTTAACTTTGCCACATCGTCAACAATATCAGCATCTTTCATTTTATGATCAACAACTACTTTAAGTGTTGTTACATACTTAGCCTCATTTAACGCTGCCATTTGCGCATCAGCAGATTGAACAAATAACAAACAAAACAACAAATTTAAGAACAAAATTTTTTTCATAATTAAATACTCTTCACAATAAAAAATTATGCTTGCATATCTCTCTTATAATATATATAAATTAATAAACTGTTTAAATGAGATAAAAAGATTGCATTATGAAAAAAAATGTTTGGATTTTACTTGATAATCGTATAGGAAGCCGTCACCAAGCAGAGGGAGTAGCTAATTATTTAGATAAAAATAAGTTCAATATTATAGAAAAAGAAATTGAATATAATAAATTTTCTGCCCTACCAAATTTTATTCGAGGACGCACTCTTATTGGCACAACAAAAGCTACTAAAGAAAATCTAAAAGCTACATTTCCAGAAATTGTAATTTCATCATCTAGACGTACTGCTCCAATAGCACGTTGGATAAAAAAGCAATCTCCTCAGACAAAGCTCATTCAATTATTACATATTGGAAAAACTGGTATAAAAGATTTTTCACTCATTTTTGTTCCAGAACATGATAATCATAAATTCAAAGCAGAAAATATCGTTTATACAATCGGTTCTCCACACTTTATCACTGATGAAAAATTATCTATAGCCCATAATGAATGGAAAGATACTTTTGCATCATTACCACACCCAATTACCGCTTTAATTGTAGGTGGCTCAATAAAAAAACACCCTTTCACACTAGAAAATGCAACAAACCTAGCGTTAGCAACCAAGCAATTGAAAGAAAAAGAAGGTGGTTCGCTATTGATTACAACATCAAGAAGAACTGGACTAGAAGCTCAAAATCTAATTATGTCTCATCTAAAAGACATTCCTCATTATGCTTATTTATGGGGAGCGGAAGGAAAAAACCCATACTTAGGCTTCTTAGCTTGTGCTGATAATATTATTGTTACTGGAGATTCTGTATCTATGTGTTGCGAAGCAACTGCTACTCAAAAAACGCTACGCATATTTACAGGCACATCTTGGTTAACAAGTAAACACTTAAAATTTGTACAAACTTTATATAAAAATGGCTTTGCACAAGACATCTATTCAGAAAATACATCTTCTCAAAAAACACAGCCATTAAATATAGCAAAAGAAATTGCTGATAAAATATCTTCTCTATGATAAAATTATACCAAAAGATAAAAACACATCTAAAATTTCATCTTTTAGCTTATGTTTATCTTTTGGGTTTTCAAAAATATTTACTGTGTTTTCTAGCAATTTAACAATATCATCAATTTCTAATATAACACCATCTTCTTTTTGAGTCATTTTTTGAAATTCTGCATATGGATTCACTATCCCTAGTTTTTTAATAAAATTATATTCCTTAGTTGGC
The DNA here is from genome assembly GCA_045578445.1 of Alphaproteobacteria bacterium. Taxonomy (GTDB): domain Bacteria; phylum Pseudomonadota; class Alphaproteobacteria; order RF32; family CAG-239; genus CAG-267. Next base: position 67,029 of record JAZNKG010000049.1, read on the forward strand.
ATACCCCAAATATCTAAATCTCCACCAAAGTCTCTATCATCTTCTTTTTTCTTATAATAAGCCTCATAGATTATTTTATCCATATATTCTTTTTTTGCTTTTTGAATACACTCATCTCTTTTTTTCTGCTCTGTAGTTTTTTTAATATATCTATAAGAAAATCCCTGAGCAGACAATTCCTCAATTTTATTTATATAATCCTTACGCTTTCTCTTAATATCAATATCTTGTTTTTTTACTTCTTCTACTAGCTTATTTACATATTTGAGTACACTATCATAAATTATAGCACTACCATCAGAATTTTTATAAATAAAATTCATCATACAATATTTTCGAATTTTATCATAAAGTTTTTCCAAATAAATAACTTTTTTGCTCTCTATATTCATATTTTACCACTTATTTTTATTATTTCACATACAAACAATACCCGTACTTTAAAATAAAATCAAGAAAAATTA
>JAZNKG010000050.1:0-21612 GCA_045578445.1 Alphaproteobacteria bacterium
GTCCCAATCCCCAATTTAAAACCAAACGCGACAGCGTTGCCAAGGGTTGATAGAATGCCTATGCTGGAAGCAAAAATGCGACTGCGGTGTACAAAATGAGGTACATAAAGGAGCATTTTCATAATCATGATAGGTATTATATCAATCCCCCATATTTAAAACCAAACGCGATAGCGTTGCAATGGGTTGATAGAATGCCTGTGCTGGAAGCAAAAATGCGACTGCGGTGTACAAAATGAGGTACATAAAGGAGCATTTTTGCAATCATGACAGGCATTATATCAATCCCCCCCTTAATACAAAAAATATAGTGGATTTCATCTCCCCTACTCTTGCAACTTTTAATCTTATACCTATAATATCATAAGCTATTCTTCTGGAGGTAAATATGTTATATCGTTTTCTAATATGTTGCGCATTATTAATTTCATCATATGCAACACCATTATATGCTTCTGATGATTTTGACATTGATATAGAATACACACTAGAAGACCCTATTCCAACAGATGAATATGAAACAATTGAAGAAGAAAGCTCTTCAACAGAAGAACCTATACAAACAGAAGAAGAAACACCACTATTAGAAGAAACAGCATTACCTGAAGAACCTACTTCATCAAAAGAAACAACTAAAAAAACAGAAAATAAAAAATCAGATAATCTTATCAATACTCTTATAGACAAAGCCAAATCAACATCTAGCTCTTTGGTTGCTTCAGTTGAACAAAAAACTCAAGAAACAGACAAATACTCACACCTAGATTTACTTACAAAAATAAAAAGCGACATACCAACAAATATTTACGATGTAGAAAAATGGGTTGCAACTAATCAAGATATAAACAAGTGTTATGAAAATGGACGCACAATTTTACTTTACTTAGTAGCTGAAACCAATAACACTGAGGGAATAAAATATCTAATTGATTCAGGTGCTGACTTATATACTCATTGTATGCCACAACAAGAAGCCCTCTTTGTTGCAGTAGAAAATAACGTAAACCCTTCTGTAATAGAAACACTCATCGTCAACAACACAAACCTAATGCACACAGATAGCTATGGCAATAACGCATTAATGCTTGCCGCAGTCAAAAATCCTAACCCAGAAATATTAAAAATCCTCATTGAATATGGCTTAGATATAAATGAAAAAAATGATAACGGCTTTGATGCTCTAACTCTAGCATCTTTCAACAACAGCAAGTTAAGTATCATAGAAACACTAATAGATTACCAAGCCAATGTAAATAGCACAGACCCACAAGGGCACACTCCCTTAATGGCTGCCTCACTAAATGGTAATGATGAAATTATGCGCTACCTCATCCAACGTGGAGCCAATGCAAGTGCCACAGACAAAAATGGCTTAACTGTACTAGATTTCTATAACAAGCGCCAATACTTAGAAACATTAAATTATAAAGAAAATCCTTTTGATGATATATCAGAACACCTAAAAAATCGCTTTACATTCATTACGCAAAACCATTTTTCACTCAATGAATTACTCAAACAAAGTACCTCTAAAGAAAACTCTCTAGAACATATAACTCTTGCTCTAGACAATCTCGTAGATGTAGATATACTAGCAGATAATGGTTGCACAACTTTACTCAATGCAGGCATAGATAATAACCCATTTGATGTAATAAAAACTCTTGTTGAACAAAATGCAAATATTAATGCAACTTGTAAAAATGGTAAAAACACTTTAATGTTCATATCCATGCAATCAAATGACCCAACCCTAGCTATTTTACAAAATCAAAAAGCCGAATACTTGCTAAAGAATAATATCGACCCTAACGCCCAAGATGATAACGGCGATACTGCTCTAACAATTGCTCTAAAAAATAATGCTGATATAAGCTATATAAAAACTTTATTACAAAATGGAGTTGACGCTAATCTTAGCAATCAACAACAAGAAACTCCACTTAATTTAGCAATCAAAAATCAACACCCCATAGCGGTTATAGAATTGTTATTAAACAGCGGTGCAAACGGAAACATTGCAGATAGCAAAGGTAATACCCCACTATGGCACTATCTAAGATATGCTCCAACAGTAGAAAATTTAAGTGGAGCATCAAAAGGCAACACAGCAATAGATTATGCCGATGAAAATGGCGATACACCATTAATATTTGCTCTCAAAAATGATTATTCTGCAGAAATAATCCGTTTCTTGCTAGAAAATGGCGCTGACCCCAAATTAAAAAATTATGAAGGCAAAGATGCGTATGATATTATAAAGGCAAAAAAATACTTTAAAGAAGCCATAAAAAAGACCACCAGTGATGTTGTAAAAGAAAATTGGTACTAATCAGCACATAACTCATTAAACGCAAAATAAGCTAATTCAGCCCCCATAGCCATTGGCACCATAACCAATGAACCAAGCACATTATTGCCCATATCATCTTTGCATACTTTAACTGCTTCGGTAGAATAAACACAATTAACTTGTTTCAAATTAACTCCTCGTTTAGCTAAAATATCACGCAATTTTTTCGCCAACCTGCAACAAGATGTCTTATCAAGAGTAGCAATTTTCAAAAGCTCAGGTTTATATTTCAAAGCCGCCCCCATAGCAGAAACAAACTTAATATTACAATTAACCATAAATTCAATCAAATCACATTTTGCCACCACATCATCAATGGCATCAATCACAAAATCAGGCTTTTCATCTAAAATAAAATCTAAATTAGAAGCATCAACTTTCAAATCAAAAGCCTTCACATTAGCATTAGGATTAATCGCTAAAATTCTCTCTTTAGCCACCTCAGATTTTTTCTTCCCAATAGTCGAATCAAGAGCTAAAATCTGCCTATTAATATTGCTCATCTCAAAACAATCAAAATCAACCACAACAATATTGTTTATGCCTAAGCGAGCAACACATTCAAGAGCATATCCACCTACCGCGCCACAACCAATAATCATAACTTTTGCATTAGCTAATTTTAATGCTTTATCTTTACCTAAAAGACTAACAGTTCTACAAAAACGCTCATCACAAATCATTTCAAAAATTCCTCTGCATTACGATTAAGCATATCAACCAATTCACTCTTATCCATATCCACAATACAAGCCAATTTAGATAAATTTTCTTCAACAATACTAAAATAATTTTCTTCACTCACTCTATATGGCGCATCAGTTTCAAACAAAATCTTTTTCTTATCCATAACCGCCCAAAAATCTTTTGCTTTTTCTTGTTTTAAGAATAGCGAACCAATCCCCACATATCCACCACAGTCGTTAACAAATTTCAAAATCTCAATATTCTTCACAAACCCATGGTGCACAAATTTAACTTCACACAATTGTTTTTTATGTTCTTTTAATGCCTCAAAAGCCTTCGCCGCATGAATAATCACACCACGATTGTATTTCTTTGCTAAACCAAGCTGTATATTAAATAATTGATGTTGTTTATCACACACTTTTTCTTTTAACTCATCAACACCAATTTCACCAACTAAAGCATTTGGAAATTCCTGCAATTTTGCTTCCAAATCATCAACAAAATTTTCTTCATTATAGTACCAAGGATGTAAACCAAATGCTCCAATAAAACGCTTAGGATACAAACGTAAATATTCAGTAATTTTATCCCAATCACTTTTAACAGCAGAAACAAGAACACCCTTTTCAAGCGCCAAAGAATTAATAATCTCTAGTGCAAAATCATCTTTAAAGTCTTGCAAATGTATATGTGTATCAATAAAATGCATTTATTAAAAAACCTATCAAATGGACAATTCATATGAGTATATATACAACACCTGTTCTAAATATCAACCTAAAAAAACTAATAGAAAACTATAAGCAGTTAATGACCATGTCAACACCATCAATTCCTGCCGCAGTTGTCAAAGATGAAGCCTATGGAATTGGCGCTAAAATGGTTGCACAAACCTTATATAAAAAAGCTCATTGTCGACACTTTTTTGTAGCTCATGCCAAAGAAGGAGCAGACATCCGCCCATATATACCAGATGCAACAATTTATGTTTTACAAGGTATCGGCGCAGATACATTAGCATTTTTTGAAAAATATAATCTCATACCGGTAATCAGCTCACCAGAAATGCTAAAATTCTGGCAACAATACCAAATAGAGGGCATTAAACCAGCAATACAAATAGAAACAGGTTTAAACCGCCTCGGCTTTAGAAAAGAAGAACTAGAGGAATTGTTCACCCCAAATAATCAAACTTTAAACACTCATTTAAACTGTCATCCCACCGAGCTTCTTTCCCAATCATCCTCAGACACAACTTCTCCCTCTTGGTCATCCTCAGAAGAAGACACATTCTCTCTACAATCATCCTCGGACACAACTTCTCCCTCTTGGTCATCCTCGAGGCGTGACGTCAGTCACAGCACATCGGGGATCCACAAACCAGTGCGTAGCACTCTTATTAACAACGATAGCACTTTAGCACACCCCCAAGAAGATTTAAAACAAAACACCGACAACTACCCCTCTACGGTCATCCTCGAGGCGATGCGTCAGCATCAGCACATCGGGGATCCACAAACCAGTGCGCTAGCACACAATAACGATAGCGATTTAGCACACCCCCAATTTAAAACCGAACGCGACAGCGTTGCCACGGGTGGGATAAAGTATGATGCTGGAAGTGAATTTGCGACTGCGGTGTACGAAAAAGGGTACATAAACGAGAGCCAATACTCAACTGATGAGGCTTTAGCACACCCCCAAGAAGATTTAAAACCGAACACCGAAGGTGTTACCACGGGTGGGATAAAGTATGATGCTGGAAGTGAATTTGCGACTGCGGTGTACGAAAAAGGGTACATAAAGGAGCAAATTCACAATCATGATCATGCTTTAGCACACCCCCACCACCCCCACAACCAATATACAGAAAAAGATTTCTCCCTAGTCCTATCTCACCTATCATGTGCCGACGAACAGTCCCACTTCATGAACTACCGCCAATTAGAAAACTTCATTGAACTAAAAAACAAATACTTTCCCAATACAATGAGTAGCTTATCCGCATCAGACGGAGTATTTCTAAGCACAGAATTTCACTTTGATATGGTAAGATTAGGCGCAGCAATGTACGGCATAAATACCGCACCATATAGAGAAAATGAAATGCAAAATATTGTGGAACTAAAAGCCCCTGTACTCCAAGTAGCAAATGCTAACAAAGGTGATTTTATCGGCTACTCTGCCACTTATAAATGCTCTAAAGCTATGAAGATAGCCATTGTATCAATTGGCTATGGTGACGGTGTGCCACGCTCATTATCAAACAAAGGTAAAGTATTATTTTACGAACATGGAGTGCAACACCTATGCCCAATCTTAGGCAGAGTATCAATGGATAACATAATATGCGATGTAAGTTGTTTAGAAAGTATCAAAGTCGGAGATTTTGGCATAATAATAAACCAAGATTACACCGTAGATGACGTAGCCAAAGACGCAGATACAATTGCATATGAACTAATTTCTCGCATAGGCAAAAACCCTCGTATACTCAAAAATTATATCGATGAATAAGGAATAAAACACTAATGGAAAACATCAAAGATTATAAAATATTACTATTGTCGTGCTGTGCCCCTTGTTCATGCGCAGTAATAAATAAACTCCACCAAGATGGAGCAAACTTTACTGTAGCATTTTATAATCCCAATATCTTTCCAGAAACAGAATATATAAAACGTCGTGATGAACAACAAAAACTATGCAATGAATGGGGAATAGATTTTATTGAATTAGAATATAATCATAAAGAATGGTTACAAATGGCACTACCATACAAAGATGAACCAGAAAGAGGAAAACGTTGCTCATTATGTTTTGAATTTCGCCTTAAAAGAGTAATGGAATATGCCAAAGAAAACGGTTACGATTGTGTCGCATCAGTATTAGGAGTATCACGCTGGAAAAACCTAAAACAGGTCAACCAATCAGCATACAATGCCTCTCTTATAACAGGTGTACAATACCTAGAAATAGAGGGCAGAAAAAACGGCATGCAAGAAACACGCTCACAACTAATCAAAAGCCTAAAGCTATACAATCAAAAATACTGTGGATGCCCCTTTTCAATGCCCAAAGAGTAATCTAAAAAAGCTATTTTCATATTTCTTTAGTACCAAACTTATCCCTAATACGAGTAAATATGTTATCATATTCTACTTTACCACTAAAATTCTTTGCCTTTTTCATAATTTTTTCTTTTTGCGCTTTATTCTTAAACTTAATCTTTTCAACTCCTGTCAAATCACAACCACCCCAATCAACTACAGAACACATAGATAAATCTAAATCTTTCGGTAAATTTTTAGCCATCGATAAATTAACCTCTGCCCCTTCTCTAAACTTAAGCTTCAATCCCTCTAAATCACAATAGAGCAAATTAAGCTTAGAACACATAGATACATCTAAATCGTTCGGTAAATTTTTAGCATAACCTAAATCAACCTCAGCACCTTCTCTAAACTTAAGTTTCATTCCTTTTAAATCACAGCTACTCAAATCAACTACAGAGCACATAGATACATCTAAATCTTTCGGTAAATTAATTGCACGACGTAAATTAACCTCAGCCCCTTCTCTAAACTTAAGCTTCAATCCCTCTAAATCACACATAAACATATCAACCTTAGAACACATAGATAAATCTAAAACTTTAGGCAAATTTTTAGCACCTCTTAAATCAACTACAGCCCCGTCTCTAAATCTTATTTTTTTAACTTTATCTAAATCACACCAAGTCAAATCAACTTCATCAGCATCAAAAAATATTCTTAAATCGTTTCCTTCAAGTGCTTTAAATTCTTCTTTTGTTCTAACTACAACAACCTTATAACAATCATCCTTATCATACCACTTAGGTTTAGCATTTTTCTCATCAAATTCATCTCTCACCTCACAAACATCCGCCATTTCCTGCAACATCTCTAACGCTTGTGGCGACATCTCTCGCTCATCCACACACGATAAAATGAATTCTTTATAAGCCAATAGCTCTTCTTTAGTCTTATTTTTCTCTTTAATATTCTTCAAAACCTTTTTAATATGCGCGAAGTGATTAGTTTTACCTAAAATCTCCATAGCAAACTCTGGCGAAATAACCCCACCATTAGCATCACGAGTTTCATTAATCCACTCCTCAACCTTAAAAACATCCATATCTTTATTATCAATCGCCACAAACATCTATAATATCCTTCAACAAATCATCATCATAAACTGTCAAAGGCTTGATAGAGTGCCTGTGCTGGATATACTTTCCCGACTGCAGTGTACATAAAAAGCGTACATAAGGGAGGGAAAGTATGACATGACAGGTGCTATATCAACCCCTAATACAATGATTCTATCACAAAAAATACAACATGTAAAGCAAACTCCTTATAAACTACATTTCTTTTTTTCCAAAAAACTCATTAACCTTGCCTAAAACAGATGATACGGTACTTGCATATTCAAATTCTGTCTCATATATAAACAACCCATTCATCAGCTCTTCAGCTTGCTTCTTATTCCTAAACTTAATCTTTTTTACATTAAACAAATGACAAGCATCTAATCCTATAACTTCCGCACAAGAAGATAAATCCAAAACTTCCGGCAACTCTGCTGCTGCAATATTAACTTTCGCTCCTTTGCCAAATTTAAGTTCTTTAACATTAGATAACGTTGCATGATTTAATTTAACTTCTGAACACATAGACAAATCCAAAACATCAGAAAAACCCTTTGTCCCTATTAAACTGACAACACTCCCTTTCCTAAACTTAAGTTCTTTCACACTACTTAAATTACAACCATCTAAACAAACATCAGCACAATTTGATAAATCTAAGTTTTCGGGTAAATTTTTAGTCATCGATAAATTAACTTTACTACCATCTTTAAATATAATCTCATTATCTATATCAAAGTTACTCCATGACAAATTTACATCAGAGCAATTTGAAAAATCCATTTTTTTTGGTGTTGAAGTACAATACATATAAACTTTAGTATCTTTTTTAAATTTTAAATCAACAATATTGCCCAAATACCCACCTTCTAAAAAAAACTCATCGGCATTAACACAAACACACAAATTAGACGCGCTGAAATGTTCAGATAAATCCTCAAATTTTTTAATCTCAAGAACCAATCCCTCATAAGCACTCTTGTTATATACTTTTTGCTTATGATGAATCTTGATAAATTCATCTATACAACCGCACTTATCAGCCAATATTAGCAACTCTTTCATCGCCATATCGCTCATCTCTCGCCCATCAACACAAGATAAAATAAACTCTTTATAGGCTAAAACTTTATCTGCAACTAATTCTCCATTTTCATCTGAACAAGCTTTCGTAATATTCTTCAAAACTTTTTTAATATGCGCAAAATGATTAGTTTTACCTAAAATCTCCATAGCAAATTCAGGAGTTATAACTCCACCATTAGCATTTCTATTTTGGTTAATCCAATTCTCAATCTTAAAAGCATCCATATCTTTATTATTAATTTTTACCAACATTACACAAACCCCTTATAAACTACATTTCTTTTTTTCCAAAAAACTCATTAACTTTGCCTAAAACAGGAGCTAATTTTTTCTCATCATCCGTATATGTAATTTTAATCTCGCCATCTCCTCTTATACTACTATCACCACAAAGATTTTTTCTCTGCTCCTCATTCTTAAATTTAATCTCCCTAACCCCATTCAAATGCGTAGGATACATCACAACTTCTTCACACATAGAAACATCTAACACTTCAGGTAAATTTACAGTATCTCGTATATCAACCTTAGCACCCTTTCTAAATTTAATTTCATCTAAATTTTTTAAATCACAACTTCTCAAATTAACTTCACTACAATTAGAAAAATCTATACCTTTATGTAATTCTTTAACTGCATAGAAAATAACTTTAGCCCCATCCTTAAATTTAATTTTTTCATCACCATAAAAAAAACAATGAGAAAAATCCACAGTATCACACTTAGAAACATCCATATTTTCAGGCCAAGAATGTCTTTCATTACTATATTGATATCTATTATTATTAAAAGTAACTTTCGCTCCTTCGCCAAATTTCAAATTATCTAATTTAGAAACATCACTATGCCCCAAATCAACTTCACTACAATTAGAAAAATCTATATCATTAGGCAAATGCATAGCACTGAACAAACTCACTTCAGCACCATCTCTAAATCTTAGTTTGTTAAAATGCTGCAAATCACATCTTTTGAAATCAACTACACTGCAATTAGAAACATCAATATTGTCAAGTAAGTATTTTGCATCAGTAAAATAAACTTTTGCCCCATCTTTGAAACGCAATTTTTTAATACCATACATCATACATCTTGCAAATTCAACTGTATCACATTCCTCTACATCAAAAACCTCTGGGAAACCATTAATTCCATTAAAACTTGCATATTCACATTTTCCCAAAATCAACTCTTCAACATTCGCCAAAGACGCATTACACAAATATACTTTTTTGCACTCATCAAAATTCAACTTTGAAGGTAAATTTTTCGTATCTTGCATATGTACTTCTGCATTTTTTCTAAATTTTAATTCATCAATATTTTCTAGATTAGAACCCCTAAAAGAAACTACATTACACATAGAAACATCAATTCCTTTAGGAAAATTTCTACACATCTCTAAAGCAATATCAGCTCCATCTCTAAAGCTAACATCATTAAATCTACTCAAACTATAATTTGAAATATGAAATTTTCGAAAACTTGAAATACCTAAGTTACTTGGCAAACCACTGCAAGTATCAAAAACAGCTTCTGCCCCTTCCTTTATTTTCAATTCATCAAAATTATCAAAATCAACTTTTTTAAAGCTAAGTTTATCGCAAGATGATAAATCTACTGTAGCCGGCACAAATTTACCCATAGGATTACTAATACATATCTCTTTAATACCAGCAGTCTTAAGCTCTTCAATATCTGTAAGGTTAGAATTTGTTATATCTAATATTTTACAACTACTTAAACTTATTTTTTTATTAAATTTTTCACAATATTCAAACTCAACTAAGCCGTCTTTTTTAAGTCTAAAATTTTCAACGTTGCTAACATCTGCTTTATGAAACGTAACACTATTAAGCAATGATACATCTAACACTTTAGGAAATTCATAATCAGAACCAAAAAGAGAAATATTATTTCGGGTAGAATAAAAAATTACTGTGTCATACCCCTCAAATTCAAACTTTCCTTCTTCAACATCAGTATAGCATACTTTACAATCAGAATGCCTAAAAATTTTTCTCTTTTTATCAACTTCAGCAAATTCTTTCTGAAATTCCTCATCACACTTTTCAACTAAATTTTGCAAAATATCCATAGCTTGTGGCGATATCTCTCGCCCATCAACACAAGATAAAATAAACTCTTTATATGGTGCAATTTCTTCAGCAGTTTTACATTTTTCTTTAATATGCTTCAAAACTTTTTTAATATGCCCAAAATGGTTAGTTTTACTAAGAAGCTCCATAGCAAAATCAGGAGTTATAATTCCACCATTAGCATCGCGAGTAGTATTAATCAACTTCTCAATATCAAAAACATTCATTTCATTATTATCAATTTCAACAAACATTTTTCCTCACAAAACAAAAGCAAATCATTGCTAAGAATTGATACAATTGCTTAACATACAACATATTCTATCACAAAATATAGCCCATGTAAAGCATATTTTCTTACTCAAAAAATATCAACTTCCCTCCCCCACACATTCCCTATCGGTCACCCTCAGACACACCACTCCCCCTCGGTCATCCCTATCAACCTTCTCCCCTCGGTCATCCTCGAGGCACGGCGTAAGCCGTAGCACGTCGGGGATCCACAAACCAGTGCGCCAGCACACAATCACTTTAAAACACCCTATCAAACACCCACGTTATAGTACCTATAAACAAACTTTAAACTTGTCATCCCTCCGAGCCGAACGGCGAGGTCAAGGGATCTTCAAATTAATTAAAAACAAAAAAGAGAGAGCTATTAACCAGCCCTCTCTCAAAAATACTTACTTAAATTCAGTGACTACCGACGGTCAAGCACAAGGGTTAAATTGTCTTTTGGGAGCAACGTTCCCTTTTCTGGCACGTAGTAGTATTCCAACGCCTCAAGCCTTTCGATATCCTTGTATCCAAGCTTCTCCTTTTTGTTGAGCTTGATAGCATCATACTTTGAGACTGTAAGCACGGGTCCAAAGACAACAATCTTCTTAGTTTCCTCACTCATCGAGCCGTCGAGATATACATCTCTTTCATACACAGCCAAGCCGATACAACCTTCTGTCTTCTCTGCGTTGAGTTTTGCGTGAATGAAATCGTTCTCAAACTCCTCTTTGAAAATTCCACCTTTGAACACCTGTCCATAAACTGTCTTAGTGTACAGCTTAATCTTGTTTGATCTTCTACTCATAATAAATTTATTTTTTATAGGGTAACCTAATTGTATTTGAACAACCTCCTTTATACCTCAATAAAAAACATTTGTCAACATCTTTTTGTCTATTTTTTAAAACAACAAAATTGAAACCATACCCTTCTCAAATTTCCCCTCACTACACCTATCAACCTTTAAACCGTCATCCCTCAAACACACTCGGCACCGTACATATAAACAAACATTTAAACCGTCATCCCTCGATTTGCGCAAAGCAAATCGTCAAGGGATCTTCGAATTAACTCCTCCATGATCATACTCCCTCACACATTCCCCCTCGGTCATCCTCGGGCGCACGTCACCTCTTTTATGGTCATCATCGAGGCGTGACGTCAGTCACAGCACATCGGGGATCCACAAACCAGTGCGCCAGCACTCTTCATCCTCTATCCAGCAGTCGCAGACTACACATATATTAAAACAGCACCCCTCACGTGTCTACACACATCTGCTCACTCAATCATAAAAAACGGAGCATAATCCCCGTCTGTAAGAACGATAAAATTCACCTAAAAAAATAGTAGACTCAACAAGAGCCTACTATTTAATAATTAAGCATTGGTTTGATAGAGTGTCTACACACATCTGCTCACTCAATCAAAAAAAACGGAGCCTTAGCCCCGCTTTGTAAGAACGATAAAATTTTGCGAGTGAGTAGCAGATGTCCACCTAGGGAGGGGAGTGTACAAAGAAGTACATGACCCGACCGACGAGTGGCTTCCATCTGCTCACTCAATCACAATAATTTTACGTTATTACTTTAATTCTACTTTAGCACCAGCAGCTTCTAACTTAGCCTTAATTTCATCAGCTTCAGCCTTAGGAGCAGCTTCCTTAACAGTTTTAGGAGCGCCATCAACTAAATCTTTAGCTTCTTTCAAGCCTAAACCTGTGATACCACGAATTTCTTTAATTACGTTAATTTTGTTAGCACCAGCTTCAACAAGAATTACATCAAATTCTGTTTTTTCTTCAGCAGCAGCAGCAGCGCCACCAGCAGCAGGAGCAGCAACAGCAGCAGCTGCAGAAACGCCCCACTTTTCTTCTAACATTTTAGATAAATCAGCAGCTTCCATAACTGTCAATGCTGATAATTCTTCAACTAATTTAGCCAAATCAGCCATTATTTTTCTCCAAATAAATTAAACATTTTTAACAATTTTTATTTTTTTACCGCAAGGTTCAAATTTGCAATCAATTAACCACAAACCGAAAACCTAAAACAGTATCTTGCCAACACTTCAGATATTGTAACAACAACATCCGAAAGAAACTTAAGCAGCTTCTTTCTCGCTGTAAGCTTTGGTAACACGTGCCAAAGCAGAACCAGGAGCTTGCAACAAACCAATAATCTTTGCACGGAGTTCGTCCATAGATGGGATTGTAGCCAATCTCTCAATTTCAGCCATAGAAAGTTTGCCAGTAGATAAACCACCACCGACAACAACAAACTTCTCATTAGCTTTAGCAAATTCTACACACAATTTGCATGCAGAAATAGGATCTTGTGAATAAGCCATAATAACTGGACCTGTAAACAAATCATCCAAAGCTTCAAAGTTTGTGCCTTTAAGAGCAAGACGAGTAATGCGGTTTTTTGTAACTCTTAACTCAGCGCCAAGTTCACGAGCTTTATTTCTAAGTTCTGAAATTTCAGCAACAGTTAAACCTCTGTAGTGAGAGATAACTACAGCTTCAGAGCCAGAAATAAGTTCATTCATCTCGCTGAGTAATTCAGCTTTTTCTTCACGATTCACTACTTGTCTCCATGAATAATTAAAGTTTCAACATCAAACATAATTCAACACAACATCAAACAACGTCTAACATCAAAACCGTTACCAAATCTACCTAATCAAAACATTTCACTAACTAAAAAGCACAATAAAAAAATTTATCATACTAAAAAGCACAACAAAACGTTTTAAGTTAAGTAGCACCAAATCTGTCCGGAGGAGAAAAAATTGATTATAAATCTCGTTTACTCCGTCTGTGTAGGAGATTAAGGTCAAAAGCAAACGCCAACGATAATATTAAAAACATTTACTTTTATATAAGACCACCTACAGTCTTGGACAGTATGATGATTATCGAAGTTTCCCCCGATTCTCATCAAGTTGTTGTTTTGATACTCCCTTCTCCCCAAAAAGTCAAGTAAAAAGAAAATTTTTTTAGTCAATCAAAAAAATGCCGACCGATTAGCCGACATTTTTCATTAAGAATTAAGCCCAAAACTACATCTCAATATCTTCAGAAACTTTCATAATTTTCTTTTTATCCATATAATCTCTCTTATCCAGTTTCATATCTGATAAATCAACAGGCTTAGTCTCCACTGGACCTGTAGTTTTCTTTGTTCTTTTATCCATAAAACCTCGGACTTTTTCCAAAATCTCAGAAACTTTTTCTTCAGGACCAAATCTCAATTTTTCTGCAACTTCAGCATCATGTTCTTCTTTATGTGCTTCAAACTTGCTTAAATCAACTTCACCAATATCAAATTCTTCAGAAACATTATCATTAGTTTTTTCTTTTTTTCCACTAAGTTTATCCAAAGCATCGGATAATCTCTTACGAGCCTTTTCATCCCAAGTTAAATCAACTTTACTCATAATCATTCCCCTCTAAAAAATTAAATACTAATAACATTATACCCACAATTTTACCATTAGTCAAATATTTTAATATCTCCCTCTCAAATACTCTCGTCACAATATCCATAAAAACCCTTTAAACTGTCATCCCTCGATTTGCGCAAAGCAATTTTATTTAACTTTTTTAAAGCATTTTTTGTTGAACCAGGAACTGAATTCGAAGGTGCTGTAAGTACACAAACCGCAGATAAACAAGGTGCATATATTGTTAAAGATTCTTCAGGTTTAAGAATGGTTCAAGCAGATGCTTTTGCTAAATCTTACCAAATAACAAAAGCACCTAAAGAAAAAGCTATTCTTGATAAAGGTATAGAAATGTAATAACTCATTTCATCTAACAAAAAAACACCTCTAGCCAATAGCTAGGGGTGTTTTTTTTAGTACTTAAAGCTTAGTCAAAGTGTCTAGAAGTGCTCACAACATGGAACTCATCTACGATGCGCATATATTCGAATCCTCTATTTTTCAAGAGTTCATAGCGCTGACGTATCATGTTCTCTGGTGTGTGACGCTTAGTCCGCATCTCACGAATTTTGACACGCTTGATAGCCTCATCTACGCTGCAAGAAAGCTCATACATTACGGTTTTATATCCGCAACACTTCTTGACATTCTCCATCAACTCAAGATGACAAGCTGGCGAACCACCATGGTCAAACAAGATGTTGAGCTTTTTATTGATAGCACGAACAAGAAGTTCATAACCAGCAATACGAGCAGGAATTTCCCACTTCTTGAATGCCTCCACAGAGCCAAGCTTGAGAACATCTTCATGATACGCGGGCAGACTTTCCATTATATTGTCAAAACCAATGACAAGATAATTAGCAAAATTTTTAGCATTCTGCTTAATGAAAGTAGATTTGCCACAACCAGGAATTCCTAGCATGTGTACAAAAACTGGTCTGTTAACGCTCTCTTTTGAAGATAACATCTCTTTGAACAACTGTTCAAAAGCTTCCTTTTCTGCCAACTCATCATAGAGATGAGGGACAACCTCGGATATTCCGGGGATTAAAGTTTTTATATCCATATATTAAAAATTATTAGTTCAACTAGGCCATACCCTATTTTTGGCTATTTGTCAACATATATTATCTAAAAAACATACTTTTTTTGCTAAAAAAGTGAAAATTAGTGTTTATTTATTCAGAAGTTATGTTTATATTTGAGGGTAATTTGGAAGATTTGAGGGAGTTTTCTATGATTTTTGGTGTGTCCAAAGCTATTATTGCTAGTTTAATTTTAATTTTAAGTTACATAGTTTTATTTTCTGAAAAACTAAACCGTGCAGTTACAGTAATGCTTGGTGCATCTGCAATGATTTTATTAGGAGTACTCTCATATACCCAAGCAATTGAAGGTGTAGATTTTAACACTATTGCCCTCTTAATCGGCATGATGATAATGGTTGGTATTATGGAAAAATCAGGAGCTTTTCAATTTGCCGCAGTCAAATCAGCAAAAATTGTAAATGCAAGCCCTCGTGGAATGCTTGCTGTATTAGGCATAGTTACCGCAGTATTATCTGCTTTTTTAGATAACGTAACAACAGTATTGTTAATTGTTCCTGTTACTCTCGAAATTACACGTAAACTTAACATCAAACCATATGCTTTTTTAATGATGGAAATTTTTTCCTCTAATATTGGTGGTACGGCAACACTTATAGGCGACCCTCCAAATATTTTAATAGGTTCAGCCTTAGGTTTAAGTTTTACAGATTTTCTAAAAGAACTATCACTTTTAGTTATAATAAACTTATTTATCTTAATCATAATTTTTGATTTCTTTTATGGACGCAAAATGACTGCCACTCAAAAAGCAAAACAAGAAGTAATGAACATTGATGAATATAACTGCATCACAGATTTTTCTTTATTATGGAAATCTTTAATAGTACTAGGAATTACAATTGTAGGCTTTATTGTGGGAGAAACTTTCCATATAGCCAACGGAACTATTGCGCTTTTTGGTGCCGCTGTATTACTTGCTCTATACACAATTGGTTTTTCACATAGTCAAAGAGATAAACACGTAGAAGACGCCTTTTCTCTTGTAGATTGGACCACAATCTTTTTCTTTACTGGGTTGTTTGCCCTTGTTTATGGACTAGAAGTAGTTGGTGTATTAGAAATGCTTGGAAACAAAGCTTTGATGTTAGTTGATGGTAGCATCAAAAAAGCAACATTCTTAATTTTATGGTCTTCAGCAATCTTATCTGCCATAATTGATAACATCCCATTTGTAGCAACAATGATACCTCTACTAAAAACAATGGAAGAAAGCTTAGGCGGACGAGAAGCAATGATGCCTGTATGGTGGGCACTATCTATTGGCTCATGCTTTGGTGGTAATGGTTCTTTAATTGCTGCATCCGCAAACGTAATTGTAGCTGGTATTGCCTCAAGAGAAGGTCATCCCTTAAACTTTATTAAATTTTTACTTTGGTCAATACCAATAATGCTTTTAACAATTATCGTTTCCACTGTTTATATTTATATTGTACACTTTATGTAAGGAAGTTATTATGCACTCGATGGACTTAATTTTTGGATTATCACATCAAACTATAGCTCTTCTTAGTATGGGACTATGCTATGTACTTTTATTTACAGAAAGACTTAACCGAGCTGTAGTTACAATTATGCTTGCAACCTTTTTAATTATGTCAGGAGTATTAACGCAAAAAATAGCTATTTCTAGCATAGACTTTAATACAATTTCCTTACTGGTAGGAATGATGATTATCATCAATATAGCAGAACGTTCAGGTATGTTTCAATATGTAGCCATTTGGGGTGCCAAAAAAGTAAAAGCCAACCCATTAGGCATATTAATTGTTATAGGCATAGTAACAGCCATCTTTTCAGCTTTTCTTGATAATGTAACAACAGTATTATTAATAGTACCAGTTACAATGCAAATTACCCGCAAATTAGAAGTAAACCCCTACCCTTATCTATTACTCAATATTTTTACATCCAATATTGGTGGCACAGCAACACTTATAGGTGACCCACCAAATATTTTAATAGGCTCAGCCTTAGGACTTAGCTTTACAGACTTTTTAGTAAATTTGGCTCCTGTAGTTATAATAATTATGATTGTAATTATATCAATGTTTGCATATTTTTGGGGACCAAGCTTAAAAACAACAATGCGCAATCGCGCCCTTGTAATGAACATTAATGAAAAAGATGCAATTACAGATTTTAGCTTATTATGGAAAGCTATCTGTGTATTATTTGCAGTAATAATTGGTTTTATATTAGCCGAACACATTGGACTACAAAATGGTTTTATCGCTCTATTTGGCGCTAGCATTATGCTTTTATTATATGCCTTTGGCAAACCTCACGCCAAAGCCGACGAGCAAGTTGAAGATGTACTAAATCACGTAGACTGGACAACAATTTTCTTCTTCTGCGGACTATTTGTTATAGTTGGAGCATTAGAAGAAACAGGATTTTTAACTAAAGTAGGCAATTATTTAGTAGAAATAACCGATGGCAGTATAAAAAAGAGTGTATACGTCGTACTTAGCGTCTCTGCAGTATTTTCCGCAATGGTTGATAATATACCATTTGTTGCAACAATGATTCCTACACTAAAAGCAATGGAAGAAGCAGTTGGTGGTCGAGAAGTTATGATGCCTGTATGGTGGGCACTTTCTTTAGGCGCATGCCTAGGCGGTAACGGTACACTTATTGGCGCATCAGCTAATGTTATTGTAGCTGGTATTGCCTCACGAGAAGGACACCCAATCAGCTTTATGCGATTTTTAATATGGTCAATACCAGTAATGGTACTAAGCATAATAATTGCAGGAATATTCCTAATAAGCAAATTTTAAAATCATCATCAGACACACCTCTCCCCCTCGGTCATCCTCGGGCACACATTCCCCCTACGGTCATCCTCGAGGCACAGCATAAGCATATTTTTTTGGTCATCCTCGGGCTCAACTTCACTCCCCCTCGGTCATCTTCAGACACGCCTCTCCCCCTCGGTCATCCTCGGTGCGTGACGTCAGTCACAGCACACCGGGGATCCACAAACCAGTGCGCCAGCACACAATCATTTAAACCGTCATCCCTCTCAAATGCATCGCATTTGAGTCAAGGGATCTTCAAATTAATTTAAAACCACAATCATGATAACTGCTAAACAAACGCCCCACATAAATAAATCAGCAATGGCTTTGGATAGTAGGTATGCTGGAAGCAAATTTACGACTGCAGTGTACATAAAAAGCGTACATAAGGGAGTAAATTTGCAATCATGATAACTGCTAAACAAACGCCCCAAAAGAAGTGTGGCTTCCATCCGCGAATTAGTTCACAAAATTTACCCATTTAAGCTTTGAAATCCAAATTCCAGGCGTCATAACGCCCCTTATCCTCGCCCCAGTTTTCGCGCACTTTAACGAACAAAAAAAGATGTATCCTATCTTCTAACAAATCTTCAAGTTCTTTACGAGCTGTCTGACCTATTTTTTTAATCATAGAACCGCTGTGCCCAAGAACAATTTGCTTTTGACTATCACGTTCTACATAAATTGTCATTTCAGCACGAACAGAGCCATCATCGCGCCTATCCCATAGCTCTGGTTCTACAGTTAAGGAATAAGGCACTTCCTGCCTAAGATATAAAAATAGTTTTTCTCTAACAATTTCCGCAGCTAAGAGTTTTAGTGGCATATCAGACATCTGGTCTTCAGGATAATACCATGGACTAAGAGGAAGATTATCTGCAAGATAATCATAAAAATCATCAACTCCATTACCAGTAAGAGCTGAAATCATAAAAGTCTCTTTAAAATCATAAGAGTTATTTAGAGCTTGTGTTAATTCTAATAAGGTTTCCTTTTTAACAATATCAGTTTTGTTTAGAACAAGGATGGCTGATATATTATTTTCCTTTAATTTTTCTATAATAGCTTTAGTTTCATCATCAAAACCACGTTTAGCATCTACTACAAGAGTAACAATATCTGCATCACCAACACCGGTCCAAGCAGAAGCCACCATAGCACGGTCTAGTCTGCGTTTTGGCTTAAATATTCCAGGTGTATCCAAAAATATAATTTGAGTATTATGCCAAATGCCAATACCTTTAACAGTAGTACGAGTAGTTTGAGCTTTAGGAGAAACAATACTCACCTTAGAACCAATAAAATTATTTGTTAAAGTAGATTTGCCCGCATTAGGAGCTCCTAACAAAGCCACAAAACCACATCTTGTTTCTTGATTAGACATTAGATGCTCCCATTAGTTTTAAAAGATTGTGCGCAGCATTCTGCTCTGCTTGTTTTTTATTTTTACCAGTTCCAGAAGCTGAATATTTATCAACAATAGCTTTCACAACAAAAGTAGGACTATGCTCAAGTCCGGTTTTTTCTAGCAACTCATAACAAGGCAAAGAAAGTTTTATACTCAAGCTATATTCTTGCAACATACTTTTATAATCTTTTACAGGTTCAGAATTTACATTTAACAAAGGGAGCCAATATTTTTTGATAAAATCTTGAGCAATTTGCATATCTTTACTATCCAAATAAATTGAAGCAATAATAGCCTCACCCACATCACACAACACATTTACTTGAGTTCTAATTTCTGGATTAGCAGTGATAATATATTTGTCCAAACCTAATTTAAGCGCCACATCAGCAACTGTTTCTTTACAAACAAGTTGAGTAAAACGACGAGCAAGACTACCTTCAGGCTCATCAACAAAAGTCTGACAAAGCATATCAGCAATTGTTACGCCCAAAATTCTATCCCCCAAAAACTCTAACCTCTCATAATTCTTGTGTATATCAGAAGTATAGCTAGAATGAGTAAGCGCTTGTTTTAATAGTTTTTGAGTTTTATATGTATAACCTAAAGTTTGTTGTAATTTTTGCATATTTATTTCCTTAATAGAGCAGGCGACGGGGATGAACTCACTTCGTTCGTCAGCACTGGCGCTCGTAAGCCGTTGGCTTACCGCAATACTTCCGTCTTGCTCTCGCTTGTAGTCAAACACGCTGTTGCGTGTTCGCTCCCCTTGATATTGTGTGGGGAGAGAAATGGAGCAGGCGACGGGGATCGAACCCGCATTAAAAGCTTGGGAAGCTCTCATTCTACCATTGAATTACGCCTGCGACGTAGCATACAATACTACTCTTGCCCAAAATATCAAGTAAAAAAATAATAATTTAAATCATACTAGCTCCGAATGAAATTTTTTTATATAACGATAAAGTGTTGAATAATTCACTTTTAATTTTTTCGCCAATTCATATTTTGATTTATTTTCGGATAAATACTGCTTAATTACTTTGTCTTTTCTTGCAAGTTTGCTATATCTATGAGTAGTACCTTTAGGCCGACCAAGAGGTTTATTTTCTGCGCGCAATCTTGCCAAACTTTGCTTTGTTCTTTGAGAAATTAAATCTCTTTCAATTTCGGCGGATAAACCAAAAGCAAAAGCCAATACCTTTGATTGTAAATCTGCCCCTAAACGATAATTATCTTTAATAGTCCAAACCTGACAACCAATTTTCATACAATGATGCAAAATACTCATTACTTGCATTAAATTACGACCAAGCCGAGAAATTTCAGTAGAAATTAATATATCCCCCTGTTTAAGACGTTTCAATAACCTGCCCAACTTCCTATCTTCTAATTCTTTCTTAGAAGATATCGTCTCTTTAATCCATTTATCAATATTGATATTATTATTTTGAATAAAAGTTTCTATCTCGTATTGTTGATTTTCTTGATGTTGACGATCTGTAGAAATGCGAATATAAGCGTATATCATTATTATTTCCTTTTTAATATGCTAAATTTCAAATAAATAAAATTAAGCTCAAAAGAAATAAAAATTCCAGCTACAAAATATTATCTAAAAACAAAAAAAACAAACAAATTATCCTCTCCCTACTCAGCCATACTCGGCATCCCTCTACATTAATCCTTAAACGCAACTCTCTCTACCCCTCGGTCATCCTCGAACGAAGCTTCCCCTCTCGGTCATCCTCAGATACGTCTTCCCTTTACGATAATCCCCGACACTTCTCACCCTCTCTCGGTCATCCTCATGCTCAACTATCTTACTGGTCATCCTCGGGCGCACATTCCCCCCTACGGTCATCCTCGGGCACACATCAGCCCCCTCTCGGTCATCCTCATGCTCAACTATCTTACTGGTCATCCTCGAGGCGTGACGTCAGTCACAGCACATCGGGGATCCACAAACCAGTGCGCCAGCACACAAACAATTAAACCGTCATCCCTCCATTCGGTGCAACCGAATGGTCAAGGGGATCGCAGTCAAAAAAACGTTTGATAAACGTTTTTTACGAGAGCTACAGCTACTGTTAGCGAGTGACTTGTCGTAAGACAACTAAAACGAGCTCTACAGTTGCTTGCCCGAAGTGAAGTTGGTTTACA
>JAZNKG010000051.1:0-31171 GCA_045578445.1 Alphaproteobacteria bacterium
TACTATTGTAAACCAACTTCACTTCGGGCAAGCAACTGTAGAGCTCGTTTTAGTTGTCTTACGACAAGTCACTCGCTAACAGTAGCTGTAGCTCTCGCAAAAAACGTTTATCAAACGTTTTTTTGACTGCGAGCCCTTGACCATTCGGTTGTACCGAATGGAGGCATGACAGTTTAAAGTTTATAGGTGTAGTGGTGAGAGTGTGTGAGTGATGACGGTTTAAATGATGTGCAGTCTTGCGACTGCTGGATAGAGGATAAGGAGTGCTGGCGCACTGGTTTGTGGATCCCCGGTGTGCTGTGACTGACGTCACGCCCCGAGGATGACCAAAAAAAGTTGACGTCACGCCCCGAGGATGACCAAAAAAATAGGCTTACGCCGTGCCTCGAGGATGACCGTAGAGAGGTGACGTTGAGTCAAGGATGACCGAAGTGGGAGGTTGATGACAGTTTAAGTGTTTGTTTTTGAGGTGTGAAATAAGTTTTAGGGATAGATAAAAATGGTATAAAAATAGGGGTAAAAAAAATGGTGGATTTTAATGTTTTTGCTTGATTTTTTGAAAAAAATAGTGTATACTCGGTGCAGTATGTAAAATGCATACTTTTTTGTATTTGTATGTAGGGAGAGCTTTTTATGTATTTATTGATATTGCTAATGACATATGTGTCTGCGATATATGAATATAACCTTTCTATACGTCCGGACTATGACCGAGATATAGCAAGGAAAAAAGCTAGTGCGATTTTTTATAAGTTTGACCATCAACATGCGGCTGCTCTTAGGACTGTGAACTTTGTTACAGGAATGAAGGGTGCTGATGGTAATTATATAGACCCGACTTTTCCACAACCTAATATGATATTGGCAGCAAGTCGTGATGCTTGCGAAGATAAATCTACTTGTAAAACAGGTAAAATGCATAGCAGTACCTTGTTTTTTAAGCAAGAAGATGGGGTTGAAGTTCCTGTTTATTTGAGACCAGAATGTCCTGGTTGTCTTATATGTGATGGTTTAGATGAAGATTGTAGTGGGGAGAGTAGTATTAAGGCTGACCCTAATGGGAATTGGTATGAAAGAATGATTTTAACTATGGAGTTATCTTTTTATAATGAAGATGAAATGGCTACGAAGTTGATGTGCTTAAAGAAGAGACTTTATGAAGTTGATAATGAAAGTTGTTTAAGTAGTAGAGATGGTGAGGGACATTTAACAGGAACGTGCTGTGGAAGCGAAGAAGGACATAGAGTGTTAGTTTCTTATAAATCAGTTGATCCAAGGTGGCTTAATCGTTTAACAAACGAAGTGAATTTAGATTTTTGGCGTGCGATGGAAGATAGAGCTTGGTATACAAATATTGGTATTATACAATGGAATGAGGATAAAGATAAATGGGTGTTTAGTGGTAAGACTAGTTTATATTCATCCTATTATGATAAATTGCAAGATTGGAAAGCTAATGAGGCAGAAAAAAAGGCTAATGATAGTACGTATGTAGAAGTAAAAATGCCAAAATACATGAGAAGAGTTACAAAATGGGAATTACCAGAGATTTTTGATGAAGATTTCTTTGTTGCTTATGATGGTACTACTGATTTATGCAAAGCTAATGGATGTATTTTTAGGATTAACGAGTTATAATTGGGTGTAAAAGATATTATAGGGAGACGTGATATGATTAAATTATGGAAAAGTTCAGAGCAAAGAGGTACTCTATTAGTAGAGGCCATTGCTATGTTGGCTTTGATTGCCATGGTTACACCAACTCTCTATAGGAAGTCTGCAGAGAGATTGCAAGAGATTCAAGATATTAATATTGCGTCTCAGATGCGTACGTTAGATACGGTTATTAATAGTTTTATTAAATCAAATAGTGGTTCTATGATGGAGTTTATTAGAACTAATATGAATGATGAGAATACTTTTGAACTGTGTTATGAAGATTCATCAGGAGGGGATTGTTATGATGAAGGATATTCTACTTTAACTCCATTTGGATATAATCCTAATAATGTAAAAAACTTTTTGGATCCTAAGGTATATGTTTATGGTAAAGATGGCAAACTTCAGTATTACATTGTATATGGTAAAGAATCTGAAATAGGTAAGAAAAGAGCGGCTAGGTTAGCATCTTTGGTAGGTGCTAATGGTGGTATTGTGCAAATGGGTGGTTTGATTGGTGGAAGTTCAGATATAAATATTTCCGGTACAGGAAATGCTTGGAATCTTGACAAAGATATGATTGAAGAAATTGAATTTGATTCGAGTGTTTTAACTGAGGATTCTATTGTAGTTACATCTAAAGAGCCAATTGTGATTGACCAAGATGAAAATGATGTATATTTATATCGTGTTCCTCCTGCTGCTGATGCTGCTGATGATTTTTATAAAAATACGATGGTTACAGACTTATATATGGGTGGACATTCTGTAACAGGTTCATATTCTGAAGTAGCAAAAGACTATTATTCTATCTTTAATGTTAGAAAGTTGACATTAAATACTGTTTGTGCAAATGAAGATGTTACTAGTGATCACTATGAAGATATTGTTAATGCAGGTGAGTGTATTCCACGTAGATTAGCCGATTTATATGTTGGTAAGCCTGCAGTTACATTTTTAAAAGAACCAGGTGCGGTGATTGTTGGTACTGGTAAGACACGTTATTATGACCCGAATGAAGGTGCGGCGTGGATTTATGGTAACTTGTCTGCTTTAAATGATAACTTTAGAGTGTTTAGAGGTGGTTTGACTGGCTCAGAAGATGCAAGTACTATTGTTGGAAGGGCAACTGGTTATGATGTAATGCAATTTGCAAGATTACAGAATCAGACAGATAATATGGCATTTATTGATTATGATGATGATAGTTCGGTTGCATTGCAAGTATTTAGAGCTACTAACGAGGAAAATAGTGCTAGAGTTTCTATGATGGATGGATTGGTTAATGTAGTTGAAAGGTTTGATAATACTGAAGTTGTACCTTCTGAAGTTGGGCATGCGTTGGCTGTTGGTCATAGTAGTAGTGCTGGTGGAGAGGGTAGTTTGTTAACAGCCTTTCATGACAGTGATATAAATCATGTTTATTTGAACTCTGGTAGTGGTTCTTCTAATACTTGGATTAATAAACATGGTGGTACTGTTTATATTAATAAAATTGAGGGAGATAGTAGTTTAGCAGATGCTAATACCTATATTAATAGTGCTGGTGGTTCTTTATGGGCCGGTGTTAAAGGGGAATGGATAAAGGCTTATAATGAACAAGGTTCGGCTGAAGTGCATTTGTTAGGTGGTTCTTCTGTTGTTGGTGATGCACGTATATTCACTGTTGGTGATGAAGAAGTAGAAGATGAAGCAAATATGATTTATGGTGATTCTTCTAAAGTATCTTTGCGAGCTGATAGAGTTAGAATTTATAATCAAGATCCTAATGTGATGTCTTCTAGCGCTGGTGGTAAAGAAATTTTAGGAAGTTTTGGAGATACTTTGCCAGCAGGTACAGACCTATATGATGGGGCGACTGTGGTGGCTACGCAGACTATGGATGTGTTAGGTTCTACATATTTAGGCTCTAAAGATATGAGTTCAGCGCCTGATGACGGAGCTAGTTATACTCGTGGTAAATGGAATTTAGGTGTGGCTGGTTCGGCTTGGGTTGATGATACTTTGTGGGCTAGACGAGCTTGGTTAAAACAAGGTGGTGTGGCAGAGTTACATGCTGGTTTCTCAAGCTTTGATGAATTTGATGAGGCGGGTGAACCTGAAACAGGTTGGTTGAATGTTTATAATGATGAGACACGCGGTGTTGTAATTCGTAATAGAGACGCTATTACAGGGACTGGCAGTGCATGGACTGGTGATGATTTGTTGTTCCAAGCATATTCTTCTGGTGTTCAGATTTGGGGTAATGCGACTGGAGCTGGGGCTGGTAGCACTCAGACATTTGCTACATGGGATGCCAATACGGCGATGATTGGTGCTAGTGATAGAGTGGGAGGACCAGCAAATGTGTTTGCAGCAGATATTAATGCGGCAAATGTTCAAGGTAGTTCTTTGGTTAATATTTATACAGTTGATACATCAGTTGATGGTGTTGTGAACGTTCAAAATAATGCTATGCAGTTTAGAGGTGAGGCTGGTAGTAGTGGGGCTTATGGAAATGAAATTTTGGCACAAGCTAGATGGTTTGGTGTGACTGCTAATAGTAGCTTTGTTGAGGAGGCTGATGTTCAGTTTAGAGTTGGCTCTAGTGATGTATTAGCTGATGTAAGTGAGGTTAGAGTTAGAAATGCTGACTTTGCAGTGAGAGATTCTTCTGGCGTTGGTAAATTTTGGGTGCGTCCTGATGAAGATGTGGAAAATAGTTCTTTGGCTAATGTGAATGTTGACGGTAGCTTGTATGTGACTGGTAATGAAATTATTCATATCGCGTCTAATGAGCATAATACTGCTGAAAAAGACAGTCAGAGAGCGATGTTTGAAATTGACCCTAATTATGTTCAAGTTTGGGCTAAGACAGAGGGCGGAAGTAGTTTTGCAGGGTCATCTGCTACTGACTACTATGCTATGTTAAGAATTAATCCATACGATACAGCTGGAGAAGTAAGTGATGTTGTCGATACTCAAGATGCATCTATTTATGTTCGTAAAGGTGCTATTGAGTTAATGCCTAGTGAGGCTGTGGGTAGTAGTGGTGTTGGAGCTAGTGAAGGCTTTGGTTATATTAAAGCGAATAGATTGGTTTCTAATGCGCCAACGAAACTTGCTAGTGACGCAGGTATTGCAAATATGCCTACTCCAGCTAATAGGTATGATGAGTATATGGTTAATCCAGCTTATACATCTGTGATGCATGATATTAAGTTAACAACTCGTGGTGGTGGTAGATTGAGTGATATCTTGCCTGACTATGTGTTAAAAGGTGTGTATAACGTATCTAATGACTTTGTTGAAGGTAGTAAGACACAGCGTATTCAATGGAGTGCATCAGGACAATGTGGTCAAAATGGTATTTCTTGTACTAATGATCCTGTAAGATGGGCAAATGCATATGTAGGTAAATTGCCTTTTGCTATGTGTCCTCCTGGGTATGATGTGTTAGCAACAATTATGCCAATATCATTTATGATGGGGCAAGCAGGTGAGATTATAAAAGCTAGTGAGACAGGATGGGGAGATCCAGCTCATAGTGCGAACTATTTTGTTAACTTAGAGCAACGTCAGGCTGATATCTTGCAGAAAGCTCAGGAAGATACTAGAGAAATTGCTTATCCAGGATATCATAAAGTTCGTAGTGTTAACTTAGAAATGTTGAATACTGGCGGATGGGAAGGAGGTTCTTCTTTACCTGATAGTGATTGGCTTAAAAATATTACGTCAAGCCAAATTGAAGGTTGGTTTATGGGTGTGCCATATGATGGGGAACCTTTGGCTAACTTGAATGAATATGATAATTATATGTCAGCTAGTTCTACAACGATGACAAATGTAGGTACATGGTTGCATGAAGATGTTGATGGTAAAAAATATGTTATGGCACAACCTTTATACTTCCAACAAAATACCTGGTTAAAGACTTCTGTTGATCCTCAAGATGGATATTGGGATGCTTATATGGGATTTGTGTATAATAATAATCACTGGTTGATAGATAATGGTCAAGGTAATGAAGGCTTAAATTCTAATAACATGAACTCAAGTGGGGCTACAATAGAATTCCAAGGTTTTGGTGTGAAGAATAATTATACTTGGAATTTGTTCCCTGTGCCAACAAACTCTATTGAGGGACATGCAACGGTTTATTGCTACTTTAATAGAGCGAATTATGAAAATTACAAAGACACAGATGGTAATCCATTAGTTGACCCAATTGACCAAATGAATGATGCTGCTTATCGTGCTCCTCATGATCCAAATAAAGGTTATGATAAAGGCGGTGAGGTTAGTAAGTATTTGGATAGATTGGATGATCCGACTTTGAAATATAAAGAGCCTTGGTAAAAAAAGTGGAAGTGTCTTTGGGGGGGATTGATATAATACCTATCATGATTGCAAAAATGCTCCTTTATGTACCTCATTTTGTACACCGCAGTCGCATTTTTGCTTCCAGCATAGGCATTCTATCAACCCTTGGCAACGCTGTCGCGTTTGGTTTTAAATTGGGGATTGGGACGAGAGGGTGTTTTAGAAGTTTGTTTGTGGGTATGGGATGAGGTGAATATGCAAAAAAAACCGCCTTTGAGGGGCGGTTTTTTTTACGTGTAGTACGGCTTTGATTAAGCCTTGTTACTTGCGACCGTTCTGTGTGAGCTGATCAAAGTAAGAATAAATCTTGTTGTCAATCGTGCCGTCAGCGTGCTGATTAACCTGAATGAATACTTTGTTGCCTTTCTTTGAATGCATAATCTGGCTTACAAGTGAATTTGCTACCTTTTTCATGTCGTTCTGCGCATCAAAGGTGTCCTTTTCAGTGTAAATAAACTGGCGTCTTTCTGGCTTTGCTCCCTGATTAACGGAATCAAGCTCAACATCTACGGTTACAACTACTTCATTGTAGCTGTCTGTTCCATCTTGCGATGTTACAGGTTGTGAGGCTATGCTAGGATCTTCCTGCAGTCGGCCTCTTACTATTACTAATTGAGACATACATAAAAATTTTAATGTTCGGTGTTTTTGTATATGATTCTTATTTATTTGTCAAGTTTAAATGATGTGCAGTTTTGCGATTAGTGGGGAAGGGGCTGAGGAGTGCTGGCGCACTGGTTTGTGGATCCCCGGTTCGCACTGGCGTGCGCCCGAGGATGACCAAAAAAAATAGGCTTGCGCCGTGCCTCGAGGATGACCGAAGTGGGTGAGGTGCGCGCAAGGATGAGCGAGAGGAGAAGTTAATTCGAAGATCCCTTGACCATTCGGTTACACCGAATGGAGGGATGACGGTTTAAAGGTTTTTTATGGGTATTGGGATGAGAGTGTATGAGAGGGATGACGGTTTAAAGGTTTGTTTATGGGTATTGGGATGAGAGTGTATGAAATGATGACGGTGTAGTAAGGGTTATTTGTATTGTTGGTGTAGGTAAGATAAGCCGTCTTTTGTTAGTACAGTTATAATTTGATTGTGCAAAACAATTACACTATTTTCTTTGGGCCATACGTCTGCTTTTTCTATAGCTTTGCTTAATAGTGGAGATTTTGGGGTGGTGTATACATATGATGTGGTTGAGGCAAATGCTTCTTGTCCGTAATAGTTCCACATTACACCTGTATTCATGGCTGGGACAAAAGACATGGATAGTAAATCATCACTGTTATATTGGTATGGGGTGTGATAGTATTTGTATCGTAATGTTGGGTAGCCACTTTGTATCATAGTGTAATATCTATTTATGTGAAACATTGGGTTTGATTCAAATCTTTTTATAATACGTTTGTATACTGATAATTCTGCATCA
Source organism: Alphaproteobacteria bacterium (assembly GCA_045578445.1). GTDB lineage: Bacteria > Pseudomonadota > Alphaproteobacteria > RF32 > CAG-239 > CAG-267. The sequence goes on from JAZNKG010000051.1 coordinate 7,446, forward strand.
AAACCAAGTTTCCATACTTTTTGTGCTTCAAGTAAAGTATGTGCGTTGTATATTATGCATATTAGTGCGCATAATGTTGTGAGGTTTTTTATAAATCCTTTTTTGCTTTTTAATACAATGGCTAGCATTGCAGAATAACCGTACATTAAACCAAAGAAGTCTATGCGTGGGGCAAATTCTGTTTCTGTTATTGAAGTGGATAAAAATAGGGTAATTAAGCCACTTAAAAATATAGCAATAAAGAAAAATATTTTTAAGATTTTTGATGAAGATTTGTGTTTTAGCGCGGTTATGAGTGCTAAAATAGTTATTGATAACGTTAGTAGTTTATATTTTATGCTTATAAATGGGAGTGTTGCAACTAACTGTTTGAATAAATCTTTTAATATAAGTATAAATTTTTCTCCCCACTGATTAAATGGTGTGGTTTGAAGGTTATAATATGCAGAATCTATAGAACCAATATGAGTGAGGTATATTAGGCATAATTTATATATAATTGCACCTAATATGAAATTTAGTACACTATAGCGATAATTATAGTATAGTTTTTTTATGGTAGCTTTTTCGTAGATTATATCTAGTAATATTCTTGTGCTTAATGCTGTGGCAAATAGGTTGATTACTGGAGGATATCCGCCTAGTGCAAAAGTGTATAATATTGCTGAGAAAATTGTGTGTGGGAGTGAAAATGTTTGTTCTTTTTTTGAGATGATGAGCGCACTTATTATAAATAAACTCCATGATAATACAGGGATAATCAAAAATGCAAAATACATAAATGATAATATATATGGAGTAATGGCGGTAAAAAGCGCAAAGAGTGTGTATATTAGCTTTTTGTGAGGAAGTGACCAGTATTTTGCTAATAAGCTTATTGAAAGCGAAAAAAACAAGAAGCCTAGTGTATTGTTTATTATGGGGAGTATTTCTCCATAGCTAAGTAAATTGATAGCAATAAATTGGGTAAATCGTCCTTCAAATAAACCAGAATCTAATGGGATGCCTTTTTGTAGGTATTTCCAGTCGTGGTCGCCAAAGATATATTGTGAGCCATGGTAGAGAAATATTAGGTTTAGAGCTATAAATGTTATGATAAAAGAAGTTAATAGCGGTTTGTCCGCCTTTTGATACCATCTTTTTATGATAGAGGCGAGGTCAAAATTTAAGATATTTTCTAGTTTTTTTATCATATTTTTAGAGTAGTTTGAGTACGTGTTTTAGTCAATAATGCAAAAAAAATATGCACAATTTGTTTAAGTTGTTGAAAATGCAGTAAATATTTTTTGATGTGTTTTTTGGCGAAAGTATTGACTTTACCGTCAAGTGTTGGTATAACTTTATTCATACTGGAAAAGTATGCTTGATAGGTCGTAAACGAAAGTTTGCGATTTTTTTTGTGCAATAATTGAGGGTGGATTGTGAAGAAGGTTTATAAGAAAAAAGTACTTACCGATTTGTTTGAAGAAATACGGAAAGGAAAGTCTTTGTATGCTTCTTGTTTAAAAGTAGGGATTTCTACCTCAGAGTTTTATGAAATTTTATCTAATAATGAAAAGTTGCGTGATGAGTATTTATTAGCGCTTTCGGATTATGCTGATTTGTGTATGGATGAAATTAGGCGCATTGTACAGAATTTGAAAGATGGAGAAATTGATAATTCTTCGGCAAAGCTTTTGATTGAAACAGAAAAGTGGTTGGCGCAAAAAGCTAGTCCTGAGCCATTTGTTTTGAGTGCTTTAGATGACAAAGTTGATGATGAAGAGCGCGATGGTTGTAGGGAGATTGTGGTTAAGTTTATTTAGCCTAATGGCAAGTGTGTTGTTCAATCTGTATCTGGTAGGTGAGATGAAAATAATAAGAGGAATTCGAAGATCCCTTGACTCAAATGCGGTGCATTTGAGAGGGATGATGGTTTTAAATGGTTGTGTGCTTGCGCACTGGTTTGTGGATCCCCGGTGTGCTGTGACTGACGTCACGCCCCGAGGATGACCGAGAGGGGGAGTTGTGCGCGAGGATGACCGAAGGGGGAGAAGGTTGAGAGGGATGACGGTTTAAAGTTTGTTTTTTTGTGTTATGGCGAGGATGTTTGATAGGAGTGACGGTTTAAGGTTTATTGATAGGAGGTATGATGAGAGTTGAATTGCCGAGGGCTTTTCAAGAGCTTTTGACGGCGAAAAATAGGTATAAGGTTTTTTATGGAGGTAGGGCTGGCGGAAAGTCATTTGCTTTTGCTGATGCGCTTTTGACAAAGGCTACGAGTAAAAAATTATTGATTGCGTGTGTGCGTGAGGTGCAGAGTTCTATTAAAGATTCTGTGCATAAACTTATTTGTGATAGGATTTTGTTTTATGGGCTTAAAGAATATAAAATTTATGAAGATAGGATTGTTAATACTAAGAATAAATCTAAGTTTATTTTTAAAGGAATTTTGGAGCATAATGCCCAGAATATTAAGTCACTTGAAGGGGTTGATATTTGTTGGATTGAAGAAGCTCAGAAAATTTCTGAAAGAGCTTGGGAGATTTTAGATCCTACGATTAGAAAAAGTGGTTCGGAGATTTGGCTTTCGCTTAATAGAGAGGAGGAGAGTGATCCAGTTTGGAAAGCCCTTTGTCTTAAGCCTGATGATGATGTGATTGTTAGAAAGGTTAATTATTACGATAATCCTTATTGTCCTAAAGAGATGATGCGTTTGGCGCAAAAGATGAAAGCGGAAAATTATGAGGAATATTTGCATGTTTGGGAAGGAGAGCCAAGAAGAGAAGCAGGTAATCATTTAATTGGTCGAGAAGAAGTTTATAAAGCATTTGAAAATAGTGTGCCGAATATTATGGGAAGTGCTCCGCTTATTATTGGAGTTGATGTGGCGAGATTTGGTGATGATAAGACGGCTGTTTGTTTTAGACGGGGTAGGCAAGTTTTAGAGATTAAAACATATCAGAAATTAGATGTGGTACAAGTGGCACATTTGGTGGCAGGGATTATTGTAGAAAATAATCCTGCGAAAGTGTGTGTTGATGTTGGGGGACTTGGTGCTGGTGTTTATGATATTTTAGTGGCTGATGGTTTTAGAGATGTTGTTGAGGCAGTTAATTTTGGGGCTAAGGCAGATAATCCAGAGCGTTATGTTAATCGTAGAGCTGAGATGTGGGCGAGAGTTATGGAGTGGCTTAAATCGTCTGTTCCTGTTTGTTTGCCTAAAGTTGAGGGATTGGTTGAAGATTTGACTGCGCCACTGAAGATGTTTGATGCAATTGGGAGATTGCAACTTGAGGCCAAAGCCGAGATTAAAAAACGTATCGGACATTCTACTGATGTGGCTGATGCTTTGGCGCTTACTTTTGCAATTAAAAACGAGGAGTATTTATTGAATTCGTTTAGAGCCAAAGGGGACTTTATTGATGATAATGTGTATTTGTGATTTTGCGATATATATTATGGTTGAAAAATATTTTTAGGTGTTATAGTATGATTACAGTTTAGTTTTGAGGATATGTTTGGTATGACATTAATGAGGAAATTTTTAAGAGAGAGTTGGGTGGTGTTGTTGCCTGTTTTGCTTTCTTTTTTAATGACTTTTTATAGTATTGTTGAAGATGATATGTTTGCCATTGTATGCTATTTTTGGTATGCTTTTTTTCTTATAATGATGATTTGTTTTCGTTTAACTTATAAGGGATTTTATCAAAAAATTTTTGGGGATTTTAAGTGGGGTAAATTTATTGTTTTTGCTTTTATTTTTGCACTGCTTTGGTTCGGTTTTTGGATGTTTGTTTTAAGGATGTTTATAGCATGATTAAGCGTAAAATAAGGGGTGTTATTTACTTTCTTTTAGGTAGTGCAATTTTACCGCTTATTGCACATACGATGATTTATAGTAAAGAAGATGATATATCTTTGCAGGAGGCTTTTTCATTTATTTTTTTAGTGGCATATGTGTTGTTCTTTTTTATTAAGAAGAAAGTGTTTGTTGATGAAAAATGGTGGAAAGTTTTTTTATGGTTTTTGTGGTTTTATTTTAGCATTTGTGGGTTAGTTGTCGTATTTGCTTAAGTTTTATTTGAAAGAGTTTTTTAAGGTGGTTTTGCCACCTTTTTTTGTATCGAAATTTTGGACTTTTGTTTTAGGTTTAAATTTAATTTTTTTATAGGAGTAAATGTTATGAGTTCTATTTTTAGTTCGCCTAAAGTTGTGCAAGCACCAGTGCAAGAAGTTGCGCCTATGGTGGTTGATAATTCTGATGAAGTTTATGCTTTGGAGAAAAAACGTAAGAAAAAAATGGGGGCAGTGTCGCAGCTTGTTTCTAAAGATAATGATTTTGATGCGTTTAATAATAGCGGAAAGACAACATTAGGTGCTTAAATGAGTAAATTTTAGTATCTAGAGCGGTCTTTTCGGGTAAATAAAAATTCACGTACTTTTTTTGTACGCTAAAATTTTTATTTCCTTCAAGCCCATCTCTATCTATCTAAAATTTATCTCATTTAAGATTGGGGCAGAGGTTAATTTTAGCATCTAAAGCGGTCTTATCGGGTAAATAAAAATTCACGTACTTTTTTTGTACGCTAAAATTTTTATTTCCCTCAAGCCCATCTCTATCTATCTAAAATTTATCTCATTTAAGATTGGGGTGAAAGGGGAATTCGAAGATCCCTTGACGATTTGCTTTATGCAAATCGAGGGATGACGGTTTAAATTGTTGTGCAGTCTGGCGACTGCTGGATAGAGGAGAAGGAGTGCTGACGCACTGGTTTGTGGATCCCCGATGTGCTACGGCTTACGCCGTGCCTCGAGGATGACCGAAGGAGGGGATAACGTGCGCCCGAGGATGACCTAGAGAGGAAAGTTGTGTCTGAGGATGACTAGTATGGAGGGATGATAGTTTAAAGTTGATAGGTGCAGTGGCGAGGGGGATGGTTTTAAAGTTTATTGTTTGAGCATTGATATATGCGGGTGGTGGAGGGATTTTATTGTTTTTTTTATGAAAGGAATTTGAGATGTTTTTTAATAAAATTAAACGTGAACGTATGTTGGCTAATGCTTTTCAAAAAGTATTTTTTGATGAGAATAAAAAGCTTAAAAATGAGGCGAAAATTATTATCAGTTTTTTGCGTGATGAAGCAGGGGCTCGTGGGGAATTAGGCAGAAACGGGGTGCCTTATTTTTATGATGCAAATAATAGTTTTGATGCAAATTCTGCAGGTTTTTTGTTAGGCAAGCGTAGGATGTTTGATTTGATTGTGAAGTATCTTTCGCTTGATGAAATGGAATTATTTCGTTTGAGTGAAAAGCTAAAACGTGATGACGATGATATAAAAATTGAGCTTGATGTGTAATGTTTTTTTTGAGAGGATAAGATTATGAATATATTAAATGAATTAGGAAGTTTAGCTGAAAGTAATTTTGCAGAAATAAAGGCTAAAAAGAAAAGACTTAATGAGTTAATGGATTTATATGGAGAAAATAAAATTGATATTGAAAATAAAGCAACAAATACAGAATATATGGAGTATATTTTGGCAGAGCCATATGTAGATGAGGTTTTATATGAAAGGAAGTCTAAAAAACATAGTATTGATAATTTGAGGGAATTTATAAGTAATTCTTTTGAAAATTTGCCCGGTATGGTTGGTAGTATTGCTCGATTAAATAATGATATTAATTTAGCTTATAAATATAAAAAGAAAATGGATAATACAGCTAGAGAGTTAGTTTCTAAATATGGTAGAAATGTTGGTGCGGGAGATAATATAGATGAATATTATCATCCACTTTTACAGTGTGTATTATCTCAAAAAGGATTAGAAAGTAGTTTTAATGGTTTAGTAGCTGGATATTTAAAGGAAGGTTATGATTATATTAAAAAGAAATCAAAAATGTCAAAAGATGAATTAATCTCTGATATAAATAAGGACTTGAAAAACAATTTATATGGAGCTATGCTAGGGTTAAAGAATAAAAATGCAGATTGTAGAGTTTTATTAAATGACAGACGAACCAGGAATATGAAAAATGAAAATATTTATTGAAAATATCTTTAGATACATGGTAGTATTGTTTGCAATTTATGTTATTTTTTTAGCTATTGCAAAATTGATATTTTTGTATGAATATCAATTTATGTCTTGTGTTAGTCAATGCTTAAATAATGGAGATGATTTAACCACTTGTGAGTATGGGGTTTGCTCGGATTTATAAAAAAAAATAGGAAAAAGTGATGTTTTTAAAATGTATTAATATTTTAGTTAAAAGTTTATTTTTTCTTTTATCTTTTTTGATTTTATTTTATATGTTTTTTGAATTGCAGATGTATAAAATAAGTACCATTAGTGGAAAGTGTTTTTATAGTGCTTGGTTTGGGGCATATAGCTCGTTGTTTTGTTTATGGGTAAAATATCCTGAAACTAAAAAAGTTTGGTTTTATAAAACTTGCTTTTTATTGTTATTTTTTGGGTATTTGCTGGTGATGTTGGAAATATAAATAGATGAAAAAGATTAAAAGATTTTTATGGTTTTGTTTGATGGTAATGTTTGTAATATTGCTTTTTGTTTTTGTATTTTTTGCTTTTGATTCTGAAGGTGCTTGTTTGGATAATAAAGGGGTATGGGATAGGAAAAATAAGGTTTGCAGATATGACTGTTTGAAATGGACAGATGAAAAGGGGTGTATTCCTTTATGATGAATTTTATGTTTGCTTTTTTAAGGTGGTTTTGCCACCTTTTTTTATATCTGAGTTTTGGACTTTGGGACGTTGGTTTAATCTAATTTTTTAAGGAAAATATTATGGTAATTTTTAATAAGCCAGAGGGGCAGACTACCTCTGATAACTTTTGTGTGTCTGAATCTGATATTGACTCTTTTAAGCCACAATCTTTATGGGGTGAAATTTCACAACAAGATGAAAATTATCTTAGCAAAAAGGGTTTGAAAACTCCTGCTGATTTGTTGAAGTCTTATCGTGAATTGGAGAAGGCTTTTTCTTCTAAAATTTCTCTTCCAAAAGACGGAGATAAAGAGGCTTTGGATAAATTATATTCCCGTTTGGGAATGCCTGAAGATATAAACGGATTTGATATTAAATTTTTGCCAGAAGATGCTGAGATTGGCTCAAAATTCAAAGAGGTTTGTCTTCAAAATAATATTCTACCAGAGCAAGCTATTAAGCTTTATGATTGGTTTGTAAAAAATCGTGATGAAACTGTTGCTAAACTTGAACAGGAAAGATTGGATAATTCTTTTCGTGAAATGGATGAAGTAAAAAATATGTGGGGAGCAAATGCTCATCGCAATATGGAATTTTTACAACGTGGTATCCGTTTGTTTAGTAATGATGTTGATATGGTTGATGCAATTGAAAGGGCTATGGGAACTCCTAAGATGATGGAAGTTTTTTGTCGCTTGGGAGAGGCTATTTCTGAAGATAATCCTGTTAGCTTTGGTGCTAATGCCAAGAGTAAAGATGATGGCTCTTTGTTAGATTATTTTAGAGAAGTTTTTAATGATTAATTTGTTTTAATTTTTTTATTTGAAAGGATTTTTTATATGTCTAATACATTAAAAGAACTTGCAGTGGGATTGTCACAAAAACAATCTCATATGGTTGATAGTTTAACCGAAGAATCTCCAATTTTGGAACGTATGCATTTTGAACCTTCTTCTCATGGTTTGTGGAATGCATATGAAGAAGTTAATAAAATTGATGGCGCACAATTTGTTGATATTAATCAACCTTTACCTCAGATGAAAGTAGATACTAACTTAAAGAAAATTGATTTATCTATTTTGGGTGGCGAAATCTTTTTACCTGAAGATAAAGCTAATATTTTGGGTAGAGCAGAATATTTTGATAAAAAAGTTGGTGTACTCTTAAAACATGCCGGTCAAGTGGCAGAAAAGAAAATTATTTATGATAATTTCTTACCTTATGCTATTTCTAATGGTAAAGCTGTAAGTGTTGGCGCAGATGCAAATTGTTATTCTATGGTCGCAGTTCGCTTTGTTAATGGCGAAGTTACAGGTCTTTACTCTGATAAGAGTTTTAAAACTCATACAATTCTTGATACAGAAGCATTAAATGGTGGTCAACTTTATAAGAATACTGATGGCGTTTTAGGTTATGGTGTGAGAGTTAAGGGTTATCTTGGCGTGCAATTAGCTAACCCTGATGCTGTATCTGCTATTGTGAATATTACTCCAGATAATATTCCTACTGCTGAGCAAATTGATAATATGTTAATTGATGCAAAAGCAAATTGTTCTTCTACATTTATTTTCTGCCATCCAAAAGTGTTATCTTTACTCAATAAATACAAAGGTAATGTGTTACATTCAGCTAGTGGTGATGCTGACTTTAATCGCTCATTTATGGCTTGGAATGGCATTCCATTTGTTACTTCTTATAACTTTGAAAATGGCATTGAAGATGCTGTTTCTTTGGCATAATTTTATTTGATAATGGAGAGTAATATGTTAAAAAATATTTTAAAAGTATACGATGAAGATTTGGCAAAAGGCGATTTGTCTCAAGATGCAATTGCTTCTTCTAAAGTTATTGCTGCAGGTACAACACAAGGTGCTCTTTGTGTAAATGTTTTTGCTGTTGGTAATGTTGCAATTACATCAGATGTTGTTGTTTCAGTAAAAGATGGCGAAACAGAAAATGGTTCTTTTGCGGAAATTATAACTATTCCTGTTGCAACCGGAACATTCGCTGATGGCGATTTGATTGCTACTGCAACTTTACCTCATGATGTTAAAGATTATGTTATGGCAAGTGTTACATCTTCTTCAGCAAATAGTGGTGGGGTATGTGTTACATTAGGGTATCTTGCTCGCTAGTTTAAATGGGTAAATTTTAGTTTCTATCACTCAGATGGAGGCCTGTTAGCAAAAATTCATGTACTTGAGGTGTTTGTCTAGCAGGCATTATGATTGCGGTTTTAAAGTTTCATGTACGCTTTTTATGTACACATCAACCTTAAAACCACTTCCAGCATACCTACTATCCAAAGCCATTGCTTGTTTATTTATAGGGAGCGTTTGTTGGTGGATGCTGAAGTATTATCCAATATTTTGTATTCAAAGTCGTATATATTATTTTTCGGGGATTGGTAGTTTTATCAATCCCTTTTTGTTTTGGAGGTTTTTATGAATAAGTTACAACAAAATTTGCACTCAGAAAGAAATGAGGCATCTGTTAAAGTTGATGATATTCTTAAACGTTTGAGTGTTATGAAAAATGAACGTGCAAAATGGGAGCCGATGTGGAATAAGGCGGCTGAAATGTGTGCAGTTGATTCTGAAATTTTTGCTACTGATAATCGTGGTAGAGTTAAACAAATGGTATTTGATTCAACGGCTAGAAATGCTTTGTCTTGTTTTGCTGCTAGTATGAAATCTGTTATTGTTCCCACTACTACTCGTTGGCATAGACTTAAGCCAGCTAACCCAAGTTTGGAAAATAATGGTAGAGTTAAAAAATATTTAGAAAAAGTAGAAGATTTATTGTTTCGTACCAGATATGCGGCAAATTCTAATTTTTCTTCTGAAAGTGATTTATTATTTAATCAACTTGGTATTTATGGGCATGCAGTTTGGATGGTTGATGATGATATTGGTAAAGGATTTGTTTATCGTTGCATACCAGTAAAAGAAGCGTATATTAAGAAAAATGATAAAGGTCAACTTGATGCTGTTTTTAGAGAATATGAACTTACTGCTAGTGAAGCAGTTAAGAAATTTGGTAATAGAGTATCAGACGAAATTAAAAAAGCTTCTGTTAAAAATCCTGCTAAAATATTTAAGTTTTTGCATGCAGTTTATGAGCGTGATGATTATGTTGCTAAATGTAAAGATTTTAGAGGAATGAAATATGCTAGTGTGCATGTTGATTTAAGTGGTAAGAAAATTATTAAAGAAGGTGGCTATAGGTGTTGTCCGTATATGGCACCGAGATTTTTGGGTATTGCTGGTAGTTCTTATGGCGATAGTCCAGCTATGCAAGCTTTTTATGATATGTTGACTGCTAATGAAATGGGAAAGACTATTTTACGTACAGGACAACTACAAGCTAATCCTCCAATTCTTACAAATATGGGATTAATTGATGCGAATAAACTAGGAGCAGCTGGTGCTATTATTCGTGGTGGATTAGATAATCAAGGTAAGCCTGCTGCGGTTTCTATGCAGTATGGTAATAATCTTTCTATTACTGTTGAAATGCAACGTGAAGTGAGAGCTTCTATTGAAAGGGCTTTTTTGGTACCATTGTTCCAATCATTAACTCAGTCTAAGCAGATGACAGCAACAGAAGTTGAAAAAAGAGAAATAGAAAAATCTATGCTACTTGCTCCGATGAGTGAACGTATTGCTTCTGAATGGTTGAATGGTAATATTGAACGTGAGTTAGATATTTTAGCTAATTATGGTATGCTTGATGATATACCTGAAGAGTTGATGTATGAAGGTGCTATTGCTATTGAGTTTGTTAGTCCAGCTGTTCACTTACAAGAATCTGGTAGCATTATGGGATTATTTAAATCTATTGAAGCTGCAATAACTTTATCACAAGCAAATCCTCAAGTGCTTGATGTTTTTGATACGGAAACAGCAATTAGAAAAGTTGCTGATTATTACGGTGTTAGTTCTGATGTGGTGCGGACTAAAGATGATATGCGCAAATTAAAACAACGTGCGACTATGGAAAATGCACAGGCTTTGATGGGGGCTAGTGGTAGTAATCCTTTAGCACAAGCTATGTCTGGGTTGAGAATGAAAAATATATAGAGTTATCACTTTTTTGTATGGAGGAATATATGTCTAAAATTGAAGTTATTAATCGTAGCTTATTGAAGTTAGGAGAAGCTCCTATTTCTTCTTTTAATAGTGCAGTTTATGGTAAATCTTATGAAGTATTATATGATGATATGAAAAAAATGTTGTTATCTATGTATCCATGGAGATTTGCTGTTGCTGAGAAAAAATTAGCTAAAGATGTTGCACCTTATAATGGAAAAGCTAAATATTGTTTGCCTAGTGATTATTTGATGTTGTTAAAAGTTTATGGAAGTAATTTAGCTGAAGCAGATTATACTGTTGACTATGAAATTGTAGAAAATTTTGTGGTTGCTGATTGTGAAAATGGTATTGTTATTGAATATGTAAAAAATATTGATGATGATAAGAAATTTTCTCAACTTTTTAGAGAAGCACTGGTGGCTAAAATTGCATCTGAAATATCTATGAGAGTTAAACATTCTCTTGAGTTAAAGCAAATATTTGAAAATGAATTTTATAATTTAATTAGGCAAGCTGAACTTAATAATGAAATTATTAAAGATGTAGAAAATATGCCTGATAATAGTTGGCTATTGTGCAGAAAAGCTTGGTAATTGTAGGAGGGTGTTATGAGTAAGAAGCCTGCAAAAGTACAATTTAATGGTGGAGAAATTAGTCCATGGCTTGAAGGTAGGATTGATTTTACTAAGTATGATAAATCAGCGAAATTATGTAGAAATTTTATTCCTGTTGTTGAGGGAAGTTTGAAGCGCAGAGGGGGAACATTGTTTGTGGCTAAAACTTCTGAAGAAGATAGTTTGATGTTTGAAATTATAGCAGAACCTATTGATGCAAAAATTTTGATTAATGGTGTTGAAAAATCTAAAATTTATGTTTCGCGTGGCGATGTAGTTAAATATGAGGTTTCGCTTGATGGATATGTATCTTGTGTAAATGAAGTGACAGTTTTTGATGATACATCATTAGTGGTAAAATTGGTTTCTAAATCTGAGATGTGTAAATTGTCTATTGTTACTGAGCCAAGTGATGCAATTGTAAAAATTGAGGGATATGAGCGTAATACTTATTCAACAAGTAAAAATAGTGAAGTTTTATATATGGTTTATAAAGATGGTTATGAAACTATTACCGGCAAAATTATTTTAGATGAAGATAAGAGCTTAAATATTAGCTTGGAAAAAATTGATAATACTAATGTTTTGTATGGCTCTTGGGGTGATCCAACTGCTTTTATATCTTGTACAGTTGTTGGTCGTGATGATAAGCATTTAAAATGTTTTATGTTACGATTTTCTAATGGATATTTGCCTATTTTGTTTGATGCTAATTTAGATGCTCCTGATGAAAATTATGTGATTGATGAAAGTTTGTTTATTAATAATATTCGTGATGGATATAATGCTCTTTATTGGAAAAATGGAGATTATCATTTAGGAAATATTGAACGTATTGCTGATGGTATTGCTTATTATGATTTAGATGGAAAATTGGTTGCTGGTTTTGACTATCTTACATGTAAAGTTGTAGGGTGGCCAATTGATGATGAAAACAGGTATGCTTCTGAATATAGCTCTTATGATGGTATAGTTAATAATGGAGTTTTTCAAATTTATCGTTTTGGTAAACTTGTTTGGGAATTGAAAGGAAGATATGATGAGTAGTGCAAGAAGTTTTTTGTTTCCATTTAGATATAGTAGTAAAGTTGCTTATGTGGTGGAATTTAGTCATAAAAAAATTAGGCTTTATGCAAAGAGAAGTTTGGTTACAACGTTTGGTGTTGATGTTAGTAGTAGTGATGCTGAAATTGAAACAACTGCTGACTTTTCTTCATATCCACCTTTAGAAATTGCTAGTCCATATAGTTATGAAGATTTGTGGGATAATGAAGAATTATGTTGTAAGATTCAGACTATTCAACATTCGGATGTTTTATATATTTTTAATGAAAAACATCCAATTATGACTTTGAAAAGATATTCTAATATTGATTGGAGATTAGAAGATTTAGAATTAAAAAATGGTCCTTTTCTAGCCTTGAATACAGGCGATATTTTAATTAAATGTGATGAAAATTTAGAAGGGGAAACAACTCTAACTGCAAGTAATGATTTGTTTGTTGATACAGATGTTGACAGATTGGTTAGACTTAGGATTTATGATGATGATACCTTACCTTGGGCTAGCAATATTAATGTAGAAAAAGATGATATTTATCGCTCGGATAATAAATATTATATAGCTTTAGATAGTGGCGCAACAGGGGCAGTTAAACCAGTGCATAGTGAAGGTTATCGCTCTGACGGTAAAGTTAGGTGGAAGTATTTGCACGACGGTTTTGGTATTGTAAAAATTTCTGAATTTATTGATGCTAAAAATGTTAGAGCAAAGGTTATAAGTAGAGTTCCTGAAGCAATTAGAGAAGGTACTTTGTATTGGGAGTTTGGTATGCTTCATAGAGGGGCTAAATATCCAATGTCAGGTGCTTTTTTTAGAAATAGATTTGCATTTTTAGTAAATACAGATACTGGTCCGAATGTATGTTTATCTGTTATTGGGGATTATAATAATTTTGCAGATATGGAGTTTGGTGATGCAACAGCTGAGACTGCTATTACTGTACCAGTTTTAAATACTGAGTTTAATGTGGGAAAATGGATTTATTCTGGTGATGTATTGTTTGTTGGTACTGGGGCTGGTGAATTTTATATTGATGCACTTGCTTCTAATTCTGCTATGGCGGGGGATAATATTAAAATATCTCAAATTTCTAATGTTGGTAGTAAGGCTATAAAACCTATTGGAGTTGGTGCTCATGTGTTTTTTGTTGATAGATATGGACTTGGGCTTCGTGATTTGGTTTATAATTATTACAATGATGGTTATGATCCAATTGATATTTCGCTTTTAGGTAAGCATTTGTTTAAATCGCGTATTGTTGATATTTGTTATCAAGAAATACCAGATAAAATTATTTGGTGTTTGATGGCTGATGGTACATTAACGGCTATTACATTTTTAGCAGAGCAAGAAGTTATTGCTTTTTCACGGCATGATTTTAGTGGTAAAGTTGAAAGTATTACAACTATTCCTAATTTTGATGAATGTTATGATGAAGTTTGGTTAGAAATATCACGTATGATTGATAATGTTCCTATGCGTACAGTTGAATGTATGGAGTTAGGTATGCCATTAAATATTTTATCGGCATCAGTTGAGAAATTTAACTTTGCTGATGAAAAAGCTAAGTATGCTGATTATATCTTAAATAATGCAATGTATCTTGATAGTGCGGTTAAATTTGAACGTAAACCTGATGATTATAGTTTGGAAATTTCAGGGCTTTCACATCTTAATGGAAAATTGGTTTCTATTTTTGCAGATGGAGAAGTTTTGCCTCCGCAGATAGTTGTTGATGGAAAAGTTATCCTTTCTTCCTATTTTGCTAAGGCTGTTGTTGGTTTAGATATTACCAGTCAATTTATACCTCAATCGGTTATTATCCCCTCGCAATTTAGTAATGGTCTTGGAGAAAAACAACGTATTAATAGAGTTAAGCTTTTGCTTTATCTTTCAGCAGGTGGTCAGTTAGGAGAAAGTGAAGATAAATTTAGTGATATCTTGTATCGTAATGTTGATGCAAAAATGGGAAAAGTTCAGTCTTTATTTTCTGGTTATGTAGAAGTGTTAATTAATTCTTCTACTAGTACTGATTCGGAAATGTCAACCTTTATTTTACAGACTAAATCGCCAGTGCCTATGAATGTGTTGGGAGTTATTCCATCAATAGATTAATTTAAATGGGTAAATTTTGTGAACTAATTCGCAGATGGAAGCCACTCTTCGTCGCGTCGTGTACCTCTATGTACACTCGTGCTCCTCGGTGGACATCCGCGATTATTTCGCAAAATTTTCCGCATTTAAACACATGACGAGAGTGAACTAATTCGCAAATGGAAGCCACTCGTCGTCGCGTCGTGTACCTCTATGTACACTCGTGCTCCTCGGTGGACATCCGCGATTATTTCGCAAAATTTCCCTCATTTAAACACATGACGAGAGTGAACTAATTCGCAGATGGAAGCCACACTTTTTTTGTGGTTTGTTTAGCAGGTATCATGATTGTGTTTTTTGTGTACGGTGATAATGATTGAGGATTTAGCGTTGTGATAAGGAAGTATATTTCTGGTGATGTATTTAAGGTAAAAGTTCAAAAAGAGCAGGAGGCTGAGGTTTATCAGGCTTATGTAGGTTTTGAGCAAATTGAAGCTTATACATTAGTTGATGATAAAAATGTTTTAGCGGTTTTTGGATTTTTATTAAATGAAAAAAATGAGGCAGAGTGTGTGGCTTTAATTTCTCAAAATATTGGTTTGAAATTAGCTGAGTTGCTTCGCTTTTTGATAAAGGAAATTCCTTTTGTGATGAAAAAAAGGAATATTTTTAGAGCTTTTATGACAGTCAAAACAAGCTTTTCTCAAGCGAGAAAAATGGCTGTTATGTTAGGTTTTAAGGCGGTAAAGAAATTACCGTCTTTTTTTGGTGGTATTGATTATGAAATTTTTGAAAGGAGAGAAAAATGGTAGCACCGGCATTAATAGCGGGTCTTGCTTTTACATCTAGTTTTTTAAATGGTGTTAATGATTATAATATAGCAAAGGCGCAAGCGCAATCATATAAACAACAGGCGGAAACATATCGAAGAAATGCACAAATTTTAAGACGTAAAGGGTCTTTAAATGAAGATTTTATGAGGGCTCAAAAGCGTGCATCTTTGGCAGAAAATTCTGCTTCATTATCTGAAGCTGGAATGGGAGAAAGTCCTACTACGATTTCACATTTGGCGACAACATCTAGTGCATTAGAGCAAAATATTTTGAATGAAAGATATGCTGTTGAGACAGAAGCTGAAAATTATTTATATCAATCTCGTGTTGCTTTAGCTAATGCTAAAAAAGTTAAGAGTAAAGGTAGAAATTCTTTTGCTAGCAATTTTGTTGGTGGATTAAGTAGTGGTTTTAATTATTTGAAATAATACGGAGGATGTTATGAGTAATAAGCAAACGTTGCCTAATACAAAACTTGATGGTGCATTATTAAGAAAAAAATTAATATCGCAACCATTATCTGATGATATGGTAAATATATATGATGATGAAGGTAGTTTGGGAGTTGTTTCTGATACCCTAGATTTAGCTAAAAATATGCTAAATCAGAAAAGACAAGTTGAATATGAAAATAGTAGAGTAAAAGCAGATGCGCTTTTGCAGACTTATCGTGAGCAACTAGGGCAGGCTAGTAGTGAGGAAGATTTTGATAATATTGCTAAGCTTGCTGAAGATGATTTGAAAAATCAGATGGAGAATAGTGGTTTTTGGAGTAGGGAATTTTGGGATAAAAATGGGAATAATATTATTGAAGCAAATAAAAAAGATATTGCAAAATTGCGTTCTATTAAGGAACAAGAATTTGGTCGTAATTCTTTAAATTTGTTTTTGGATAATAATCAGAATATGATGTCTAAAGCAAGTAGCGAAAAAGCGAACTTGTTGTTGGATAGCGGAATTAATGAAATTGAGCAATCTTTATTTTTGGATGATGAAGATAAAAAAGTATATAAAGACAAGTTTATAAAATCTGGATTATTGAATTTAGCCTTAAATAATCCTGATGAAGCTCTTAATAAATTAAGTTTATATAGCATAGATGATAAAGATGATTTGATAACAAAAATTAATCAGACTAAACAACTTCGTGATGAAGCGATTAAAAAGTATGAGGAAAAGCAAACTCGTCAACGAGATATAAATGCTTTTAATAGAGCTTTTGGTTTGTGGCAAGCTAAAGAAAGTGGGGCTATTAGTGATGCAGAGTTTTTTGTTTTAAATGCGGATGATAAAGAAAATTTACTTTGGGGTATGAATGAAAAACGTTCTAGTATGCCACTGGTTGATGCATATAAAATTGTAAAAAAGGCAAATGCTGGAGAAAATTTATCTGTTGATGATATTAAAAATGTTGGTAACTATTTGATTGGAGCATATCAAAATAAGGATATTGGAGTTAATAAAGCTTCTTTTATTCAAAATCAGCTTGTTGTTAGTAATGAAGGCGATGAAGTTAATGAGCTTTTGTTTGATAAAAATGTTGATGATTTGTTAGATAATGTTTTGATGGAAGATGCTTACGAAGATAATGAATTAAATAATATTTTTATGAATGAAAAAGCAAAATTAGCTTTTGACTTATATGAGAGTTATTATGGTAAAAAATTGGCGCTTACTGATGAATTTAGAAATATGGGTGGCGTTGTTACTCCAGCTATTGAGCGTAAGTTTGGTATGCAAGCATTATCTGAAGTAAAAGATGAGTTTTTGCTAAAAGAGAGTGATGGTGATATGCTTTCTTTTAGTGAATTAAATAGTGGTTTAGATGATGTTATAAATTTGGGGGCAAAAAAAGAAATTTGGAAGAAGTTTTTTGCGAAAGCACCTTTTGTTGAAGATAAGAAAAAATTATTTAATAGTATTGCTTCTAATGTTAGAAAAAGAGAGTTGAAATATCCATATTTTGATAGCGTTAATGAGGTGAAGAAAAAAAATTTAGCGAAAGGTGATAAATTTTATTTTAACGGGCGAATGGCTATGAAAATATAACGAACTATGACCGCATATCTGCGGTCTTTTTTTTGTTTTTTTGAAAGGATAATGCGATGTTAGACGTTTTAAATTTAGTTGATAATCAGAATGAAAATGTTAATGAGGCGAATGAGAATAATGCTGTAAATACTATGTTATCTAGTGGAGGATTAGCTCCTATTTTTGATAATAAGACAAATGAATTTGATATGCAAAGTGAAGAAAATTTAAATTTTGTTGATAGGGGTAATTCTGATGTGATGATGACACCTATTAATAGTGAAAATCAAGATTTAAATAATCAATTTCAGAGCTCTATAAATGTTTCTAATACAGAGAATATGATGACGCCAATTGTATCATCTAATGAGGAAGAAAAATTAGGTGGTTTTAAATATTTGGAAGATACGCATAATTTTGAAATACCTAAATTTGATAAAAATATTATTGACGATGAAGAACCTTTTTCTAGCTTTAATATGGCTGGTAAGTGGATTAAAGAAGCAGTTGATTTACAAAATTATAGAAAAGCTATTGAGAGTATGGGAGAAGAAGTTGCTAAATATAAATGGGCCTTTGATGAAGGTAAGATGGGGGAGTTTGATTTAGAGGAATTTTCAAAAGAGACCATTAAATCTGGTGTGCGTAGTTTTGGGGTTAATACTCTTAATATGGTTGGGAATATTGCGTCTATGCTTGGAACTAACCTAAAAAATGATGAAAATGATATTAATAGCGATAGTGTTGTTAGGAAAAATGTTTTGCCAGTTATGAGTAAAACATTGCTAAAAATGGGGGACGTATTTAGAGATTATGCTAAAAAAGTTGAAGATATAGAGTTTTTAACCCCGAGTGAAGATGTTTATGATGAAGATCCTAATTTTGCACGTTTAGCAAATATTTTAGGTAGTGGCGCTTCGCAAGTTTTGACAATGGGTGTTTTATCTAAATCAATTGGTCGTATGGCGACTTATGGACTTTATTCTGCCGGTAGTGGTAGTGAAGTTTTTAGAGAGTCTTATGAAAAAGATAAGGATTTAACAAAGGCTAATGCTTTGGCTGTTGCTAATGCTGGTACAAGTTTTGTGATTGATAAAATTTTTAATCCATTACCTGAGGTGGTTGAGAAAAATGCTAAAGTAACGGCAAAGATGATTGCTGATGAGTTAGTAGGTGCTCCGCTTAGAGAAGGTGGAACTGAAGTTTTGCAACAAATGTTATCAGAAAATTTGGTTAGAAAAATTGGAATTGATGATACACAAGATTTGTTTGAGGGATTGATTGAAAGTGCATTAGGTTCATTTATGGGGAGTGCAGTTTTGGTTGGAGCGAATGGTGTGTCTTATGCTTCAGGCAAAGCTGTTGATGAAGTACATAAACGTATGGCTTTACGTGGAATTAGTGAAGAAGATTTTATATTGGCAAAAAATAATATGCTGGATTTTATGGCAAAGAAACCTGAAGCTTTTGAAAAAATCTTGTCGTATAATTTAGAAGAGAATTTAAAGAAAATTGAAAGCGAAGCAAAGCTTATTAAAAATAGCGAGGAACGTAAACATACATTACGTGATATTAAAAAATTTGATGATGTTTATGAGAAGATGAAAAATAGATTTAATGAAGCAATAGGTGATGAGAAAAAAGCTTCTATGGCGGCGAGATTATTTGAGGCAAATGCTATTAGTTTATATGAAATGGATAAATCTTTGACACCAGAGAAATATATTGGGGGATTATTGCCAGCTATAAAAAGTTTGAATTTTTCTGAATTTAAAAATTTGAATAAACCAGCTGATAATGTTTTATATCATTTTGTTGGAGTGAATGCAAAAAATATAGATTTAGAAAGTTTGACTGAAGCATATAAACTAGAAAAGAAAGGTTTGTCTGCGCAGGAGATATGGCAAAAAACAGGATGGTTTAGAGGCGCAGATGGAATGATGCGTAGAGAGGTTTCTGATAAGGATGCTAAAGTTATAGCATTTGATGATGTTGTTGATGATTATGAGCATGAAGGAATTAGTCAATCAGATTTTTCTGTAGGAGAGGTGAATACAATTGATAATATTATCATTACTGGTGCTTTGAATTTAGGCGGGAGTGAAAAGTTAAGAATTGAAAGTGTGTATTGGGATTTTTTGAATTATTTGAAAAAACAGGATAAATATGTATTTTGGAAAGATAATCCTTTGTATGATGAGACTTTTGATAGGACTATTAATGAACCAGATAATTCTGATAAAATTTTGCAAAATAGATTGGGTGAAAAGAATAAAATTGATAAAGCTATTTCTCGAGATGCTCTTTACAAAAAATCAGATTATAATGAGGAAGAAAAGAAAATTATTTCTGCTGAATTAGAAAGAAGAAAATTTAAATTCTTTATTAAAGAGTTTGGATCTCCAGATAATTCAATTAATAGCGAGAAGATGAAACAGTTAGAAGAGAAAATGTCTTTTAAATATAAAGATAATGAAAAATTTTTTGAAACTCTTGAAAAAATTAAAAAAGATTATCTTAAGAAAAAAATATCTCGTATGAACAAGTTAGAAAAAAATAATATTGGTACGGTTGTTGATGGAGAATTGAAAAATGCTTTGTTTAATGATTTGGATAGAGAATATGAGTTTAGACGCTTTAAAGTGTTTAATGGAGATTTTTCTGATGAAAAAATTGATATGAAATATAAACCAGATAATTTTAAAAAAGTTTTTGCACCTTATAGTGATAGTGAAAGATTTTTGAATTTAGATAGATACAAGTTTATGTCTGATTTGCAAAAATCTAAAATTATTCCTTTTTTAGATAAGTTTCAAGAGATGTTTGAATTGCAACAGCATAAAGAATATATTTTGAAAACAGATAGAATTAGAAATATAAAAGAAAATGCAGTTAGAAATTATAATGCTTATGATGAAACATCAAGTAATAGAAGGGTGCGCAAAGCGGTTGAGCTTAAAAAAATACAAAATGGTATGCAAATGCGTTTGGGGGATGTTTTAGAGCATGAGCTGTTATATAATAATTATCCTGATTTAAAAGATATTAAAGTGATGTTTACACCAATTGACGATGATTTGCCACATCATTTTTATTTTAATCGTGATGAAGGATATGTGCTAGAAATTGATGCTAACCAACTTGATTATTCAAGATTGAAAGATATATTATTGTTAGGTGCATCGTTTGCTATTCAAGAAAAAGAAAATTTTGATTTTAGCTTGAGTTTTGATGAGCAAAAGAATTTTATGGATAGGCATTATTATATTGCAAAAAGAGATACGCAAAAACCTGCGATTGATGCTTTGCAAGAATTTATTAGTGAAGTTATGCCTGAGCGTAAATATAGGGATTTTTTGATTGCTAAAGAAATGCCCGTGGCGTTATTAGGGCTTACTCATAGTCGAGCAAAAGGAACTCATAATAAAAAAACTGAAGTAGTTAAGTATTATGATATTGATTTTGATAAAATAGAGCAAGAGCTTGATTCTAAATATAGAAATTTCAGTTCAGGCGAGGATAGATTTGTTAAGGATTATATGTATTATCTATTGCATAATCTTAAGCGTAGCTATGCTCGTATGATTACAGTATATGCACAAAATCATAGCGGATATCGTTTTGCTGGTATGCCTTGGGCGGGGATAATTTCGCAAGGTAATATAGATGCTAAAACAATGTTAAAAAGAGGAGGGTGGAATGATAATAAAACTAATTTGTTACAGTTTGAATATTTGTCGTCTAAGGATAAGGATGAAACTGATAGAGTAAATAGTTTTTTTAATGTGTTAATATATAGGGAGAACCGAGATGAGAAAAATAGTGTTGATGAGAAAGAAGGGCAAAAAGAGGAAAGTTATGGAATAGATAGTTTTGATGTGACGAGGGTATATGATGAATTTGAGGAATATTCTGAGTATGATAAAAAGCATTTTAGTGAGACGATAGAAAGTTTAGTAAAAGGAGCATATGATGAAGCGAATAAGACTATCTTTCTGTTTGAGAATGCTGATGTTGAGACTATTCTACATGAAAGTTTTCACTATTTTTCAGATGTTATTGAAAAAGCTAATTTAAGGACTAATAGCCAATTTGATAGCTTTTTTGAAACACGAGATACTTTAAGGGAAGAATTTATAAATTCGTATAATATACGTCAGTCTGATTCTGGGCTTTATTATGCTTATTTGGAAGTTAATGATGAGATTGTAAATTATTTGCCAGTTGGATATGAGTCTCTTGAAAAACTTATTGAAGCAGGTATTAACGAGATGTATGTTGATCGTATAGTACGTGTTGCAACAAATAAAGTTCTTTATCCTGATAACGACCCAGTGTTTGATGGCATTGTCTTATTTAATAAATGGCTAGTCAATGTTGTTAAAACTTTGGGGATTGATAGTAGAAAATGTAATGAGGGAGGTAAAAAGGTAATTAAATTTATTAAAAAAAAATTTTAAGAAATAGTTGCAAAAAACTGTTAGCAGTTTTATAATGCCTTATATTTAATCGATTGAATTGGAGTTTTGTATGGAAAATATTGAAACAACTAAGGTTAAAGCTCAAGGTAGAGTAAGACTGCTAACAGTTATTGTTTTATTGTTGGTTTTGTTTGGTGGGGCAGTTGAATACAAGCGTTTAAATACGCCAACTGATGAGATGGTTGTGGCCTATAAAACTACAAAAAAGATTGAAAAAGTTGTTGAGTATACAAAAAAAGAAGACTTAAAACCTGTTGTTACTGTGAAGCAAAATGAGGTGGAAGTTAACCTTAGTAATGCGGTTGATAATTTCTTTGGATATTTTGAAAAAGTTAAAGAGGATTTGGAAAGCGTTGTTGAGCCAATTTCTGCTTTAGATAATATTGTTCAATCAGAGCCTGTGGAAGTTAAAAAAGAAGAGCAAAAGCCTTTTGAAGAAGGTAAAATCGAAATTTATGATGAAAATAAAGGTGTGGTAGCAGTTGAAGAAGTAAAAGAAACAGTTGAGGAGGATTTGGGTGAAGAGGTATCTCTTGATGAGGTTTATGAAGAAGAAACTCCTGTAGATGAAGTTAAGGTTGAGGTAAATGAAGTGCCAGTTGAGGAAGTAGTGGCTCCTGTGGTTGAAAAAGTAGAAGATGCTGAGAAGGTTGTTGAAAAAACAGCTGAGGTGGTTTCTAAAGAGGCTGAGAAGACAACAGAAGTTGCGACTGAAAAAGTTGAGGAAGCTGTTGATGTCGTGAATGAAAAAGTTGAGGAACTAAAAGAAGATGTTGCTAAAGTAGAGGAAAATGTTGAGGCAGATGTTGCTAAGGCTAAGAGTGAAATAGAAAATATTGTTGTTGATATGGTAGATGAGGCTTCTGAGCCAGCAAAATCTGATGAGTTTGAAGAAGAAGTTGGTGGTAGTGACGATGTTAAGATGAAGTTTGGTGAGAATGGTATTTCTATTGAAGGTCCTGATGGTGTGGCATTGAGAATTAATGAAAACGGTTTGATGATTAATGGTTTGACCGTGGATATGCCAGAAGAGGATAGTGAATCGGAAAAAATGTTAGATGAAAATGCCGAAGCTATTGTAAATAAATTTAAAAATGTTACAAATGAAAATGTGCAAGAAGTAGAAAATGAGGCAATTAATTTGTTAAAAGGGATTGATATGCAAAATAATTAGTTGATGGATAAGTTTTTTTATTTGTTTTAAGCTTTTGTTTTTGCTTTGATTTTTCTTTATTATTGTGTTTATGTGTAAAAAAAATGAAAAAAAATAAAAAGAAGTGTTGACTTATTTATTTTTTATCTTTATAAGTGCTTTTGTTCTTCTTAGATGGTCCCATCGTCTAGTGGTTAGGACATCGCCCTTTCACGGCGGTAACATGGGTTCAAATCCCGTTGGGATCACCAATTTGTAGAGAGTTCCAGAAATGGAGCTCTTTTTTTGTTATGGGGATTTGAACCCATTTTGTGTTTTTGTAAAACACAAGGGTTCTTCAATTCCAACTATATGTTTTATTCGGGGCGACAAAGTCTTCCTCTAAAACATAAGTTTCATTGTGTCTCCTTGAAAAAAGTACATTTAGGTACTTTTTTCTTCAGCCATCCGTTGGGATCACCAATTCGTAAAGAGTTCCAGAAATGGAGCTCTTTTTTTTGTTATGGGGATTTGAACCCATTTTGTGTTTTTGTAAGAATATTTTAATAAAATATCCTTACTTTAATTATTCTGTTATACTATGATAATATTGTATAGTAAGGAGGGATAATGAATAAATACGTTTTGTTTGTTTTATTGATATTAGCGACTAACGT
>JAZNKG010000052.1:0-25543 GCA_045578445.1 Alphaproteobacteria bacterium
CCCGATATTGATAAAAATATCATAACTATATCAGCTCTAAAAAGTACAGAAGTTTGTTTTACTCCATAGAAATTTAAATAAAAAATAACAGATAAAAAAGACTGAATTTTATTTAAATTTAATATTTTAGATATTTTATAAATATATAAAGATGTTCCCAGTGTTGATAAAAACATTAACAATCTTATAGCAATATAAATATTTGCGCTATTTTCAAATATAAAAAATAAAAAAGATGATACATACCAAAGTAATGGATTATGATGTTCAAAAAAATCTCTATATGGAATGTTTGAGTTAAAAATCATATAAGAGCAATATAGATGTTCATTTTCATCACCATGTAGAGGTAGATTTAATGTTTGACGGAATAAAAAAATAATACTTAGCAATAGTATTAAAAATAATAAGTTTAAAGTTTTTGACATTATCACCTCTAAAATAATTGTGATTTAACTAAGATATTAGTTTAAAGTTAAAAATGCGTAACTTTTTGCTTGAATATTCTAAATATATATTCTAAATTCTTTGTCAGAATTAATCGTTCTGCCATAGCAAAACGTTTTTCTTTTTGTTGTGGTTGTGTTTTTAACTAATAAGCTGATAGGAGCTGAATAACCATGAGTAAATGGGTATATACATTTGGTAATGGCAACGCAGAAGGCGATGCCTCTATGAGAAATCTCCTCGGCGGTAAAGGTGCTAACTTAGCAGAAATGAATAAAGTTGGTATGCCTGTTCCTCCAGGATTTACTGTTACAACAGAAGTTTGTACATATTACTATGATAATAATAAAACATATCCTTCAGATTTGAAAGATCAAGTTCGTCAAGCTGTTGCTTATGTTGAGGGTATTATGGGTAAAAAATTTGCTGATGCAAATAATCCTTTATTATTCTCTGTTCGTTCAGGTGCAAGAGTTTCAATGCCTGGTATGATGGATACTGTATTAAACCTTGGTTTAAATGATGAAACAGTATTAGCTTTAGCAAAAGCTTCAGGAAATGAAAGATTTGCATATGACTCTTATCGTCGTTTCTTACAAATGTTCTCAGACGTTGTTTTAGGCGCTGATATTGATTTGTATGAAGAAGCTTTAGAAAATATGAAAAAAGCAAAAGGTGCTAAATCTGATACAGATTTAACAGCTGAAGATTTAAAAGAATTAGTAAAAGAATATAAAGAAATTGGTCAAAAGTTAGGTAAAGTAGTTCCTCAAGATCCATGGGATCAATTATGGGCTGGTATTGGTGCTGTATTTGGTTCTTGGATGGTTGATCGTGCTATCACATACCGTAAATTAAATAATATTCCAGGTGATTGGGGTACAGCTGTTAACGTTCAAACAATGGTGTTTGGTAATGCTGGTGACGATTGTGCAACAGGTGTTTGCTTCTCTCGTGACCCTGCAACAGGTGAAAATGTTTACTATGGTGAATATTTAGTAAATGCTCAAGGTGAAGACGTTGTTGCTGGTATTCGTACACCTCAACCAATGGCTTCTAAAGGTGATGGAACTTCTTTGGAAGAAAAATGGCCTCATTTATATCAAGAATTAGTTGATGTTCGTAACAATCTTGAAGCTCACTATAAAGATATGCAAGATATGGAATTCACAATTGAACATGGTAAATTGTGGATGTTACAATGCCGTAATGGTAAGAGAACTGCTGCTGCTGCTGTAAGAATGGCTGTTGAAATGTACGAAGAAGGTATGTTGACTAAAGAAGAAGCTATTATGCGTGTAGGTGCAGATCAATTAGACCAATTATTACACCCAATGTTGGACCCTAAAGCTGAGAAGAAAGTTATTGCTACTGGTCTTCCTGCTTCTCCAGGTGCTGCTGTAGGTCGTGCTGTATTTAATGCAGAAGACGCAGAAGCTTGGGCTAATAAAGGTGAAAAAGTTATCCTTATTCGTAATGAAACATCTCCAGAAGATATTGGTGGTATGCATGCTTCTCAAGGTGTGATTACTGCTCGTGGTGGTATGACATCTCACGCAGCTGTGGTTGCTCGTGGTATGGGTACTCCTTGTGTTTCTGGTTCTACAGATATCACAATTGATTATAAAGAAAAAACAATGTCTACAAAATCTGGCGTTGTAATTAAAGAAGGTGATTGGGTATCTTTAGATGGTGCTAAAGGTCAAATTATTGAAGGTAAAATTCCTACAGTTCAAGTTGAAATGACTGGTAATTTCGGTAAATTGATGACTTGGGTTGATGAAATCAAAACTATGAAAGTTCGTGCAAATGCTGAGACTCCAAAAGATGCTCAAACAGCTCGTAACTTTGGTGCTGAAGGTATTGGTTTGGCTCGTACAGAACACATGTTCTTTGATGCTAACCGTATTGCTGATATGCGTACAATGATTTTATCTTCTACAGAAGAAGGTCGTCGTGCTGCTTTGGCTAATTTGTTGCCATACCAAAAACAAGACTTTGTTGACTTGTTTACAATTATGGATGGTCTTCCAGTTACTGTTCGTTTGTTAGACCCACCATTGCATGAGTTCTTACCTCATACAGATGCTGAAATGCAAGAATTAGCTGATAAAATGGGTATGACTTTGGCTCAAGTTAAAGCACGTGCTGAACAATTACACGAATTAAACCCAATGTTAGGTCACCGTGGTTGTCGTTTGGCTGTTACATATCCTGAAATTGCAGAAATGCAAACACGTGCTATTTTAGAAGCTGCTTTAGAATGTACTTCTAAAGGTGTTAAAGTAATTCCTGAAATCGAAGTTCCTTTAATTGGTTCTAAGAAAGAATTGGACATTGTTAAAAATGTAATTGATACAACAGCTGAAAAAGTATTTGCAGAAAAAGGCAAAAAAGTTGATTATTTAGTTGGTACTATGATTGAGTTACCAAGAGCTGCTTTACAAGCTGAGCACATTGCTGAAAGCGCTGGTTTCTTTGGTTTTGGTACAAACGACTTAACTCAAACAACTTTAGGTATGAGCCGTGATGACACAGGTGCTATTCTTGATGAATACAGAGCTAAAGGTGTTTATGTTGCTGACCCATTCGCATCAATTGATGTTGAAGGTGTTGGTAAATTAGTTAAACGTGCATGTGTTCATGGTCGTATGACAAACCCAGATGTACACCTAGGTGTTTGTGGTGAACATGGTGGTGATCCTGCTTCTATTGAATTTTTCAATTCTTGCGGATTAGATTATGTTTCTTGCTCACCATTCCGTGTACCTGTTGCTCGTTTGGCTGCAGCTCAAGCTGCTGTTAAGCAAAAAGGTCAACCAAAAGCTGTTGATGCAGCTAAAGATGGTTGTTGCTGTAAGAAAGCTTGCTAATTATTATTAGTTAGCATTAAATAAAAAAAAGACCTCATGTTTGTGGGGTCTTTTTTGTTTAATTAATACTTGATTTTTAAATTTTTTATGATATTTTTTGTCCACTTACTTATTTTTCAGTCTATTATTTACAAAGTCGCTGATTCTCGACTATATGTGATGATGTAACTTTAGGCTTCTATATATAATCTTAAAGTCAAACAATTAAAAAATCTATCAAGTATGCATGATGAGCATCAAATGGTAATTCTAGAGCCAAATTCTAGAGAGATGATTATTCTGAATGATGGACAGGGTAGTAAAAAGAAAAACTTTAAGAAGTTTTTTTACATCTGTGCGTTAGTGTTGTTTCTTGCTGGTGGTATAATGTATGTGAAAAACATATTCACCGATGCAAGAGAGGAAATTGTAGCAACTAAAAAACAAAAAGAAGCAGAACAAGCGGGAGCTATTTTTTTACCAAACGGATATGAAATTCATCCGGTAAAAGTTGAAATACACCGCGTATATGCTAAAAATGGTTTAATGGTTGCGGATAAGCTTACCGACGGAGAAAAACTTGTTGTACAGTTTGAAAATGACAGAGAATTATTCTTTACTCTTGAGCAGTATGACAATAATCCTTGGCGTTTGGTAAATAAAGGCGATGTTTGCTCGCAGGTAAAAAAATTTGATAAAGATAAGGTTCTTGTTAGCGAAGAATATCTACCAGTAGCACCAGAGTTTGTCTGTTATGATACCAAAGCTGATAAAGTTTACTGTAATTAATTTTATTGTTTAATATCTAAATACAGTAATTATGTTTTGGTTAATTATATTTCTGATATTGGTTGTCGTATTTTGGAAGGAGATAATTTCCTTTTTTAAGAATATGACCCCTGATGATGTAATACTGTTTGTGGTATGTGTTGTAATTGGAGGTATAGCTCTTCTTGTTATAACTTATCCTTCGTAGTAAAAATGTGAAACCATTAATCGAATCATTTATCCAATGGTAAAATTAAGCTCCCTATTAGGGAGCTTTTTGTTTTTTTTATAATAGTAAAAAAATAGATATCAATGTAGCTATAACAATAGAGGGTCCAAAAGCACCAACTCTTTTTTTATTAATGAAACAACTTATAGCAAAAACAATGCAAGAAATTAATATAACGTAAGGTATAGTTGTTAAACCTAGCCAAGCACCAATTGCTGATAATAATTTAATATCACCACCTCCAAAAGCTTCAGGATTTTTTCTTACCATAAAAAGTGCTGCAATTGTTGGAATTAAATAACCAAAAGTTGCTCCTAATACACTATTTTGAACAGCTAAAATGATATTATCAGCAAGTATATAACCGTTAAAAGAAGCGTATGCGAATCCAGAGATTAATAAAGGTAGTGTTATTAAATCTGGTAATAACATCATTCTTTTATCTATTTCCATTAACAAAAATAACATCATTAATAAAAATACAAACCAAGGAGCACCTGCGTTAGATAAAGATATTGAAGCATAGAAACTAAAAGCAGATACAACAATAGCCCACCCTAGAGAACGCATAAAATATTTTTGTTTTAATTTTAAATATTTAGTGTTTTGTTTTCTTTTTTCTTCTGATACTGTTTTATTTTGTTTAACTATGCGATATAAAGCATAGGGCAAGGTTGCTGGCATAAATTTTGCAAACCTTCTTGCTAGATAAGGAATTGTAAAACCAAAAATAAAACCGACTAAAATATATAACATAATCTTTCTCCGGTAATTAATTTTTGGTTATGTTATAATATTAATAGTAAAATAACATTTAATTATATTAACCCCATTTTTTGAGCAGTTATAACAGCTTGTGTTCTATTATTAACTTTTAATGAACGGAGTAGGGCGTTTATGTGTAATTTCACTGTAGCTTCAGATACTCCCATATCATATGCTATTTGTTTATTAGATTTTCCTTGTGCAATCAAATCTAATACCTGTGATTGACGATTGGTTAGATTTTTCTTTAAAGATAATGAGCGGTTTGATGAATTGTAATCTAAACCATTATCTAACAGTATTGGTGGAATGTAAGTTCCTCCATCTAATATTAATTTTAATGCACCACTTAATATATTGCTATCACATTTTTTGGGAATGTAACCTTTTACACCATATGATAATATTTTTTTTATTGTTCGAGAATCTTCAGATGATGAGATTGCTATAATTTTTGTGTTTGGTGATAAATTTTTTATTTTATTTATTATATCAGTGATATTTAGTTCAGCTAAATCTATATCAAGAATTAAAATATTTATATCTAATTCTTTTGATAGTATTTTTTGCATTTCTACTAAATCTGATGATTGTAGAATTATTGCATTTGGGTTTATTTCTTTTAATCGTAAAGTTAGTCCATCTCTAAATAAAGATTGTTCGTCCGTTATTAAAACTTTCATTTATTTCTCCTCTAAAAGCAAGGTATTGGCTAAATGTAGTTGCAATATAAGTACGGATTATAAAATTTAAAGGTGGTAATAAAATTTATTCTTTAGGTTCTAGTATTAATAATTCAACACCAGCCTCTGCTAACATTTGTTCGGAATATTTTATTTTATCCCTCCAAGTGTTTTGAGGTGTATTTTTATCTATAACTAAAGGGTTTGTTACAACTAATTTTATTCCAGATTGTATTATAGCTCTAGTACAGTCTGTACAAGGGAAGTGTGTTGCATATAAAACACATCCTTTTACTGATGTTCCACATAAACAAGCATTATAGACAGCGTTTCTTTCTGCGTGTTCAAAAAAATCATATTTTGTAGGACGTTCAAAACGCTCAAAAACATCGTCATCTACACCTCTAACGAATCCGTTATATCCTGTTGCTCTTATTTCTTTATCTGGACCAACAATAACAGCCCCTGTTTTTGTAGATGTATCTTTTGACCATGTAGATATAAGTTTTGCTATATCCATAAAGCGGTAATGCCATTTTTCTGTAAACATCTGTTTCTCCTTTAAATTCTTCCCGAACGTATTTTATCTTAATTTTGTTATTTTACAAGCAAATAATTACAAATAAAACGATAAAAATATACATAAGTTGCTTGACTTTATTAGCCTAAAAGTTATATTTAAGTACATTTTAATTTTAATGATTAGGAGTGTATATATAATGAGTACAATTATTGATATTTTTGCTAGAGAAATTTTAGATTCTCGTGGTAATCCAACAGTTGAAGCTGATGTTTTATTGCAATCAGGTGCTTTTGGTCGTGCTGCTGTTCCATCTGGTGCTTCTACAGGTGCACATGAAGCTGTAGAATTACGTGATGGTGATAAAGGTCGCTATATGGGTAAAGGTGTAGAAAAAGCTGTTAATAATGTTAATGAAGCAATTAGTGAAGCTTTGATTGGTTGTGATTCTGAAAATCAAATTGACATTGATACAGCAATGATTGAACTTGATGGTACAGATAATAAAGGTAAGTTGGGCGCTAATGCAATTTTAGCTGTTTCTATGGCTGTTGCTAAAGCTCAAGCTGATGAAATGGGTATGCCTTTGTATCGTTATTTAGGTGGTACTATGGCTCGTACATTACCTGTTCCAATGATGAATATTGTTAATGGTGGTAAACACGCTGATAATCCAATTGATATTCAAGAATTTATGATTATGCCTGTTTCTGCTGGTTCTATAAAAGAAGCTATTCGTATGGGTGCTGAAATTTTCCATACATTAAAGAAAAATTTGAAAGCTGCTGGTCATAATACAAACGTAGGTGATGAAGGTGGTTTTGCTCCTAATTTGCAATCAGCTGAAGAAGCTTTAGGGTTTATTGTAAACTCTATTAAAGATGCTGGTTTTGTTCCAGGAGAAGATGTTGTTTTAGCTATTGATGCTGCTTCTTCTGAATTTTATGAAAATGGTAAATATGAGATGAGAGGTGAAGGTAAATCTTATACTTCAGCTCAAATGGTTGAATTTTATAAAGACCTTTGTGAAAAATTCCCAATTTTCTCAATTGAAGATGGTATGGCAGAAGACGACTGGGAAGGTTGGAAAATGTTAACAGATACTATTGGTGATAAAGTTCAACTAGTTGGTGATGACTTGTTTGTTACAAACCCAAAACGTTTAGCTATGGGTATTGAAAGAGGTGTTGCTAACTCTATTTTGGTAAAAGTTAACCAAATTGGTACATTAACAGAAACAATGAAGGCTGTTGATTTGGCTCAACGTAATAAATATACAGCTGTATTATCTCACCGTTCTGGTGAAACAGAAGATGTTACAATTGCTGATATAGCTGTTGCAACAAATTGCGGCCAAATTAAAACTGGTTCTATGTCTAGAACAGATAGAATGGCTAAATATAACCAACTTATTAGAATAGAAGAAGAGTTGGGTGATGCAGCTATTTATGCTGGTAAATCTATTTTGAAAAAACAATAAAATAGAGGTGTAAAATGAAAGCTTTATTATATTTCATTTTATTATTAGCTGTAGGTTCTCTTGTGTGGTGGCAAGTATATGATGTTACACCACAAGAACAGTTGGAGTATATAAAAGTTTCTATATCTAATTCAAAAGGTGGTGAAGCTCTTTCTAATACTTCAGAATCTGCATCAAAGTTAGGTAAAGTTTTAAAAGGTAGTTTAGAAGAAGCTCAAGATGTTTATTATAATGGAGCAGAAGCTAAATATGAATAATCTTTATCTCTAAAAGAAAAAAGCACAGTAAAAAAACTGTGCTTTTTTTATTATATAAATATCAAAATTGTTGCGATATTATATAAGTATGATAAGTTAGTTATATAATAATTAAAGTAATAGGAATTTTAGATGAAAGATCCAAAATTTGTACATTTGAGAGTTCATACAGCATATTCTTTGGCTGAGGGCGCTATTATGATGCCTAAGCTTATAAAAACATTGTGTAAAATGAATATGCCTGCAGTTGCTGTTACTGATAGTGCAAATATGTTTGGAGCTAAAGCTTTTTCTAAATATGCATCAGATGAAGGTATAAAACCCATATTAGGGTGTCAATTTCTTTTGAGAAATAAAGATTCTGACGATATTTTGAAATCTAAAGGACGAGAACTTGATCCAGATAAAATAATTTTATTAGTTATGAATGATGAAGGATATAGTAACATTAATAAACTTATGAAGCGCTTTTATTTGGATAACACTGCAAAAGGATGGAGTCCTCAGCTTACTATAGATAATCTAAAAGAGTTTAGTGGTGGTTTAATTGCTTTAACAGGTGGTGTAGAAGGTCCTATAGGGCGTTTGTTATTAGAAAATAGAAAAAATGATGCAGAAGAGAATCTTAAAGAACTAAAAGATATTTTTAATGATAGATTATATATGGAAATATCAAGAATCGGTATAGAAAAAGAAGAACAAATTGAAGATGATTTTATAGAATTTGCATATAAATATAATATTCCATTGGTAGCTACAAATGAAGTATTCTTTTTAGATGAGGATATGTATGAAGCGCATGATGCGTTGGTGTGTATATCTGCAGGTGAGTATGTGGCAAATGAAAATAGAAGAAAATTTTCTATAAATAACAGACTGCGAACAGAAGCAGAGATGTTGGAGGTTTTTGCTGATTTACCTGAAGCCATAAATAATACAGTTAGAATTGCTAAATTATGTAATTATCTTTCTAAAAAAGTAGACCCTTTATTACCAATATTCGAGTGTCCAAACGGCAGAACTCAAGATGAATTTATTACAGAGGAAGCTTATAAAGGTTTAGCTAATCGTCTAAGTAAAGCTGTTTATTTCGATGGTATGACACAAGAACAGAAAAATGAAATAGATGAGAGATATTTTAATCGATTAGAATATGAAATTAGTGTAATAAAGAAAATGGGATTCCCAGGATATTTTCTTATCGTGTCGGACTTTATTAAGTGGTCAAAAGGGCATGGTGTTCCTGTTGGACCAGGTCGAGGTTCTGGTGCTGGTTCTATAGTAGCATGGGCTTTGAATATTACAGAGTTAGATCCATTGAAATTAGATTTACTGTTTGAGAGGTTTTTAAATCCAGAGCGTGTAAATATGCCTGACTTTGATGTGGATTTCTGTCAAGAGAATCGATATAAAACTATTGAATATGTGCAAAATAAATATGGCTTTGACCATGTTGCTCAAATTATTACATATGGTAAATTACAATCTAAAGCTGTTATAAGAGATGTTGCAAGAGTGTTGCAAATGCCTTATTCGCAAGCTGATAAAATTTCTAAAATGATTCCAGCTGGTGCTCAAGGCAAAAACCCTACACTTCCTGAAGCGTTAGAGCAAGTTCCAGAATTGGAAGAGATGAGGCAGAACGACCCTCAAATTAATAAATTATTTGAAATAGCTATAAAATTAGAAGGTTTGTATCGTAATTCTGGTATGCATGCAGCTGGTGTTGTTATTGGCGATAGACCTTTAGAAAAACTTGTTCCTTTATATAAAGACCCTAGAGCAGATATGCCTGTTACTATGTATGATATGAAATTTGTGGAAGAAACAGGATTAATTAAATTTGACTTTTTGGGGTTAAAAACACTTACAGTTATTCAAAGAGCATTGGATTGGATTAAGAAATCTCAAGGCATTGATGTCGATATGGAAGTTGTTCCTTTGAATGATGAACAAACATATAAAATGCTTCAAGAAGGTAAAACAACCGCTGTATTTCAATTTGAATCGGCTGGTATGAAAGATGTACATAAACAAATTCGTCCTGATAGATTTGAAGATTTAATTGCTATTGTTTCGTTGTATAGACCAGGTCCTATGGATAATATTCCTACATTTATTAAGAGGAAACATGGTGAAGAAGAAATAGCTTATTTGCACCCTAAATTAGAGCCTATTTTGAAAGAAACTTATGGTATTATGGTTTATCAAGAGCAAGTTATGATGATTGCTCGTGAACTTGGTGGCTATACCATGGGTGGCGCAGATAAACTCAGAAAAGTTATGGGTAAAAAAATGCGTGATGAAATACCTAAGCAACGACAAATGTTTACAGAAGGTGCTATAAAAAATGGTATTGACGAAGAAGTTGCTAAAAGTATTTTCGATCAGATGGAAAAGTTTGCTTCTTATGGTTTTAATAAATCTCACGCAGCGGCATATTCATTGGTTTCTTATCAAACAGCATATTTGAAAGCACATTATCCAGTTGAGTTTATGTGTGCGGTTATGGATTTGGATATAACTAATACAGATAAATTAGCATCTTTTAAAGCTGAATGCAAAGTTTTGGGTATAGAGGTGCTAAAACCAGACGTGAATGAGTCTTTAGCAAAATTTAGCGTTCAAAATGGTAAATTAAGATATGCGCTAGGGGCTATAAAAGGTGTTGGTGAAGCCAATATGAACGCTATTGTTGAAGCTCGAGAAAAAGGTGGAAAGTTTAAAGATATTTCTGATTTTATCAATAGGGTTGATTCAAAACAATTAAATAGAAAACAACTTGAACAATTAATAAAAGCTGGTGCTTTTGATAGTATAGAGAAAAAACGTGGAAAACTATATGCTAATATAGATACTATTTTGAAAAATATATCTTCTGTTACGGAGATGAAAAATAGTGCTCAATCATCTTTATTTGGTGTTGAAGAGTATTCTTCTAAGGTTAAACTTTTTGATGCTCCAGATTGGCCTGAGTTAGAAAAATTACGAATTGAAGCTAGTGTTATAGGTTTTTACTTATCAGCGCATCCTTTGGATATTTATGCTGATAGCATGCCTAAACTAGGTGTAAAAACATGCCAAGAAGTTATGACAAATATTAAAGTTGGAGATAGTATTAAAGCTTGTGTTGCTGGTTGTGTTGAAACATTCCAAAAACGTATTAGTAAAAATGGTAATAAATATGCGTTTTTAGGTTTGTCTGATATAACAGGTAATTTTGAAGGAATGATGTTTTCGGATGCTTTGATAAAATATGAAGATACTATAAATTCTGGTTGTCCATTGTTGGTAAAAATAACTATAAACAAACAATCAGAAGAAGAAAGTCCAAGAATTATGATTA
Source organism: Alphaproteobacteria bacterium (assembly GCA_045578445.1). Taxonomy (GTDB): domain Bacteria; phylum Pseudomonadota; class Alphaproteobacteria; order RF32; family CAG-239; genus CAG-267. Next base: position 11,348 of record JAZNKG010000052.1, read on the forward strand.
ATAGTGTTAGGACTATTGATGAAGCGATTGCTGAACAAGCAAAAGGAATTATAATATCTGTAAATAATATCTCAGCTATCTCAGAAATTAAAAAAGTTTTGTATTCTGATAAAAGGGGACTTAACAAGGTTTATATAGAACCTGAGCTAGATGAGTGGGATGTTAGAGTTGAATTAGAAGGTGGATATGCATTTTCTGACAATATGATGTTAACAAGGTTAAAAAGTATACCAGGTGTAGCAACAGTAAAAGAAATATAGGAGGTATTATGGAAAATAATAAAAATGTGGTGAAAATGAGCTTTTTTAAAGGGTTGAAAGTATCTTTTGACAGTATAGTGGATAATTTTTTTATTTTTACATTTCTTTCTTTATTTTGTTCTTTTTTTATATCTTTAGCAAACTATGTTTTTGTTGCTTATGGTATGACTAATCCTGTTATATTGTTAAGTTTTATTTTTGCTTTCTTCTTATTTACATCATTTTTTGTAAATAATTGGTACAATGTTATAGAGCATAAAGATGTTTCTATTAAAAGTATTTTTATAAATTTTTCTTTTAAGGATACTTTAAGAACATCTACTTTTTTATTTTTTAACTGTTTGGCTTGGGGTGTTGTTGTAGGTGTTTCTTTTTATTTGTATAATAAAGATGCTACAACAACCTTAACGCATGAATTTTTTATATTTTTTATGTTATCATTGATTGTTATATTATGTCTTCTGTTTTTATTAAATTTTGTTGTTTTTATTTGTTTTTTGCGAAAAGAAAAATGGTTTGTTTTTAGTAAAGTTTTTTTACCAACATATGATAATGTTAATAAAATAATGGGGTGGACTTTTGTTTTGTTAATAATGTTTTTTATTTTATTAAATGAAGTATCTGTATCATCAATGTATGATATACCAAATTTTTTGGTGACAGGTTTGTTTATATGGGTGTTTTATTTTTGTTTAGCTTTTTATATCTCTATTTTGAACTATCAATATGAAAAAATTTTTGTTGAGAAAACTAATAATTAATAAGTATTTCTTTTATTTTTTCATCTTTAATTAATGAAAATATTTCATCAAGATGAGCATCAGTAAGCATTTTGATAGCTTGGTCTTTATTAATACCTCTAGATGTTAAATAAAACAGTTGTTCTGGGTTTATTTCGCCACAACTAGCTCCGTGAGAACATTTTACATCGTCAGTATAAATTTCTAATTCTGGTTTACAGTTTAATGAAGCATTGTTGCTCAAATATAATGCTTTGTGTAATTGTTCGCCTTGGCTCTTTTCTGAATTTGGAGCTATGTGTATTTTTCCTTGAAATACTGCGGAAGAATTTTCGCTTAATACACATTTTGCATATTGGTTTGATTTTGTTTCTTTAGCAAGATGATGTATGTTTGTTGTTATATCTGTTAAGCAATCTTTTTTTGTTTTGTAAGCTGAGTATATGTTAGCTCTAGCGTTATCTTTTTCTAAGTTTATTAAGTTTTCGTTTCTGCTTAATTTAGATGCGTTTGAGCAATAAAATTGGTTATATTGAGCATTTGATTTTATCTTAACAGAATTTAGAGCCATATGAAAAGAATTTTGACTTTCTTTTAGTGCTTTATAGTGGTTTAATTCAGAAAAATCATCTAAATATATTTCATTTACAATGTTAGATAGATAAGAATTATTTTTTTGTGAAATATATTCTTCAACAATGTTTAGTTTTGAGTTTTTTTCGAGTATAAACAGGTTATGTATATTGTTTTGTGTACTAACACACTCTGTGTTTTTGTATGTGATTTTTATAGGTTGTGTTATATTGGTATTTTTTGTAACAAATATACAAATTCCTTGCTCAATATATACTGTATTCAGTGCTGCAAAAGGATGTTTTTCGCAAGAAAAAGATTTGTTTATTTGTTTTTTATATAAATCTTCATATAAAGCAACTGGTAGAGTGTCTATAATTAATCCGTCAGGTAGTTTGTATTCTTTGATGTGTAGTAAACCACAACAAAAACAAATATTTATAAAATAATTGTCACGTGAATTATTGTGACAGTGACATTCTGATTGTTGATTGTTTATATCAAAATCTTTATTTATTAAATTTGATATATTTGTGTATTTCCATGCTTCGGTTTTTAATGTGGGAAATCCATTTTTTTCAAGAAGTGATTTTGCTTGTTGTCTTAAAGCATAAACAGATGGTTTATCATCAAGAAAAAGTTCTTTATTTTTTATCAAAGGAGATTTAGTCATATTAATCCTTATTTATAAAATCAGCATATCCACTTTCTTCTAGCTTTAGTGCAAGAGTTTTATCTCCTGTTTTGATAATTTTTCCGTCAACAAATATATGAATAACATCTGGTATTATATTATCCAAAAGTCGTTGGTAATGGGTAATTAGGAGAAAGGCGTTATCTTTTGTTTTTAGATTATTTACACCTTCTGAAACGGTTTTTAATGCGTCTATATCAAGACCTGAATCTATTTCATCTAAAATACAAAAATCAGGTTTTAATAAAGCCATTTGTAGGGTTTCAAAACGTTTTTTTTCACCACCAGAAAAGCCAACGTTTACAAATCTTTTAAGCATTTCCTGAGATATGTTTAATTGTGATGCTTCTTGTTTTAAGGCTTTCATAAAAGATAAAGTATCTAATTCTGGAAGTTGCTTGTATTTTCTTATTGAATTTAAGGATTGTTTTAAGAAATTAGATACAACTACTCCTGGAATTTCTGTTGGATATTGCATAGATAGAAAAAGACCGTTGCAAGCTCTTTCTTCTGTTGACATTTCTAAAAGATTTTTACCTTTAAATGTAATACTACCAGATGTAACTTTATAACCATCTTTACCACTCAATACGTGAGATAATGATGATTTTCCTGCGCCATTAGGTCCCATTATAGCATGCACTTCACCTTTTTTTATAGTTAGGTTTAGTCCTTTTATAATTTCTTTGTCATCAACAGATGCGTGTAAATCTTTTATTTCCAACAATATTTCTGACATTGTTTTAAGCTACCTTTCCATGGCAGTGTTTATATTTTTTTCCGCTTCCACAAGGACAAGGTGCGTTTCTTGGCGTATTGTTCCATTCGCCGATATTAGTTATATTTTGAGTATTGTTACTTTCCTCATCTTTGTTTGTGGTTAATTTCTGGTTTTGTTTGCGACGTTCTTCTTCTTTCATTTCTTGGTCGCTGTTTTCTTTTATAACCATGTGACATACTATTGTTGTTATTTTTTCTTTTAGTAAATCAAGCATTTCAGAAAACATATTAAATGCTTCTTTTTTATATTCGTTAAGCGGATCTTTTTGACCATATGCTCTTAAAACAATAGTGTAGCGCATTAAATCTAATGTTGCAATATGTTCCTTCCATAACTGGTCTAGGATTTGTAAAACAACACTTTTTTCAACCAAACGAATTGTTGTTTCTGATATTTTAGCATTTCTTTCTGATATTTGTTTATCTACCTCATTTACTATTTGTTCGAAAAGTTCTTCACTATTGATTTCTGGGCGTTCTATCCAGTTTTCAATAGGTAGATTTATTCCTGTTAAGCTAAATAAATCCTGTTTTAAGCGAATGATATCCCATTCTTCAACAGGCGTACCTATGGATATACTTTTACTAGCTAAAGCACCAATATAATCATGTCTCATATCTATTATTGTTTCAGATAAATCATTTGTAGACATAATCTCTTTGCGTTGCTCATAAATAACTTTACGTTGCTCATTCATTACATCATCATATTTTAGCAAGCTTTTACGAATATCAAAGTTTCTCTCTTCAACTTTTTGTTGTGCTTTTTCTAGAGCTTTGCTTATGAATGGGTGAACAAGAGCCTCTCCTTCTGGTAAGCCTAGTTTTTGTAAAACATCAGACATACGTTCAGAACCGAATATTCTCATTAAATCATCTTCTAGTGATAAGAAAAATTTAGAATGTCCAGGGTCTCCTTGACGACCTGAACGTCCTCTTAATTGATTATCGATACGTCTACTTTCGTGGCGCTCTGTACCTAGGATATATAATCCACCAGCAGATAGAACTTTAGCTTTATTTTCTGCTATTTCAGAATTAACCTCTTCTTTTATTTTAGCTATTTCTTCTTCTGTTTCAGTTCCTGTTAAGCGTTTCTTTAATGTTAAATCTGGGTTTCCACCTAATTGGATATCAGTACCACGTCCTGCCATATTTGTTGCGATTGTAACTGCGCCAAATCTACCAGCTTCAGCAACAATTGCAGCTTCTCTTTCATGATGTTTTGCGTTTAATACTTCAAAAGAGATGTTTGTTTGTTGTTTTAGCAGTGTGGCAATAATTTCTGATTTTTCAACAGATGTTGTACCCACAAGAACAGGTTGTCCTTTGGCATTACATTCTTTAATAGTATCAAGTATTGCTTTGTATTTTTCTTTTTCTGTGCGATAAATACAATCATGTTCATCCATACGTAATATTGGACGGTTTGTTGGTATTTCTACACATGAAAGGTTATAAATATCGCAAAACTCTGCTTCTTCTGTCATAGCAGTACCTGTCATACCTGCTAGTTTAGGATAAATACGGAAGTAATTTTGGAATGTAATAGAAGCTAATGTTTGATTTTCTGATTGAATTTCAACATGTTCTTTTGCTTCAAGAGCTTGATGAAGACCGTCACTATATCTACGTCCTTCCATGATTCGACCTGTAAATTCATCAATAATAAGAACTTGATTATCTCTTACTAGGTAATCAACATCTTTGGTGAACATTACGTTAGCTCGTAAGGCTTGGTTTACGTGATTAACTAGTGGAACATTTTTTATATCATATAGTCCACCTTCTTTAATTAAACCTGCATCTTTTAAGAGTTTTTCAACATGTTCCATACCAACTTCTGTTAATGTAACATTTTTAGCTTTTTCATCTTTTTCGTAATCAGCTCTATTAATATCTTTAATAACATTGTTTACTAAGATATATTTTTCAGAAGAATCTTCTGCTGCGCCTGAAATTATGAGAGGGGTTCTTGCTTCATCAATTAAGATAGAATCCACCTCATCTACGATTGCAAAGTTAAAATCACGTTGAACTCTTTCTTCTAGTGAAAATTTCATATTGTCACGTAAGTAGTCAAAGCCTAATTCGTTATTTGTTGCATATGTAATATCTGCGTTATAAGCTTCTTTTCTTTGAACATCATCTTTTTCATGAACAATATAATCTACGGTTAAACCTAGGAAACGATATACTTGTCCCATCCATTCAGCATCACGTTTAGCAAGATAATCGTTTACAGTAACAATATGTACACCTTTTTGTTCAATTGCGTTAAGATATGCCGCAAGGGTTGCAACTAAAGTTTTACCTTCACCTGTTTTCATTTCTGAAATCATGCCTTTGTGTAAAACGATACCACCTATTAATTGTACATCATAATGGCGTTGTCCTAAAGTTCTTTTAGCCGCCTCTCTAACTGTAGCGAAAGCTTCAGGTAAAATATCATCTAAAGTTTCTCCATCTTTTAGTCTAGAACGAAATTCTAAAGTTTTATTTTTTAATTCTTCATCAGAAAGTTTGCTAAAAACTTCTTCAAGAGCATTTATTTTTTCTACTGTTTTATATTGTTTTTTTACAAAACGGTCATTAGCTGAACCAAAAATTTTACGTGCAATATCTGTTAACATTTCAAAACCTTATTCTATTTATCTTTATAGCTACATTTAGTGTTTATATATTATAAAGTCAATACTATCAACAAAAGTTATAAACGGCAATTAAAAAATACTTGGAATATTTAATAAATAGGTTTATATGTTTTAGCAGTATTAAAATTTATTGGAGGTTTTTTATGAAAAAGAGATTAGTTGGCTTTACTATTTCAGCAGTTGCAGTTGTAGTTGTTGCAGTTGCTTCTTTTATTTGCTTTAAGGTTCAAAAAGCTGATGCTGCAGATAAGGGTATTGCTGCAAAAATTAATGGTGAAGTTGTTTATATAAATGATTTGAAACAAAGTTATGCAGATCATCCACAAATTAAAGATAGAGTTTCTTTTGAAGAATTTTATGCAAAAACTTTAGATGTTTTTGTTAATAGTAAGTTGGTTTATCAAGCTGCAAAAGCTGCAAAAATTGAAGAAACACCTGAATATCAAAGACAACTTGTTACAGCAAAAGAAGATTTGGCTCGTAAACTTTATTTAGAGAAAAAAGTTGATGAAAAAGTTACAGATGAAGAAATTAAAAAACTTTATGATGAATATGTTTCAAAATTTGAAAGCCAAAAAGAAGTTAAGGCAAAACATATTTTAGTAGATACAGAAGAAAAAGCTAAAGAAGTTATTGCTAAATTGAAAAAAGGCGAAGATTTTGTTAAACTTGCTCAAGAATATTCAAAAGACCAAGTTGACTTAGGTTACTTTACTAAAGAAGTTATGGTCCCAGAATTTTCAGATGCTGCGTTTGCAATGAATAAAGGTGAATATTCTAAGACACCAGTTAAAACAGATTTTGGTTATCACGTAATTTTAGTTGAAGATGTTAGAGCATCTAAACCTTTAACATTGAAAGACGTTGAACCTCAATTAAAGAATATGGTTACACAACAAGTTGTTGCTCAAATTTTTGAGGATCTCGTTAAAAACGCTAAAGTAGAGAAATTTACTTTGGAAGGTGAACCTATAACAGATAAGAAATAGTAATCTGTAGCGAATCGAAAAGCTCCTTTTTTAAGGGGCTTTTTTTGTTGCTTTTTTATTTTTTTATAAATATGATTTAGGTAGTTGTATTTACTATTATAAATTTATTTATTATGACAAAACAGGAACAAGTAAAGAGAGCCATTGAACGGCATTTTGAAAAAGTTTATGCTGTAGGAAATGTTTTTTGTGCGATACATGTGCATGATGGCAGATTTAATCAATCGTATTCAGAATTTGTCGGCGATTTGCGAAAATTGATAGGAGAAACCGTTGAGTTGTTTATCTATGATCCAAGCAGACGTCATGTTGTTTTTTATGGAAGCAAGAAAAATGCTGAAAAAGTGTCAAAGGTAATGTCTAGACATTACTGTATGCTTGATTGGGATGATTGCCCACTAGAACCTCTTTATAGTGCTGTTGATTATTTTACAGATGAAAGAGATTTTCAGGGATGGAATTATTATCTAGCTCCAATTTCTCGTCCTTAATTAACAAAGTCCTAAAAGAGAGTTTATCTTTTTTAGGACTTTGTTTTTTCTTTTATGAGGGAGAGTTTTTTAGATATTGCGAGTAGCAATAGTATCTAATAACTTCTTATTTGCATCTTCTATTGAGATGTTATTGTATACAGCAACTTCACTAGCTAAACGCTCTAAAGCATGTTCATAGATTTGGCGTTCGCTATAAGATTGCTCTGCTAAATTTTCACTACGATGTAGGTCGCGAATTACTTCAGCAACTGCTACAGGGTTACCTGAGTTGATTTTATTTTCATACTCTTGAGCTCTTCTAGACCACATAATCTTTTTAACTCTTGGTTTTCCTTTTAAGGTTGCAAGAGCTTCGTTCATTGTAGTCTCATCAGAGATTTTACGTAAGCCTACCTTTTCTAATTTAGCCATTGGAACACGTAAGGTCATTTTATCTTTATCAAAATTAACAACCAAAAGCTCCAATTCGCTACCTGCAATGGTTTGTTTGGCAATATTTGTTACTTTGCCAACACCATGAGTTGGGTAAACTACATATTCTCCGGAGTTAAAGCTCGAAATTTGGCTTTTTTTCATATAGAAATACCTCCTGATATATGTTTGTTGTTTGAAAACATCTGGACTATATCACATTTTTTGAAACAAATCTAGTCCTAAAATGAAAAAAATTTAAATTTTTTTTAATTTTTTTCATTTTTTTAGGTTTGGAAACAGATTTGTTTGTCTTAAAGCTTCACCAATCACCATAACTGCTGATACCGCAACATTGATAGAACGAGCATTACTGTTCATTGGAATAATAAGACGAGAATCGGCTATTTGATGTACGATTTCTGGAACACCGGCGCTTTCTCTTCCCATTAATATAATATCATTAGGTTCAAATTTGAAGTCAGTATATGCTGTTGTTGCGTGTGTGGTGAGTAGAATTATACGTCCATACTCATTTGGATGTTGTACTCTGAAAGCTAGAAAATCTTGCCACGAATCGTGTCTTTTGTAGTTTACTAAATTAAGATAATCCATTCCAGCTCTACGCATAGCTTTTTCATTAAAAATAAAACCGCAAGGTTCTATAATATCTATAGGTAAATCTAAACAGGCACATAAACGCATTAATGTGCCTGTGTTTTGAGGAATATCTGGTTGAAATAATGCTAATCTCATATTAGTTTGCTTTTTGAATATTTTCTTTTTTGGCTTGATACATTCTAGCAAAATCAACAGGACTTAATAATAAAGGTGGAAGTCCAGCTTCTGCTAAATTTGAAGAAATTATTTGGCGAGCATATGGGAAGAGTAATTGTGGTATTTCTACAAAAAGAATCGTTTCAATTTGTTCTTCTGGTAAAGTTATTGTATTAATAGCGCCATATGCTAATTCTAATATGAATAGTTTTTCTTCATTTAAATCTGCATTTATGCGAACATTTAATGTTACTTCAAATTGAGTATCTTCTATTTTCTTTGCATCTATATTTAAATCAACGTTAATTTTAGGTGGATTGTTTAATTTTGAAAAAATTTGTGGAGCGTGAGGGATTTCTAATGATAAATCTTTTATATATTGCATATTTAGTGCTACTGTTGGGGTTTTATTTTCCATATTAAATTCCTTTCTAAGCTAATTGTTTTATTATAATATAGGTATTTATTTTTATACGTCAAATATAATAGTTGATAATAAAGATATTTAGAACTATATTTATATTATGTTTTAATAAGGAAGGTAAAATGTCAGGATATTTAGATATTATATTTTTGTTGATTTTGGTTTTGGTTATCTTTAGTAAACTAAGAAATGTATTGGGAACGAATACAGAAGAAACCAAAGTTGTTATGCTATCGAAAGAACAATTTGAAAAAGTTTATAATGAAATTAAAAATAATGCTGTAAAACCAACAGATGAGGTTGTAGATGTGAATAGCCTATCTCCGTTGGATAGAGAGTTAACAAAGATACCAAACTTTAATAAAGGAATGTTTATTAAAGGAGCTCAAAAAGCTTTTGAAATGATTTTATCCTCTTTTAGTAAAGGTGATTCAAAAACGCTATCTAAATTAGTTAGTAAAGATTTATTGAAGAAATTTGATAGTGTTATTCAAGAAAGACAGGATAATGGAATAACATCAGAAATGGATTTAATAGGTTTTGTTGAAACGGAAGTAGAATCGGTTTGTTTTGTAGAAAATAATAAGGTTAATTTGGTTGTTAAATTTGTAAGCGAGCAAGTTAATCTGTTGAAAAATGCTGAAGGCGAAGTAATTGAAGGCGATGAAAATTATATTCAGCAGATTTCAGATATTTGGACTTTTGAAAAAAGTTTAGATGCTAAGGTAAATAATTGGGTGTTGTGTTCGACTAAAAAATGTTAAAACGTGGACTGTTATTTATATTAATTTTATTGATGACCTCTTGTAAAAGTGGTGATTTTGATAGTATAAGCGGTAAACAGTTTGAGATTCAGCGAACAAAATTTTCTCGCTTAAACGATTGGGGCGATGATGATTTTGAGTTATTTGATGGTGCGGTAAAAACTGTATGCGAATCGATATTAAAAAATCCAAGTAAAAAATTAAAAAGCGATAAAATAGAATATTCTTTGAAAGAGTATAAGCATCATTGTTCAAAAATTATAAAAATGGATGATGTTGATGATATTAAAGAATATGTAGAAGATAATTTTGTTCCATATGCCGTATATACATGGGGAAATAATACGGGTAAATTTACATCTTATTATGAAGCAGAGATAAGGGCTAGCTATGAAAAAGGTGGAGATTATATTTATCCTATTTATGGTAGGCCAGATGATTTAGTAGAAGTAAATTTGAAAGATTTTGACTATTCTCTGCCAAATCAAAGGTTATTGGGTAGAGTAAAAAATGGTAAATTGGTAAAATATTATACCCGAAGAGAAATAGAAAATTCTGATTTTAATGCTCCTGTTATTTTGTGGGGAGATAATCTTGTAGATATTTATTTAATGCAAATACAGGGTGCTGCGGTGGCTAGTTTACCAAATGGAGAGCAAATTAGAGTAGGGTATGCAGATAATAATGGTCATAAATTTAGGGGAATCGGCTCTATTTTGTTAGAAAAAGGTTTGATTAAACCTCAAGACGCTTCTATGCCCAAGATAAGAAAATGGCTTGAAAAAAATGGTAAAAAAGCAATTAGCAATATGCAATTGAATGATAGATTCATTTTTCATAAAATAGTTGAGGCAGAAGGTCCTTTAGGGGCGATGGGGTTACCGTTAACAGCAGGTAGAAGTTTGGCAGTTGACAAGTCTTATATACCTTTAGGCACGATGTTATGGTTAGAAACAAACTCTCCGAATGGAAAAGAAATAAATAAAACCGTTATTGCTATGGATGTTGGTAGTGCAATTAAAGGTGCTATTAGAGGAGATTATTTTTGGGGACACGGAGAAGAAGCTTTTCTTTATGCAGGAAAGATGAATTCAACTGGAAAATATTATATGTTGCTTCCTAAAGATTCGGAGATAGTTGTTTATGACAGATGATTCTTGGGAAGAGGCCGTTAAGGGTGTTAAAAGAATAAAAACAAACATTCATGTCGAAGATATTTTACCCAAAGAGGTAGAAATTCGTGCTGATAAAGAGGTTACAGTTGGTTTTGATTTGTTAAAAAATAGCTCTAATGTTGAAAAAGATGATTTTTCTCATATGGATGGTTCTTTGGCAAAGAGATTTAAACGTGAAACATTTGATGTAGAGGCTATTTTAGATTTACATGGTGTTACAGAAAAACTTGCATTTGATAATGTTTGTAATTTTATAAAATCATCATATTTTTCTGGTAAAAGGTGTGTGTTGATTATTACAGGAAAAGGCTTGGATGAAACGATTTTTCCTGAAAAAGGAGTGTTAAGAAAAGCTGTTCCAAATTGGCTTACAAATTCAGAAATAAGTTCCCTGATTTTAGCGTATAAGAATCCTTCAGAAAAACTAGGTGGAGCAGGGGCTCTATATATCTTGTTGAGAAAAAATAATTCAAAATAAAAAAACGGCCACTTATATGACCGTTTTATTTTTTACTGTTTTATTTTAGCATACTTTTTTCTTTTCAGGAACGAAATCTTGGTCTAGAGTGATATTCTCTACACTAAATTCATCTGAAACATTATAAGTAATACCATTTTCAACAACGTTACCAACGTTTATTAAATCTGCGTCGTTAGATTTTACGCAAGATATTGCTTCGTTAGTAGCGTTAACTGTTAAACTTAAAACAGGGTTCTTTTGAGATTTATTTTCTAAAGTTTTTTGCTTTCTAATTTCTGTAGATACAGCTGAAATTGTATCGTATAACATAGAATTATCAGAAGCATATTTTTCTAAACTATCCATTGATGACCAGAGTTCTTTATGAACAGATATTTCAGAATCTTTTTTCCATGGACGAGCTTGATAAATTTCTTCTGTTATAAAAGGACAGAATGGAGCAAGCAATTTAACAAAAGTATCTAGTGATAATTTTAGAGTTGCAATTGCAGAGGCATTGTCTTCAGAGTATGCGCGTTTTTTTACAATCTCTACATAGTTATCACAAAAATCCCAAAATCTTGTTTCAATAGCATCTAAAGCTAATGAATAATCGTAATTTTCAAAGCTTTGTTTTGCAGATTTGTATGTGTTTGCAAGTTTTCTTATCCAAGATTTATCAAGAGTGTTTGTTATGTCTTGAGTATAGTTAGAAGAAACATTGTTGCCAACAATCATAAATACGAATTTACTTGCGTTGTACATTTTTACAACAAGCTTACGACCTTGTTGCATCATTTTTTCTTCAAAAGCGGTATCTGCACCTAATTTTGCTTTTGCAGCCCAATAACGAACAGCATCAGCTGAATGATTTTCTATTAAATTCATAGGTGTAACAACATTACCTTTTGATTTACTCATTTTTTTACGGTCTGGGTCTAAAATAAAACCGCTAATTAGAGTTTTATACCAAGGAATAGTGTTCTCGTGCATTAAACTTTTGGCAATTGTGTAGAAAGCCCATGTGCGAATAATATCGTGTGCTTGAGGGCGTACATCAAATGGTAAAGATAAGTTAGAGTTATCTTTTGCCATAGCCATAGCAATTTGAGGAGTTAAAGAAGATGTTGCCCATGTATCCATAATGTCAGGCTCTCCTGCGAATCCATTTGGTTGGTTGCGTTGAGCTTCTGTGTATCCGTTAGGAGTATCTGCCATAGGGTCTATTGGTAATTGTTCTTCTGATGGTAGAATGATTTGATTGTAATCAATATTACCATTAGCATCTACTTTGTACCAAACAGGGAAAGGAACACCAAAATAACGTTGACGACTTATGCACCAGTCTTGGTTTAATCCCTCTGTCCATGTAGAATAGCGGTGTTGCATATATGCTGGTAGCCATTCAATTTTACGTCCAGCTTCTAACATTTCTTCTTTCATATCCATAAGGTTTATAAACCATTGACGAGAAGAAACGAATTCTAGTGGAAGATTACCTTTTTCATAGAACTTAACTGGATGAACAATCTTTTTAGGTTCGCCAATTAAGAAGCCTTGTTCTTTAAGCATTTCTGCAACTTTTTTCTTAGCAATATGAGCAGGTAAACCGATAATTTGATTAAAGTTCTTTTGAGCTTCTTCTTTGTTGAGTGTTTCAAAAACACCTTCGCCATAAGTGATGTCTAAGATTTTACCGTCTTGACCAATGATTTGTTTGATTGGTAATCCTGATTTTTTCCACCAAGCAACGTCTGCCGCGTCACCAAAAGTACAAACCATCATAATACCAGTACCTTTGTCTTTTTCTGCGTGTTCTGATGCAACAATTGGAACAGGAATATTAAACAATGGTACAATAGCAGTTTTTCCGAATAAATGTTTGTAGCGCTCATCATCTGGATGTGCAACAATAGCAAGACAAGCTGCCAAAAGTTCTGGACGAGTTGTTGCTATTGTGAATGTTTCATCGCTATCTTTTACGCTAAAACGAATATCGTGGAAGAAACCTTCCATTTCTTTATCTTCAACCTCTGCTTGGGATACTGCAGATTTGAATGTTACATCCCACATAATAGGTGCTTCAACTGCAACTAATTTACCTTTATTGTAGAGGTCTATAAATGAAGATTGTGCAATTTTTATAGAAGAAGGACTGATTGTTGAATATGTTAAATTCCAGTCATAAGAGTGTCCAATACGACGAAATACATTTTCAAAAATCTTTTCATCTTCTGCGGTTAATGTTTCACAAGCTTCAATAAAGTTTTTACGAGAAATTTCTTTACGTTCTTCTTTGTTATTTTCTATATGAACAGGTTTGAAATTTGGCTCGTAAGCAACTTTAGGATTGCAAGCGATATTGTAGTAATTTTGAACACGACGTTCTGTTGGAAGACCATTGTCATCCCATCCGATTGGATAAAATACAGATTTGCCGAGCATACGTTGATATCTTGCTATAATATCTGTTTGAGTATAGCTGAAAATGTGACCGATATGTAAAGAACCTGAGACGGTTGGAGGAGGTGTATCTATCACAAAACTATTATCTCTAGGTTGTGTAGAATCGTATTTATAAATTTCATTTTCGCTCCAAAATTTGTCGCATCTGATTTCTATTTCTTCTGCGTTAAATTGTTTATCTAAACCCTGTTCTTCTTTGTAAGACATTTTTTAATATACTCCAATAAAAGTCAAATTCACGCGGGATTGTAGCAAAGCTAGATTTAAAAGTAAAGAGGGTTTGTTTAATAAAAAGGGGCTGTTTAGAGGTTTTTTGATAAAAAGTGAGTCTAAAACTTTAAATACAATGTTTAAAATTTGAGTCTATTTGACAGAATCAACAAAAAAGTAGTTGAAAAATAAAAATAAAAATGGTATACTGGCTCTTGTAAAGGTATGATTTTGTGTTGTTGGAATTTTTATGGATGTTATTGTGAAGTTGGTTTCCTTGTGGGAGTCGGTATAACATCTTAGTGAGATTTTCATATCTTTCGTT
>JAZNKG010000053.1:0-4008 GCA_045578445.1 Alphaproteobacteria bacterium
AAACAAATTGCCTTATTTGTAGATTGCAACCCTTTGCTAGAAATTGCTGAAGTTCGCACCATCCCACACAACAAACAAGAGTTTACAACAGAAGAAATTGCCAAATTGAACCAAAAAGGTATTTATCCGCTCATCAATAACCAATTACCCGAAAAAATCTCAAAACAATGCCGTTTTGATGGCAATAATTACACCATAAATATCGATAAAAATGCAAATTTTACCTTATTGCAAAACAATTCTGAAATTATCAAAGATATAAACTTTTTACCGCAAAACGATGCGATTGTTTATTTTCTCCATCAAACATCCGAAAATATGAAAATATTCTCTTACAAAAATAATAAATTTGCAATGTGTAGAAACGAAAAAATAAAAAATCATAAATACTGGCTAAATCAAGATTTTTCTTACAATATACGCTACTAAATCCACCCTATTTACCATAAAAAATAGTTGAAACAATTATTTTTCATATTAAAATACAAGGTATATTTTAAGGAGCCTTTATATGAAAAAAATATGCCTTGTTTTACTTTAAATTAATAACATTATGATTAGATTTCCACATACATAAATGTGGACTTTATTATGAAAAGAACAAATAACAATGCATATATCTTAGCAACCGTCAATGCCATCAGCAAAATTTATGATGTTTTTCTGGGCACATTCCTCGTTGCATATTTATTTAAGCTCACACAAGACAGCGCAAAAGAAATTGGTATTTATCATTTAATTTGTTACTTTATTGTTGGTTTATCTGCTTATCTTACTGGCAACTGGATAAAAAAGAAAAATCGCATTCTAATGTACCAGCTAGGTATTATAATAACATTTATATATCTTGTATCTTTTATTATACTTAAAGAAAATATAATTCACTACATTCCTTTTTGTGCTATATTTTATGGTTTATATATTGCTTTTATGAGCTTTCCATTTAATTTGATTATTGCGGATAATGTTCCAAACTCTCAATTAATCCCTTTTCAAGGATACCTAGAAAGTCTAAAAAACATTGTAAAAGTAAGTTCACCTATTATATTAGGATATTTCTTAAACAATGATGCCTACTTCAAAACCGTAACATTCTTAGCAATTCTTTCTCTTATTGAATTAGCACTAATATCAAAAGTAAAATCTACACCACAAAAAAATATTCCTGATTTTAATATATCAACTTTTTGGAATAGAACAAAACATTCTCCCACTTTAAAACAACTATACAAAATAGAATTTTACCGAGGCATGACCATTGACGGAGCTTTATTAACCCTTGTTACATTATATACCATTTATTTATTCAAAACAAACTTTAGTATCGGCTTTATTAGCTCAATATTATACCTCTTAACTATCATCTTAAGCTTTTTATTTGGAAGATATTGCAAATATTCACACTTCACAAAATTACTAATTATCATCGCCGTGTCTATCATATCAGCACTAATAATTTTTGCACTATTTCCAAATAAATTAACATTTATCTTTTATAGCCTATGTTTTACAATATCTGCACAATTTTTACGCACTATAGCCTCAATTAACGTATTCAATATCTCACATCTTCCACAAATAAAAAGAAACAAAAGCGAATATTTTGCATCTAGAGAAATTTTTATAAATTTAGGCCGAATAGTTAGCTTTGTTCTTGTAATTTTAATTGGAATTTTCAATAATTTTGAATTATTAAAAACACTACTTACATTTTTAACAATCATTCTCATAATCTTATGCGTTTGTTGTATAAAACTAAACAACAACTTCCATAACAAAAAACAAAAGAATTAATATTTATTTCTTGCTCAATTCATACAAAGCAATTGCAGCCGCTGTTGAAACATTCAAACTTTCAACATTTTCAGATATTGGCAATTTAACAGATGTATCACAATTTTCCTGCACCAATCGACGCATACCTTTACCTTCAGACCCCATAACAATAGCTATTTTGCCCTCTTTATTTACCTTATCAATGGTAACATCAGCATATCCATCCATACCCATAACCCAAAAACCATTATCTTTTAATTGCTCAATAGCTCTGCTTAAATTAGTAACTCTGGCAATAGGCACAAACTCCATTGTGCCAGCCGTAGCTTTTACCATAGCCCCAGATTCTACTGGAGAATTTTTATCTTGCACAACCAACCCTAATGTACCAAATGCTGCACAAGAACGAATAATTGCTCCAATATTTTGCGGATCAGTTACTTGGTCTAATATCAAAATATGACAACGTTCTTTATCTTCTGCCATTTCAATCAAGTCCATAATATCATAGCTATCTAGTCTTGCACAAAACAGCGCAAAACCCTGATGAACAGCATCTTGTGGCAAAAATTTTGCAAAATCTTTTCTATCAATCACAGATATTGGTAAAACCATACCTAATGCATCAATTTCTTGTCTATTTTCTTTAGTAACAACCACTTTAGTAATTCTGCGTTTTGGATTTTTTATCGCACTAATCACTGCATGACGACCATACAAAATTAATTGGTCTTTATTATTCATATTATTTTCTTTTTGTTTAAAACCCTTTTTCATGCCTAAATAACCTTTCGCAAAATTCCATTATGTTTATCAAGCAATTGCCTAGCCTCTTCTTTTGAACAACACTTTTTACACATAATGCAAGCAATTTTTACATTATTGTCTGCTTTTATACGATATTCATCAGCTTTTTCAATAGAAATTTCACAAATAGAAGAAATAATACGATTAGCTCTATCAATCAATTTACTACAAACAGGCTGAACATCTATCATATAATTACTGTAAGTCTTACCAATTTTAATCATCGACGCAGTAGAAAGCATATTCAAAACCATTTTTTGCGCTGTACCTGATTTCATGCGACTAGAACCACTTATAACTTCACTACCAACAACAGTTGTAATGCAAACATCAGTATATTTTTTGAGATTAGCCTCAGGATTAGAGGTTAAACCAATAGTTTTTGCCCCCACCTTTTGCGATTCGCTCAATACTTTTAAAACATACTTAGGATTACCACTCGCAGAAATACCAACAACCACATCATTTTTATTAGGATGAAACTCTTTTAAGTGCTTTAATGCTTCTTTTTCATCATCTTCTGCCCCCTCAACAGAATTTCTAAGAGCATAATCTCCTCCAGCGATATACGCATTCACAATCCCATCTTTAACAGAAAAAGTAGGCCACCATTCAGATGCATCCAAAATCCCTAATCGACCACTAGTTCCAGCGCCAAAATAAGCCAAACGTCCACCATTATTAAAGGCATCAACAATCAAATCTATGGCTTTTACAATTTCTGGCATCGCTTTTTCAATAGCCAAAGCAACTTTTTTATCTTCTTCATTAATTATTCTAACAATCTCTTTTGTATTGGCTAAATCTATGTCAAAACTAGCAACATTACTATCTTCTGTTAAAATATTTTTCATCTCTTATCCTACTAATTTTACGAAACAAATAAATTTTAATAAAAAAACTTTAATAATTAATAAAAAAACTTGTTGACATTATCATAAAAATAGGTTTTTATTGCCGATGTTAGGTTGAAGACTGAGTTCTTTTTCCTTCGCACGATTTCTTAGCGGAGGGGTGGCAGAGCGGTCAAATGCAACGGACTGTAAATCCGTCGACTTTCGTCTACGAAGGTTCGAATCCTTCCCCCTCCACCAGTTAAAAATCGTAAAATAAATAGGTTTTTGTTTGAGGATTTTATGGTTTGAGCGGGTGTAGCTCAATGGTAGAGCAGAAGCCTTCCAAGCTTATGACGAGGGTTCGATTCCCTTCACCCGCTCCATTAATTCCCCTAAAATTTTTCAAATTCAAACCTCGTCGTAACACAATATTTTGGGAATTAAATTCATGGCAAAAGAAAAGTTTGAACGCAGTAAGCCACACTGCAACATTGGTACTATCGGTCACGTTGACCATGGTAAAACAACATTAACAGCAGCTATAACAAAAGTATTAGCTGAAGCTGGTTCATCAGAATTCGTTGATTAT
>JAZNKG010000054.1:0-52589 GCA_045578445.1 Alphaproteobacteria bacterium
AAATAAAAATAACAAATTCACCTATACTATATCCATTATTTTATTGCCCTTTTTGCTACATTTATTTTATATACAACAAACTCCTTTAAATATACGACAACATGACTTAGGAGGAATTATTCTATATATTAGAATGATATCAGAAAGCATTAGCAACTTTAATCCTTGGTATATGTATTATTTATTTCATCAACCGTTACATTTTATTATATCTGGATATATATTAGACATAGCATCGTTCTTTTACTCATCATATTATACTTATATAGAAACCTTACAATTTTTATCTTTATTTTATGTATCTGCATCAACAGTGTATTTTTCTTTGATTTTAAGAGAATTAAGAATCAAAGGATTGTTATTTTATAGTTTATTATTACTGTTTGCGTTTAACCCAACTCTTACTTTATTTTCTGGATATATTTCAGATGATACTCCAGTATTTTTTTGGTCAACATTCGTAATATACTATACTATCAAATGGTACAAAACTGACATTTTAAAATATTTATGCTTTGCAGCAGTAGGAATAGGAATCGGCACACTAACAAAAATATCTATTTTAATGATAACCCCCGCCCTTTCAATTTTATTTCTTCATAAATTACTAGCTTCAAAATATAAGAAACAAATAATATTTCAACTTAGTATATTTATTATTATAGCGGCACCTATAGCATTAATGTGGATTACAAGAAATCACGTATTATATGATATGCAATTTTTTAATGTACCAGATACATCTCCTGCTGGGCAAAATTTTAGAAATTTAAGCTTATATGAAAGATTGTTTGATTTTGCAAATATTACAACAATATTTATTTCCGCACCTAATATTGCTGATAACAACATACTTATTTCTCTTATAAAGACAGAGTTATTTGGTGAATGGAATTTAAGTGAAATTGCAAATATTGTATATACGCCATCTGCAATTTTATATATACTAAATATCGCTTTAAAATCTTTTGTTTTTGCATCTTGTATTTATATTATCACTCAATTTCTATTAAGAAAAAAAATTAGTATTTTTTATATATTTTTCACTTTATTATATCTTACAATTTACTTATACAGTATAAAATACTCTATTGATTTTCCTTATGTTTGCTCATCTGATTATAGATTGTTTGCCCAAGTAAATATTGCTGAATTAATAATTTTTGGTTATCCTTTTTGCAACAAAAAAGCAGATAAACTCCTATTAGTAGGAGCAATCTGCTATGCATTTTTATCTAGTTTTATATATATAGCTATACTACTATAAAGATTCTAGCTCTTTATCAATTGCTTTTTGCAATTCGTCATCATTATCTGAATTTTCTTTTTTACTATCTGAAATTTCGTGTAACTTTGTAAAATTCAATAAATTTTCAGGCTCTTCACCTTCTGCTATTTCACTTACATATGTGCCAGAACTCTCTGATATATATGTTGGTGTATCTATATTTTTTTCAATATCTCTATCTTCTGAAATAAAATCTTTTATTTTTATTACCTTTTTAGTATCTGCTTCTATTTCTTTTTCTTTATTGTTAGCATTAGAAACCAAAGTTACTTTTGTTGGCAAATTATCTCTCTTATTTAACTCATCTTCACTTAATTGATTTTTTGCATCAACATCCGTATCTATACATTCTAAAAGCCAGATATCATATATGGGATGTTCTATAGCATTTATCCCTGGAGTTGAAGATATAAGCCACCCTTTAAATATATTATATTCGTCTTCTCCAAAACTTTTATCTGCCACATCCACAAAGGCAAAATTTTCAGGGGTTTCTTCTGCTGGACGTTTTTTACAAGCACGTAGCACCAGAGAAAAATCTCCAAAAGAAATCTTTGATTTTACAGGTACAATAATTTCATTTACACGCCCTGTAATTTTATCCATTGCTTGCATTTTGGCTGAATTAGTTTCTATTTCTGCTGCATTAACAATTTGCATTACAGAAAAATAAAACATCAATGATAATGTATAATTAATTTTCTTCATTTCCTGATACCATAAATATAATTTCACCTACCATATCTTCTAAAGATTTTGCATCTTTTGTTTTTTCAATTGTATCACCATTTTTTAATTTATTATTAGACATACCTGGTTCTATTTTTATAAACTTATCTCCCATTAGCCCATCTCCAGCAACAAGAATAACACTATCTTCTGGTATGGATACATTTGGTAAAATGCTTAATTTAACATCAACCATGTAATCTAAAGAGTTTATTTTTTGAGCAACAACTGTACCGATTTTTATACCATTTATACGAACATCCGCGCCTACATTTAGACCTCCAACTTTTAAGAATCTAGCATTTAATTCATATCCTTTGACAACTTGTAAATCAGATACTCTGTATGCGAAAAACATAAATAATGTGGCAACTACTAAAACCACAATACCCATAATTGTTTCAACAGGCTTTTTATTCATAATCATCTCCTTTATCTTCATTACTTATAACATTTTTAGATTTTTTACTTTTTCCTAGAGCTATCATTCTATCTAAAAGTTCTTCTAATACCATAGCGTCTTGTGTGTAGCTAATTGAACCTTCTGGCTCTATATAATCTTCTGAGCCACCTACTTCTATTTCTACATATTTACCACCAATCAATCCAAAACTAACTATTGATGCACTACTATCATCTGGAATTTTATAAACATCTTCAATTTCTAAAACTAAATTAGAATTATAATTTTCATCTAATGTAGCTCCAATTACTCGTCCAATATTAACGCCTGACATACGAACTACATCACCAACATTTAATCCATCTGTTCTTCCAAAATTTGCGTATATATTATATTTTCCACCTGTGCCTTTACTTTTAATTGAGGCATTGTGAGAGATGGTAACAAATGAAATCAACAAAACCGCTAATAATGTTATTAATCCAGTTTTTATTGTTTTTTCTTCTTCTAAAGAATATTTTTCATCCAATTTTTTTCTCCTAATTTCTCAATATTTATGCTTTATATCTTATAAATAATTTTTTGTCATTAAAGTTTTGTATTATTTCAGATAAAATTGTGAAAATTTTAAACATTTTTTGTTATTACAATATATATTAAGTTTTTTAAGGCATAAATTATGATTGAAATAAAGAATATATCGAAGTCTTTTGGTAGCAACATAGCATTAAATAATGTTTCCACCTCTATTAAAGAAGGAAAGATTGTTGCCTTAATTGGTGAAAATGGTGCAGGAAAATCAACCTTAATGCGTATAATGTGTGGATACTTATCTGCAACAAAAGGCGAAGTTTTAATTTATGGAAATAGCGTTGAAGCGAATCGAATTAATGCATTAAAATATATTGGATATGTTCCGGAAATATCATCTTTATATGGGGATATGATTGTATATGATTTTTTGAAATGGGTTGCTAACGTATGGAATATAAAATTCATTGATAAAGTCATATATGATGTTGCAAATCAAATGCAAATTCTTGATGTATTAACTCAAAAAATTGATAATTTATCAAAGGGATACAAAAAACGTGTTGAGATTGCCTCAGCGCTAATTCATTCGCCTAAAATATTAATTTTAGATGAACCTACAGATGGCTTAGACCCGAATCAGAAATATGAAATTAGAAATTTTATCAAAAATTATTCAAAAGATAATATTGTTTTAATATCAACGCATGTGTTAGAAGATGCAGATGTTGCGGATGAAGTTATAATGCTGTCTAAAGGCGAGATGATAAAACATACAAGTATTTCTAATTTCAAAAAAATATCTAAAAATAAAAATTTAAGCGAAGCATTTCGTATTTTAAGTAATTCAGCGAAAGGCAAAAAATGAGACAATTTTTTATCCAATACTTAAAGGAATTTAAATCAAATTTTGCAAATTATAATGCTTACTTTATTATTAGTGCATATTATTTGATATCGTATTTTGCTACAATTTATTTGGGAAATTATTTTTTGCGAGATGCAGATGCTACATTGTCTTTCTTCTCTTTGCAACCGATAATTTTAATATTGATTATACCTGCTATTACAATGCGTTCATGGGGAGATGAATTAAAAACAGGCACAATTGAGTTGCTAACAACACAACCTATTAGTTATCTAAAATTGGTTCTTGCAAAGTTTTTTGGTGCTTTCTCTTTTTTCTTAATTTTAGTATTGTTATCTATACCTTTTTTAATTATTTCATTTAAGCTATCTATTGTTGATGTAGGATTGATTATATCAAATTATGTAGGATTAGTGCTCTGTGGTGCTTTTTTTACTGCTCTTGGGTGTTTAGTATCTGCCTTTAACAAAAATAATATTTTATGTTATATTATTGCTATTTTTGTATTGTTAATCGTTACTCAGGTTGAGTTATCTTCATTTGGAGGAATACCATTCCAAGCATTAAACTTTGATTTTCATTATAACTCTTTTTTAAGTGGTTTTTTGTATTGGAGTAATGTGCTTTATTTTGTTGTAGCAACAATTGTGTGTATATGGATTAATGTTTTTGTTTTTGATTATAAAAAATCATCTATTAAACATAGTAAATTAATATTTTATTCTGCATTAGGGCTTATTATCGGATTTTATTCTTTACTTTTGTTAGGCGCTGATTTTATTCTTTATAAACCCAAAGATATTACATCGTCTAAAAAATTTACAATAAGCGATGTAAATAAACAGTTCTTGGAAAATACTGATAAACGTATTGATATAATTTTATATGAATCTCAAAATGAACGAGAAAAAATAAATTCAGGATATGCTATTTATGCAGACTATGTAGAAAGATTTTTAAGATTAATAGAACAGACATCAAACGGTGCTATTAGATTACAAATAATAAAAGTGGAAGCATTTAGTCACTTAGAGACTCGCTTAATTAGAGAAAAGATACCTTATAAAGAAGATACTTTTGGTAATAAAATTTATATGCTTGCAGATTTCTCAGATAATGACGGAAATATGTTTAGAATTTCTTCCTTTAATAGCCTAAGACAGAATTTATTAGAAAGCGATATAATGCGTGTCATATATGGATTTGGAGAGGCAAAAAAGAATATTGCTATTTTGTCATATAATGATGAAATTGATAGATTTACTGGATTTAAAAATATTTTAGATGAATTTTATAATGTAAATTATACCGATTTTAATGTTATTTTTATTCCTCAAAAATTTGATGCAGTGGTTATCATTAATCCTAAATTTTATTCTAGTGAATTTTTGTTAGCTATTGAACAATATATTTTAAATGGCGGTAACTTGATAATTTTTATGGATCCTAAATTACTAAATACATCTAAAGCTGTTCCTTTTATCGATTTTTTAAAGAATTATGGAATTATGCCTATTGCACATAGTACTATAAAAAATAAAATTGATAATATTGTTTCGACTTTGGGCGCTTCTAATATTTCTGATAACTACACTCAATTTAAAGCTAGATCCGTTATATTCAATGAAGCAGGTAAAGTGGATTTTAAATCCTTTGATAATTACAATGTACAACCTGTTTTAACACATAATGATGATGTTATTGCGGTTCATTCATCTGGCAAATATGTTTCTAGTTTTCTAAGTTTTATTACAGAAGATACAGAGATTATACCTTCATCTAAAAAGGATGGAAATGTCTATTTCTTTTATGACAGTGATATCTTGAATGATTTTGCTTATATATCTGATAGTCTATCAAGTGATAATTTTTATGAAAATATATATCAATTTGACAACCCATTATTTTTACTTCAAGTTTTAGATAAAGCTACAAGTAGAAATATTGAAAACAAATTGGACTATAAATATTTTGCAATTAATCCATCCAGTATTGGAAATGCTATATACTCAATTGTAGAAAACAATTATAAAAAGAAATTGGAAAAACTGGAGAAGGTTTTAGATAAAACAAATAAGAAGAAAAGTAATTTCTCAAATGTTATTTTGACCCAAGGATTTGCTTCTGTTAAAAATATTGGAGATATTAATGAAATAGAATTTTCAATTGATGATACTACAAATCAGATAAACAAATTAAAAAGTTCAATATTTGCTGATTATCAACATATTATCATCAGCTTCACTATTTTGATTATATTTATTGTTCCGATAGTATTTTTATTAGCTTTAGGAATTTTCACTATGTTTTTTAGAAAATACAAAATACGAAAAATAAGGAGGATTTTGAATAATGATTAAGCATTTGAAAGTTGCTCTTTTTCTCTTTTTATTGTCTCTTCCTGTTTTTTGTTTTGGAGTATATCAACATGGGAAAAAGGTTCATAATTTATCTAGAGGAAATTATTTCTTTAGTAAAACTAGAGAGAGTGTTGACCTTAGTAAGATTTTAATCTCTTTTAATGATGAAAGCTATATTACTTTTATCAAAACCGATGATTTATGGCGTATCAAAGAAGCTGATGATTATTATGCCTCATTTTCTAAAATTAATACTCTTATAGATCTTATAAGAAAGTCTGTTATATATAGAGCGGATGTTATTAAAAATGAAAAAGGGTTCAAATTTGATAATTTTATAAAAATTCAAACATATGATTCTTATGATAATGTTATTGATGAGGCTATTATCGCTAAGCAAAATGATAAAAATAAATATCACTATGCTACATTAAATAATGATAATTTCTTATATCAAATTAGCACTAAAATACAATTATCTTCGAATATTTATAACTGGTTACAAATGCCAATTATAAATTTATTACCTGAGGATATTAAACAAGTTAATTTTAATAAAGATATTGTTTACAGAAAATACAAAAATAGTAATTTTGTTAATATGGAAACTAATTATGCCACCCCTGAAATACATAGAATATTAAACAATATTCGTAGCATTAGTGCTGAAGATATAAGGCATGCTTCTAATTTTAATAGAGATAATTATTCTAAAGTTAAACATTTTGTTTTAACGACCTTTGATGGCATAATCTATAAAATAGATTTGTATAAAGGAAATAATGATTTTTGGATAAATGTTGCTTTAGATAAAAAACTTATAACGACTCCTGAAGCATATAAAAAAGTGGAAGAAAACACTATATTGTATAATGGTTGGTTTTTTAAGATAAATTATGATAAAGGGGTAATTTTATCTAAGTTTGTAATTTAATAAAAAGCTCTATCTTTCGATAGAGCTTTTTCTTTTTAGCGTTCTAATTTTTTGTATCTAATTCTGTGAGGATTGCAAGCATCTTCGCCTAATCTACGAATTTTATCCTTTTCATAGTCTTCAAAGTTACCTTCAAACCACTCAACATGTCCTTCATCTTCATATGCTAAGATATGTGTAGCCAAACGGTCTAAAAACCATCTATCATGCGATGTTACTAAAACACATCCTGGATAATTCATAATACCTTCTTCAAGTGAACGTAATGTATCTACGTCCAAATCGTTTGTAGGTTCATCCAGTAGAATTACGTTTGCTCCCTTTCTTAACATTTTTGCAAGATGAACACGGTTTCTTTCACCACCTGATAGTTGACCTATTTTCTTTTGTTGATCTGTCCCCTTAAAATTAAATTGACCAACATATGCGCGAGATGGAATTTGCTTTTTACCTAATTCAATTATATCTAAACCATCGGATATTTCTTCCCAGATATTTTTGTTAGCATTTAGTTCATCTCTGCTTTGGTCTACATAACCTAAATCAACAGTATCGCCTATTACAATTTCACCAGAATCTGGCTTTTCTTGTCCTGTTATCATTCTAAATAATGTAGTTTTACCTGCGCCATTAGGTCCAATTATACCAACGATTGCACCCTTTGGAATTTTGAAAGAAAGATTATCTATAAGAACCTTTTCTCCATAAGCTTTAGAAATATTTTTAGCTTCAATTACTAAATCCCCAAGTCTTTCTGTCATAGGTATATTGATGTAAGCTTGGCTGATTTGCTCTTTAGATGTTTCTGCTAACAATTCTTCATATGCATTAATACGAGCTTTAGATTTTGCCTGACGTGCTTTAGGATTTTTTCTAATCCACTCTAACTCGTTAGCTAATGTTTTTTGGCGCGCATTCTCTTCTCTAGCTTCTTGTTCTATTCTTTTTTGTTTTTGCTCTAACCATGATGTATAATTTCCTTCATAAGGAATACCTTGTCCTCTATCTAACTCAAGTATCCAGCCAGTTACATTATCTAAGAAGTATCTATCGTGTGTAACCATTACTACTGTACCTTTATAATCACGCAAATGATGCTCTAACCATGCAACAGACTCTGCATCTAGATGGTTAGTTGGCTCATCTAATAATAACATATCTGGTTTTGATAACAACAAACGACATAATGCTACTCGTCTTTTTTCTCCACCAGATAATTTAGTTACATCAGCATCTGCTGGAGGGCAACGTAATGCATCCATAGCAATTTGAACTGTTCTTTCTATATCCCAGCCATTAACAGCATCTATTTTTTCTTGTAATGACGCTTGTTCTT
The DNA here is from genome assembly GCA_045578445.1 of Alphaproteobacteria bacterium. GTDB lineage: Bacteria > Pseudomonadota > Alphaproteobacteria > RF32 > CAG-239 > CAG-267. The sequence goes on from JAZNKG010000054.1 coordinate 8,450, forward strand.
CAATAAGTGTGTTCATTTCATCATCAGACATAGGTTCTGCAAATTTCATTGAAACTTCTTCAAATCTTTTTAATAATTCTACTGTTTCACCTAAACCATCCATAACATTTTCCATGACTGTTTTATTGGCATCTAATTTAGGTTCTTGCTCTAAGTATCCTACTTTTACGCCATCTGCTGCCCAAGCTTCACCATTAAACTCTTTATCAACACCTGCCATTATTTTTAATAATGTTGATTTACCTGCACCATTTACACCCAAAACACCTATTTTTGCTCCAGGGAAAAACGATAAACTTATATTTTTGAATAATTCTTTTCCTCCGGGAAAAACTTTGCTTAAATTTTGCATAACATAGATATATTGATACGAAGCCATTTTTATTTCCTTTGTATATAGATTGTTAGTAATAAATTAAATTAATATTTTCTGCTTTTCATTTCAAACTCTTTGAATTTTTGGAATATTCCTTCTTTTTGAGCTTGTCTTTTCTTTTTATTTTGAATTTTATTATATAGATTATCTATTTTTTTCTTTTCATCTTCTGTTCTATCATAAACAAGCGATGCATCATATGCTTGTCTTGGTTTAATTATTTTACCATCTGGTAATTTTATTGTACCGTTTTTATATAACTTTGATTGCAATATTTTTTGATTATTAAAACGGATATTAACTTCATCACAACCGATAAGACCACTTCCCTTTTTTCGGGTATAGCTTCTTACTTTTGCCTCATTATATGTATACATACCATCAGCTTGTTCTTTATCTGACTTTGCTGAACTAATTAAATATGCTCTGGCAATTGTTTCATAAGAAGGATACTTTTTTGCACCACAAGCTAATCCTTCGCCTGAAATATACCCAAGATTTTTAACATCTTCTAGATAATCTGATGAAAATGCATTATTTGCATAGATTAATGCCAAGATAAATAAAGTATATATTCTTAATTTCATATCTTTCTCAATAAAATATTTTGCGCTTTTTTGATTATAATGATAAATAAATCTAATTCAAGCTAAAAAATTGTTTGACAATTTAAAACATATATCGTATGTTGCCCTCAAACTTTTGTGTAAGGAAAATGAAAAATGAAAATATATAGCTCTTTAAAATCAAAGAAAGCGCGCGTAAGAGGTTGTAAACTTGTTCGCCGTAGAGGTCGTCTATATGTTATTAACAAGAAGGAACCTAAGTATAAGGCTCGTCAAGGTTAATCAGACGAAAGACAGATTTATAAAATCGGGCAAATTAGTCCGATTTTTTTTGTTGCATCATTAAACAAAACACTTGTCCGGTTATTATATATAAATAACCGGACAGGTAAAACAAATTAAAAAGGGATATCTAAATCATCTTTTTTAAGTAACTCTGAAGTTTTTTGTTTAATCACTTTAATTAACATTATTATTTTTTGTAAAAATGTTACTTTTTTGAATTTATCTAACCATATTTCTCTTCTTATCAGATTATTGGATATAATACTTGTATCATATTTTTTGCACAGCAATTGTGTCCAATAAATAATCTCGTTCAAACTAGCTGTAGGATAATTTGCTTGTAACATTTTGCGTATTTGTTTTTTATTTAAATAATCTTCCATATCATCATCAGTTATTTCTATTTCTTTATCTTCTGAAGCAAAAACCACATCCTCTAAAACAACATCATCTGAATAAAATTCTATTTCGTAGTCATCACTATCTAAATATACATCTTCATGTTGCTTGTTACTTTTTATAGCAAAAGTGTCATTTGAGCTTTGCTGTCTAAAAAGTTTTGCTATTTCTTCTTTCTTATATGCCATTTTCGTTTTTCCTTGTATTATGGTCTTCTACCACCACCATCATTATTATTCAAATATGAGCAAATTCCTGCTATTATCAAAAGAAAACAAAAACCCATAAATTTAAAAATAGATTTCCATGGTAGGTCATTAAAAAGAATATATAGTAGCCATACTTGTATGATGGCTAGCACAGCTACATATACCCAATCCTTTATTTCTTGAATTTTATTCTTCATAAAAAAACTCTACTTGTCATTACAAGAAAAAGGTCTGCATTTAGCCTCTTTGAGCATAAATTCGTTAACATTTATATCTTTTGCATAGAGAATACCAACAAGCCTATCTCCATTACCTGTTTTGCAAACTTTTTCCGGTGTTTCTACAAACGAGATATTTTCTTCATATAACTTTAAAAGACTTGCTAACTTCTCTTTAGATTTTTTACCTAATTTTACAACCTCATCTTGCTCCATATTCCATTCTTTTGCTTGCTTTGACAACTTACCATTTGACTTTTTGCTAAACTCTGGACAATCAATATCTGCAAGACGTATTGTTGCATATTTTTCACCACTTATTACACCTTTTAAAGTATCACCATCTAAAACTTCTGTTACTATGAGTTTATTTTTTTCTTTAATATTTATATTTTTATCTTTTGCATAAGAGTTTGTACTTATACTGCAAGAAAGCAAAATAGCCAATAATGATAAAAAAACAAATTTATTCATAATCCAATCTCCCTTTATAGTTATAATAAAAAAACAACCACCTTCAAATTGAGGTGGTCGGAGAGTTCGAAAATCATGTACATTGAGATGACTCTTTTAGCCTTTGAGGTGTTCTTTCAGAGATAAATACACCCTTGAACATACGCTAAAAGCTCCCCGACCGAAATCGGGGATAGTTATTGCTTTTTATATAGCAATTAACGATGTTATCCAACACCGCAATGTACAAGAAGCTTTCGACAGCTCCGCACCTCTTTTAAAAGGCACTAACTAATAAAATATTAGCTGATAAAAAGATTAAGAACATTTATTGAACTTGTCAATATTTTTTTATTAAAACAATCAATACATCTAGCTCAATAAGATATTTAGATTAATATTTAAGCACATTCTATAATAGCAACAGCATTGGTATATTCTTTTTCGTTTGAGATAGTTATATGTATATGATATTGCTTGTTTTTTGCAATATCTTGACACTTGAACAATGCTTTATTATGTAAATTAACTATGGGTTTTCCTAATTCATCATGCATAATTTCTATATCTTTTAAAATTATACCATCTCTAAAACCTGTACCTAGAGCTTTTCCTACTGCTTCTTTCGCTGAAAACCTTGTTGCAACCGATTGTGTCAGGATATCTAAATCTTGTATATTCTTTTTCTTTTCCAGTTCTTTGATTTCTTTACCGGTAAAGTGCTTTTCCATAAATCTGAATAAGAAATCTCGTCCTTTTGCGAATCGAGAAATTTGTACAATATCACAACCTATTCCTACTATCATGCTCGTTTTCCTTTGTATTATCACTCTTTAATACACGATAAATTGAGTGATATGTTATAGTCCATACTACTATATAGAATGGGATACACCCTATTAGCATAGGAAAGAACTCAGGCCAAATATCGCTTATAAATGAATTAAAGTCAAGGTTTATTACAGCATGAAATAATTCCTTAAATAGCCTTGTAAAATCTACATTTGTCTGATTGCTGTCTTTGTATAGTATAAACCTTCCTGTATGTAGTGTCGCATACCATATAAAAGGAAAAGTCCAAGGATTTCCAGCTATTGTACCAAGTGCTGCAGCTGTACCATTTTGTTTTGTAATTTTAGTTATGAACAGCGATAATAACAAATGAAATCCAACAAATGGGGTAAACGATATTGCTACACCTGTAGCAAATCCTTTAGATATGCTCTTAGGATTTCCTTTTAAGGTATCTAATTTACTTAGTGTTTTTTGATATATTTTTTTAAGTCCAAGTCCCATTTTTTTGATTAGGGACATTGTATCTCCTTAAACTCTTGAAACAAAACTTACAACTTTTGATGATTTTAATGCCGCCATAATATCATTAAGATGGTCGGTATTTTTTACATCTAAATCTACTAGTAACTCAAAATAACTAATAGTTCTGTACACAATATTCAAGTTTGTAATATTTGCATTATGTCTAGCAATTAGATTTGATAATTCACCTAATGTACCAGGTTCATTGCTTAGCATAACTTTTATTCTTGCAGTGTGACTTTCTTTTTGAGCTTCTTCGCCCCAAGATATATCTAACCATCTTTCTGGTTCATCAGCATGCTTTTCTAATGCCTTACAAGAAAGTGCATGTATTGCAACACCTTTACCTGTTGTTACAATGCCAACAATTCTATCTCCTGGAACTGGGTGACAGCATCCAGCAAAATGAACAGCCATTCCTGTAATTAAACCTTCTATTTTTAAAGAATCAGACTTTTTCTTTTTAGGTTTTGATAATTTTATTGAATTTACAACTTTTGTTATTTTAGATTGTTTATATGCAGGATATACAGTTCTTAAAACTTCCCATCCAGTAATAAGTCCCTCTCCAACTTTTGCATATAAATCTTCTAAACTTTCTATTTCAAAATTTGGTAAAACACCATATATTCCTTTTTCGCTAAATTCGAGGTTTTCTTGCTTAAATAGTTTTTCTAAAATATCTTTTCCTAGTGACAAGAATTGCTCTCTTTTACATGCTCTTACATATCGACGAATCGCAGCTTTTGCTTTTCCTGTAACAACAAAACGCTCCCATTCAGTTGAAGGGTGTTGAGCCTTTGATGTAAGGACCTCTACTTGGTCACCATTTTGCAAAACACTTCTTAAAGGCTTTATTTCGCCATTAATTTTAGCTCCTACACATTTATCACCTACACTTGAGTGTACTGCATATGCAAAATCAACAGGTGTTGAACCAAATGGAAGGCCAATCAAATCGCCTTTTGGAGTAAAGCAGAAAACTTGGTCATTATACATCTCTAGTTTAGTATTTTCTAAAAACTCATCAGGATTTTGTGCTTGTTCTAAAATTTCTAGCAATTCACGAATCCATCTAAAGCTACGACCAGCTACCTTTTGTCCTTGTTTATAAGCCCAGTGTGCAGCAACACCTTTTTCGTTTATTTCATGCATTTCATGAGTACGAATCTGTATTTCTATTCGAGTATTTTCTGGGCCAATAATTCCTGTGTGTATTGATTGATAACCATTTGGCTTTGGTGTAGAAATATAATCTTTGAAACGACGTGGTACCATATGATATTTACTATGGATTACACCTAATGCTTGATAACATGAAGCAATATCATCAACACATACACGGAATGCCATAATATCTGACAATTGTTCAAATGAAGCATTCTTTAACTGCATTTTTCTCCAAATAGAATATGGAGCTTTTTCCCTACCTGTAACTGTAGCTTTAACTCCATTTTCTTCCATATCTTTTTCTATTTGATCTATAATTTTAGGGACTAGATTGCTTCCTTGCTCTCTTAAAAAGTTTAACCTTGCCACGATAGAATCGTGTGCTTCTTTATGTAATTCAGCAAAAGCAATTTCTTCAAGTTCTGCTTTAATTTCTTGCATACCAATACGTTCAGCAAGAGGTGCGTATATATCTAGGGTTTCTTTTGCTATTCGTTTACGTTTTTCTTCTTTGCAAAAATGCAATGTTCTAATATTGTGTAAACGGTCAGCTAGCTTTATCAAAAGAACACGTATATCTTCTGACATTGCTAATAATAATTTACGAAAATTTTCTGCTTGTTTGCTTGAACCTGATTTTTGTTCAATAATGGCTAATTTGGTTACGCCATCTACAACAGCTGCAACTTGAGGACCAAAAAGTTCTTTAATTTCTTCTACGGTTGTATCTGTATCTTCAACAGTATCATGTAAAAGTCCTGCTATTATGGAATTACAATCCAATCTAAATTTGGTTAAAATACCAGCAACTTCAATCGGATGAGAGTAATATGGGTCTCCTGATGTGCGTAATTGCGCACCGTGCTTTTTCATTGCAAAAACATATGCCCTATTTAACGCATCTTCATCTGCGTTGGGATCATAGGATTTAACTAAATCTACTAATTCATACTGTCTTAACATACGTTCCTCTTTTCTCCACAGCTTTTAATTATAATTCATAAATCAAAAAAAAGCAAGATATCTTTAACACTATCTTGCTTTATGAATTATTAAATTTTTAGAGAAAAGAAAAAATTATTCTTCAAAATCTCCCATGTCATCAGAAAAATCATCGCCCATACCAAAATCATCATCTAGGCCATCATCCAAAGACAAATCATCTGTTTCAACATCGATGGTTTCTCCGTTACTATCTTCAATTTGCATACTATTTGCCAATGTAGCATCAAGAATTGTATCGCCATTAAACTGTGCATCCAATTCTGCCAATTCTTTTTCTGCAGCCAAAATTTCCAACTCTTCTTCTTCAGGCTCTTCAACTTCAACATATTTTTGAAGTCCCATAACTAAAGATCTTTGTAACTCTTCCACATCTGCTTGATTTTCAGCAATTTCTCTTAAAGCTACAACAGAGTTTTTATCATTATCTCTTTCTACTCTTATAGGAGCTCCTGAAGAAATATCTTTTGCTCTTTGAGCTGCAACTAATAAAAGCTCATAGCGATTTGGAATTTTTTCAACACAATCTTCAACTGTTACACGTGCCATTTTTTTCACCTTTTAAATTTAGAAATTTACACTTTGTTGTTTTTTATACACATACCATCTTAGAAATGCAACTGTTTTTTTCAAAAAAAATCAATAAATTATTGGAGCTGCTAATATCATATCATCATTTCTCATAAATTTTTGTGATAGAATCTTTGTGTAGCCCCTTACTGCATCAACATCCTCTTGAAAAACCGCATACATTTTTACAATTGCGGCCTCTACTGCAAATAATTCATTTCTCCATTTGGTTGGAAGTTTGCTAATATATTTTTCGTAATAACCTTTTCGATGAAAATCAACTGCATAAGCTTTATTTAGATTTGCTGTAGCAACTCGATATGCCTTAATTGTTTTATCGCAAGTATATGCCCATTCTTCTGGTGTATAGCCATGTTTTGATGTTATTTTATACATATCAGTATACAATCCTGCAAATTTTGCTTTGACTACAAGCCTTTGACAAGGATTAACAGCATCTTTTAATACATTTTGCCCCAAAGCAATGCCTTGTTCTTTTTCCCATTCTGTTAACACCATATCTGCTAATATGAACTTATTTAAGATATACATATTATTTTCTTTGCCCCATGCATTTATATCATCTATTGTTGTAATAAATGCTTCCACATCTTTTGTGGTTAGTAATGATGAAGCTGTTGGAATAATTGTTTTTAATTCTTTATCCACTGAGGTAAGTTTTACACCATTAGATTTTTGATTTTTCTTCTGAGAAGCTTGTGTATTTTTAGGTGCTATACCTATTTTTTGTTTTAAGAAATCAGGAAGTTCTTTCATAACTTTTTTTCTTTTAGCTCTTTGGGGTTGAGGCGCATCAACTACTATTTTATCCCTTTCATCCCAAATTTCTGGCATAAGTATGAAATATAACATAGGAGACAAATATTCTATATCTTCATCATCTTTATATTTTTCTGCTATATCCTTGGGAAATTGATTTTTTGTTTCTTTAATTCCTGGAAGATTAAGAATTTTTTCTGGCATTCCTGGAACTTCATGCAACATTGGTCCTACATATTGATAAGCTTTTTCTGGCAACCAGCTTATAAGTTGCAATAAATCATCTTCATAATGTGCTTTAATCCTACCTTCACTTAATCCATAAGATTTAATAGTTTTACTAAATTCTTTTTTAAATGTGTTTCCCATCATAACACGAATCTTATATCCTCGGTTATAATATTGATTTTTTGTATCTAATTTACGAAAATACTCTTCCATATCTGGGAGTTCAATAGCCATATCAACATCAAAATAATGATAAAAATCTGATGCTTTTGCATAAACATTTGTTGATATTAATATAGCTCCAAGGCATGTGATTATAAATTTAAACATAGAATCCTTCCTTTGTTTGATATGCGCTTAGTTTATAAACAAAAATTTAAAAAAACGTTATACTTGCTTTTTAAAACAAACTAGTTTATGGTTTTGGTAGTAAAACAATTATCCAATGGAGTAAAAACATGGTTTGGACAGAAGAAACTGTTGAAGAATTGAAAAAAATGTGGGACAAAGGCATGACAACTGGTCAAATTGCCAAAGCTCTAAACGTTACTAAGAACTCTATTATTGGTAAAGTTCATCGTTTATGCTTAACAGCTCGTCCTTCTCCTATTAAAAAATCATCAACTCCTAAAAAAGTTGAAGCAGAAGAAAAGAAAACAACTGCTAAAACAAAGAAATCTTGCAAATCCTCTGATACAAAAGAAAAAGTTGCCGATAAAAAAGCAGATAAAGTTGTTAAAGAAAAAGTTTCTGCTCCTAAAGAAGTTAAAGTTGAAGAGACTGCAACAAAAATCATTGAAGAAACAAATATACCATTGGTTAAACTTGATAATCATACTTGTCGTTGGCCTTTAGGTGACCCTAGGGATGATGACTTTTGTTTTTGCGGTAAAAGAATAAAAACAGGTCAAACATATTGCGAAGAACATGCAGCTATTGCATATGTGAGAAATGGCAAAAAGTCTTAATGGATTGTTTTTAGTTATAATGCGAAGTCTTTTGAGGCTTCGCATTTATTTTATGTGAGTAGATAAATGTATAGTGATAAGTTTTTGAAATTTATTGAAATGTGGCAAAAAGATTTTGCTATTGAACGCACTATTGATGAAAAGGTTTGCGTTGATAAAGACAATAATCCTATACCTTGGTATACTTACCCTGCTATTGAATATTTATCTCAATTTGACTATAGCGACAAAGAAATCTTTGAGTTTGGTTGCGGATATTCTTCTATGTTTTGGGCGAATCGAGCAAAAAAAGTTACAAGCATTGAAGACAATCTCAATTGGTTTGATAAATGGAAACAAGAATTTAACAAAGAAAACCTTGATATTCGTTGGCGTGATGAAGGTGAAGGTTATTATAATGCTATCTTTGAGGATGATAAAAAATATGATGTAATTGTTGTAGATGGCAAAAGAAGAGCTGATTGCGCAAGAACTGCTTTAGAAAAGCTTAATAAAGGCGGTATGATTATTCTTGATGACAGTGATAGAATAAATACAAGTAAAGAATATGTTGAAGCGGTTAACAACTTGAAAAAAGGTAATTTAATCCAAGTAGATTTTTATGGATTTTGCCCAATGAATAATTATACAAAGACTACCTCTTTATTTTTAAGTAGAGATTTTGATTTTAAATCTCAATATATAATCCAACCAATTAATGGTTGGGGTAATTTGTGGGGAATGGGTAGAAAAAATAGAAAAGAATTTTTTAAAACCAACAAATAAAAAAGAGTCGTTTCCGAAGAAACGACTCTTTTTTTGTTATTTAGCGCACTGAAGAAGATTGTACTCTTCAATCACTTTGCCCACGAATCCTTTGTTGATCTCGATTGCGCGAGGGTTATTGGCAAGAAGGTTTCTCGCCTTAATGACATGCGCTACATACCTCTTGAAAAGATTGTATTGCACCTCATTATTAATCTCGCTTTTGACCGCATCGTCAGACCCAGAGGCAAGATCTAAGAGTGTCCAGTTAGAGAACTTATTAACGGCTCGCGTTAAATTGTTGCTCTCTTTCCTAGACAGGCGAAAGTTTTGAGGAGTTGTTTTGTTGGAATAAAACCATGATATATTGGTTTCACTATCCAAACTACGCTCTTTAGCCATCTGCTCTTCCCTCTTATTTTGGATATACTCCTCAACAATAGGTGTAAGCACAGCCTCAAGACCTGGAATGACTTCTCCTATTTTCAGACCAAACTCCCTATGGATGTTAACTGAAAATATTTCAAAAAGTCCTCCTGCGACAGGAAGGGATTTTCTCAGATTAGCCTCCCCTGATTCTATAAAGAGCTGCCCCCAAAAATAAATACCGTTTTTCTGAAGATTAGCTTTGACATTTGCCAAAGCCTTTTCTACATCAGAACTTACTCCCTCTCTAAATAGCTTTTTTACATCTATTAACTTGAAAAAGATATCTGCAAAAGAAAGAGGCTTATCGTCACCTGCTGGAGCGACAACTTCTGTTTCCGCATCTACTTTTTCAACTTCAGTGCTAGTCTCTACTACATCAGCAGGAACCTGCTGGTTATACAGTCTACCGTGAATGAACTCTAAGAACATTTCACAGTACTGAGATTTAACTATCTCTTTCATATCCTCAACTGCAAGGATATGATTTGCGATGTAAGACATCACAAGGTTTTTGTCATCACAACATAACAGCTGTGATACAAAGGCATTTGGTCTTTTCTCCATAGCTTTGATTTTTAATATTAAACTTTATTATGTATAACTTCGGCATATGCTGATGTTCAGATGGATTATAGTCTCAACAAAAGTGATAGAAATCACTCTAATTTTAACTACAAAACAGCCTAATAATCAACATATGCTTAAATATACAGCATTTATAGTATCATATTTTAGCTCTTTTGTCAATTAAATTCAAACGAATCGGCTGTTTTATTTAAATTTCTCAGCTATTTTTGACGATATATCCATATAAACTTTTGTGTGCTCACTATCCGGAGCTGATAAAACGATAGGAGTTCCTGAATCTGCATTTACTCGTATATCATAATGTAAAGGAATCGCTCCTAAAAAGTCTACTCCATATTGTTTTGCAGTTTTTTCTGCCCCTGCATGACCAAATATATCTGCTCTATGCCCACACTTTTCGCAAATATAGTAACTCATATTTTCGATTACACCAAAAATTGGAACATCTAGCTTTTTGAATAGATTTAAGCCTTTTATTGCATCTATAAGAGCTATATCTTGCGGAGTTGATACAATTATTGCGCCTGTTAACTCAAGTTTTTGTAACATAGTAATTTGTATATCCCCTGTTCCTGGTGGCATATCTATTACCATTACATCTATCTCTCCCCAATTTGTTTCTGTCATTAATTGTTGGATAGCCCCACAAGCCTTTGCTCCACGCCAAATTAATGCAGTATCTTTTGATACCATACTACCAATTGACATAGATTTTATACCGCATTCTTGATATGGCTCAAAAGTCTTACCATCATATGATAAAACGGGGATATTATTATATCCCAACATTGTTGGAACTGAGGGACCGTAAATATCTGCATCAAATAATGCGACTTTCAATCCTTGATTTGCAAGAGCTAACGCAATATTTACAGATGTTGTTGATTTCCCTACTCCACCCTTAGCAGACGTTATGGCTATAATATTTTTAACTCCCTTTATTTGCCATTTTTGAGGCTCTGATGGGGTTTCTTTTTTATCTTCTACAAATATTATATTTACTTTTTTATTACTGTTATTTTGCTCTAACTCTGCTTTCAGAGCATCTGCTTTTTCTTTATTTTCTTTAGTATTTATTGTAACAATTAGGCGATTTCCTAATTCTTTTATAGCAGAGATTTCCTCTTGATTAAAATATTTTGCTACTAAACTTTTATTATCAATTGTTTCTGACATATTCTAATTCCCTAATGTGGATATATTTTTTTCGATATTGTTTTTATACAAGGTATATATTATTTTTCCAGTATAAAATAATATTTTTTTAAAACTAGTAGAAGGCTTAAATGATGGATAAGAAATTTGATTCTAATAACGACAACCCTTGGGATATGTCTAATGATGATACACCTAATAAATCTAATATTGTTGATTTTGCGTCAAAATTTAAAAAATCAACTCCACCCAAAGATAATTTTAAAAGTCACTATAAAATAATTTTAGGCGCTATTTTATTTTTATGGTTGGTATCTGGATTTTATCAAGTACAACCAAGTGAGCAAGGCGTTATTTTAAGATTTGGCAAGTATGTTGAAACAACTGATGCAGGTCTACACTATCATTTGCCTTTTCCTATTGAGCAAGCTTATATTGTAGATGTTAGTAAAGAACGTAGCATTGAAATAGGCGTTAATGAAGATGATTACTATGGAAGAAATTCCAAAGATGAATTAACAGAAAGCCATATGTTGACGGGTGATGAAAATATTGTTGATATAAATTTAACTGTTGTATGGAACATTAAAAATGCCAATGACTTTTTATTTAAGACCAGAAGTCCTGAATTGACTGTTAAGGTTGCTGCTCAATCTGTGTTAAGAGAAATAATTGGTCAATCAAAGATGGAAGATGTTATCACAGGTGACCGTAATAAAATTGAAAACGACACTAGAGAAGAATTACAAGGCTTACTAGATGACTTCGAAACAGGTGTAAATGTTGTTCGTGTAAAACTTCAAAAAGCAGACCCACCAAAGCAAGTAATTGATGCTTTTAATGAAGTACAACGTGCAAAAACAGATGCTGAACGTTTTAAAAATGAAGCAGAGGCGTATGAAAATGAGGTTCTTCCAAAAGCAGAAGGTCAAGCTATAAAATTAAAGCAAGAAGCAGAAGCCTATAAAGAATCTGTAATTAATAAAGCGGAAGGTGAGGCAAAACGTTTCTCTTCTGTTTATGAAGCTTATAAAAATGGTAAATTTGTTACAGCTAAAAGACTTTATTTAGAAACAATGGAAGACATTATGAAAAAAACCAAAAAAGTTATTATGGAGCCAGGTAACAAAAGCTCTAATATGATGCCAATTTTACCATTAAAGTAATATGATGGAGTTTTTGAGATGAAGAAGAATTTAAATTTAATTATTTTTGGCGCAGTTTTTGTTTTGATTATGGTTGCACAGTCTTTTTATGTGGTACATCAAGCAGAACAAGCTATTGTTTTACAATTTGGTAACCCTGTTAGAGTTGTGAAAGATGCCGGACTTAAGATGAAAGTTCCTTTTATTCAAAACGTTGTTTTTTACGATAAAAGATTGCTAAATCTTGAACCTCCAGCTCAAGAAGTAGTATTAAAGGACAAAAAGCGCTTAGATGTAGATACATTTTCTCGCTATAGAATTGTAGAGCCTTTAACATTCTACAAAACTGTTCGTAATGAATATCAAGCACAAAACAGACTTAAAGAAATTGTAAATTCATCTGCAAGAAACGTTCTTGCTACTGTTACTTTGATAGAATTATTGTCTGAAAAAAGAACAGAAATCATGAAGCGTATTAGTGAAGCTGTGAAAGTAGACGCTGCTCAAATAGGTGTTGATGTTGCCAATGTGAGAATTATGCGCGCTGATTTGCCTATAGATATATCTCAAGCTATTAATGAACGTATGAAGACAGAACGTATTCGTGAGGCTAAAGGATATCGCGCTGATGGTCAAAAAACTGCTCAAGAAATCAGAGCTAAAGCAGATAGAGAAGCAACTATCACTGTTGCTACAGCAGAAAAAGAAGCCCAAAAGATTAAAGGTGAAGGCGATAAAAAAGCAACTGAAATATGGAATAAAGCTACAAGCATTGACCCTAATTTTTATTCATTCTATCGTTCTTTAGAAGCTTATAGAAACTCTTTTGACAGAGATACTTCTTTAGTTCTAGCTCCTGAAGGTGAATTCTTTGATTATTTCGATAAATCATTAAAATAAGGGTACTTTTGTAATGCGTCTTTTATTATTTTTGCTTTCACTGTTTTATGCTTGCAACACATATGCAATGACATCTTATGCTGATTTAGTAGATGAAGTTATGCCTTCTGTTGTGAATATATCAACACAAAAAGATATTATTGAGCAAAATGAAACAGCTGATAATATGATGATTAACCCTAATTTAACAGGAAGAGAATCTTTGGGCTCTGGTTTTTTCATCAGAACGGAAGGATATATTTTAACAAATCTTCATGTTATAGAAGGCGCTAAAAAAATTACAGTTATTACAAATAATGATAAACAATATGATGCAAAAATTATTGGCAAAGACAAGCCTAGTGATTTAGCTGTATTAAAAATTGAAGACAAAGATGTAAAATTTAATGCTGTTAAATTTGGTGATGCCAATGATGCGAGAATCGGCGATATTATTTTAGCATTTGGCAATCCTTATGGTTTGGGATTAAGTGTTTCGCAAGGCATTATTTCTGCAAAATCTCGTAATATCGGGATAGGAGAACAACAATACATTCAAACTGATGCTGCAATTAATCAAGGAAATTCTGGAGGTCCTTTATTTAATTTAGAGGGCGAAGTAATTGGTGTAAACTCTGCAATATTTAAGGATATAGGCGCAAATGGAGTGGGGTTTTCACTACCTTCAAATATAGCTAACTGGATTTCCAATCAACTTATTAATACAGGACACGTTAAAAGAGGGTGGATTGGAATGAAAGTTGCGATTGGAATTGATAAATACACTGATAAATCTGGTTTTGTAGTTACTGAAATTGATGAAAACTCACATGCTTTTAGTGAAGGTATCAGGGTGGGAGATATCATAACTTTTTATAACGACACTCCTGCTGTAGATTTAAACGACTTTATTCAATTTACAGAAACGATGGAGCCCGGACAAGCGCTAAGATTAAAAACACTAAGCTACGGACAAGAAACTCGTAATGTTATTAGAGTTCAAGAAATGCCTGCGGAAGCATTAAAAGATATTACAAATAAAGCCCTAATTGAAAGTAAAGCCTATGCTCAACAACAATTAGGAGATGATGTTTTTTATATATCAGAATTTAAAATTGCAGTAAAAGAAGCAAATCCTAGAGGGTTATTAGTTGTTAAATTAGAAAAAAAATCTCCTCTCTATGGTAAAGGAATCGAAGAAGGCGATATTATTTTAGAAGCAGATAGAGCTGATGTTTATTCTGTAGATAATCTTTTAGACAATATAAGAAATGCAATTGTTGATGATTATAGGCCTATTTCTTTATTAGTACAAGGAGCAAATAATCCTTTTTATGTTACAGTTGAATTGGAGGCGGAAAATGACTAGGTTTGATTTTTATCACTTGCAAAAAACACCTCTTGAACAAGTTTTACCTAAACTTTGCGAAAAAGCTTATAGCACAGGTAAAAGAATAAAAATATTAGTTGGAAATGAAGAACGTGTGGAATTTATAAATTCTTTATTATGGACCTATAGTGAAGAGTCCTTTTTACCGCATGGTAGCAAAAAAGATGGCTTTGCAGAAGACCAACCAATCTTTATTTCTTCAAGTGAAGATAACGAGAATAAAGCCTTACTGCTAATTCTTGTTGATGGAGCTATGGTTAGTTTAGATATCTTAAAAGATTATGAGAGAGTTTTAAATATTTTTGACGGAAACGATGAAGTTGCCCTAAATAATGCTAGAGATTATTGGAAAATGATAAAATCTTCTGATGGAGAATTACATTATTGGCAACAAAAAGATAATGGGTCTTTTGAGCAAAAAGTATAAAACACGATATTTTTTTTGTGATTTTCGGGTATATTTTTAAAATATCTAAATTTTGTAATATTTTTTTACACAATCACGAATACAACAATAACACATTGATTTAATTACATTAACAAACAATACCAACACTATATTTTTGTACATTTTTTGTATAAAAATATAGTGTTTTATGCAAAAACATTGAAATAATACTTGCACATTTATAAATTACGTGATACTGCTCGCTTGTGAGATTATTTTTGTAAGGAAAATAAAAATGATTAATTCAAATACAGCTGAAAACTGTTTAAATATTGATGATTTAAAGAACGCGGTTGAAACAATTGACCGTGAAATTGAAACTTTAAATATTTTAAAAAATAGTTTTGACGAAAATCTATCTCGTGCTTTGGATTTATTACAAAACACTAAAGGTAGAGTTATTGTTACTGGTATGGGTAAGTCTGGTCACATTGCTAGAAAAATGGCTGCGACTTTCGCATCTACAGGTACTGTTTCTTTCTTTGTACACCCTGGTGAAGCTAGCCATGGTGACTTAGGTATGATTACTAATGATGATGTTGTAATTGCAATATCTTATAGTGGTGAATCTAAAGAATTATCTGATATTTTAATGTATGCTAAAAGATATAATATACCTCTTATAGCAATTACTAGAAACCCTGAAAGTGCATTAGGTAAAAACTCTACTTTAGTATTAAAATTACCTGACAATGGTGAAGCTTGTCCTTTAGGTTTAGCTCCAACATCATCAACAACAGCTACAATTGTTTTAGGAGATGTGTTGGCTATCGACTTAATGAAAAGAAGAGGTTTTTCTGCAACAGATTTCCGCCAAAGACACCCTGGAGGCAAGTTGGGTGCTGTTTTATGTAAAGTATCTGATATAATGCACAAAGGTGATGAGCTTCCTTTGTTGAAAAAAGAAACATCTGTACAAGAAGCTTTGATTATAATGAGCGAAAAAATGCTTGGATGTGTTGGCATTATTGAGGATAATGGCGATTTGATTGGTATTATTACTGATGGAGATTTAAGACGTTGGATGTCCCCTGTTCTTATTTCTGAAAAAGTTGAAAAATTAATGACAAAAAATCCTAAGGTTATTAAACCTGATGCTTTGATTGTTGATGCTGTAAATATGATGAATAATACTGGTCGTGGAATTACAAATTTATTTGTTGTTGAAGACAACAAACCAATAGGTTTGATTCATATTCATGATTGTTTAAAGGCTGGAGTTGCTTAGTCTTGTTTGAAACGCACAAAATTGATGCTTTTTTTAGTGGAGAACAGAATCTACTTGATGAGCAAGAAACTATCTACACTACTAGACGCATGAAGGTTGTGCGTTTCTTACGACTTTTTTTGCCTTGTTTAACCGCTTTATTACTTGGTCTTGGTGTTGTTTTATTTGATTTTGAAACGAATAATGATTCAGCGATTGCCTTAGCTGACAAAGACCGAGTTTATTTTGAAAAATTTCATATTAAAAATACAGTTTTTGAAATAACTGATTTGGATAATCAGTTTAGTGTATTGAAAGCAGACACAATTGATGAGGTTTCTGCAGGAAAAAAATTATACGATTTAGCAAATCCACAAGCAACAACTACTGATAAAAATAAAAAAATTACCCTAATTGCTAAAACTGGACAATACAATCAAAATACTCAGGAATTAAAACTTAATACTGATGTTGTTGCAAATTACAATGGTCAAATGGAAATTAAAACCAACAGTGGGGTGTATAATTTTGCAACAGAAACAGGTTATGGCAACGAAAAAGTTATCGGCAATGGTGAAAAAGGATACTTTGAAGCCGATAAATTTACATTTAACAAGAAAAAAGGTGAGATAACCTTAATTAATAATGTTTACCTTAGAAGTAATGATATGAAATTAAACTCTCCTACGAAAGCAACTCTTTTTATGCATGAGAATAAATTTATATCTGATAATGCAACAGTTGTTAAAAACAAAGACACGCTGTATGGCGACATTGTTACAGTTTACTTCAAGGATACTAAAAATTTTGAAATAGATAAAGCTAATAGCTTAGGTAACACTAAAATTATTGCCAGTGGTAAAACTGCATATGCAGATAAGGGCGAGTATTTTGCTGATACTGAAATCGTAAAACTATATGATAATGTAAAAATTGTAGATAAAAGTGGTTATGTTGCAACCTCTGATTATGGAATTTATGATAGCAAAAAGCAAACGTTTACTTTAGAACAAAATGTTAGAGTTAGCAAAGAAAATAATATTGTTACTGCACCTAGAGCAACTTACTTTCAGAACAAGAATGAATTTAGATTTTATGATGGTGTAAAAGTTTCTCAAGATGGTAGTGTAGCTACAGCTAAAAGCGGTGTTTACTTTATAAAGAAAAATATTGCCGAATTAGAACACAATGTTGTTATAACAAAAGATGGAAATATTGTTCGTGGCGATAAGGCAATTTCTGATTTTAATACATCAAAAAGTAGATTAGTTGCAAAAAAAGGTGGAAGAATTTCCGGAAAGTTGATAGAAAAATAGGTGAGACGTTGTAAGGGGGCACTGATGACTGATTGCGTTAATATACAAGATTCAATTTTAGAAGTTTTTAATATTGGTAAACGCTATAAGAATCGTAGTGTTTTAAGAAATGTATCTTTGAATGTTAGACGAGGCGAAGCTGTTGGCCTATTAGGTCCTAATGGTGCTGGTAAGACTACTTGTTTTTATTGTGTGACTGGTCTTATTACTCCAGACTATGGTGATGTGCATATTGATGGACAAGATATTACTTATATGCCCATGTATAAACGTGCTAGACTAGGAATCGGATATTTACCACAAGAAGCATCTATTTTTAGAAATCTTAGTGTTGAAGATAATATTAAGGCTGTTTTGGAAATTGTTATAGATGATAAAGATAAACAAGAGCACATGTTAGAAGAACTCTTAAATGAATTTTCTATTGCACATTTAAGAAAATCACCATCTGTAGCATTATCTGGTGGTGAGCGCAGAAGATTAGAGATTGCAAGAGCTCTTGCTGGTCAACCTAACTATATTTTACTTGATGAACCATTAGCTGGTATTGACCCTATTGCAGTAGGGGAAATTAGAGAGCTTGTTGCTCAATTAAAGAATCGAGGATTAGGCGTTTTAATTACTGACCACAATGTAAGAGAAACTCTTGATATTATTGATAGGGCATATATTTTGCATGGTGGATCTGTATTAATGGAGGGAACACCAAACGAGATTGTAAATAGTGAAGAAGTTAGAAAAGTTTATCTTGGTGATAATTTTTCTATTTAATTTGGCTTTTTTGTTGACTTTTTAGAGAAATCTAGAATAATATTTTAGTAGAAAACGAAAATAATGGAAGGGAAATAAAATGAAAGTAACTTTGTCAGGAAAACAAGTAGACGTTAGTGATAAATTGCGTAAGCATGTTGAAGAAGGTTTAGAAACTTCTGTTGCTAAATATTTTAGCGCACCTTTTAGTTGTTCTATTGCTTTTTCAAAAGAAGGTGAAGATTTTGGTGCAGAAATTACTGTACACCCTACTAAAAATATTGTATTAAAAGGTAGTGGCACAGCTTCTGATCCATATTCTGCTTTTGATAATGCTAATGAGCATGTTGCTACTCGTTTACGTCGTCATAAAACAAAATTAAATGCTCATAAGAGCAAAGTTGGATTGGCTGAGTTAGCTTATGCTGCTGTTTTACCAATAGTTGAAGAAGATGAAGAGATTGATGTAAACGAAGATGCTCCTTTGACAATTGCTGAAACAGATGCTAATATTCCTGTATGTACTGTTAGCGAAGCTGTTATGTTTATGGACTTAAGCAACGAGTGTGCTTTGATGTTTAGAAACAGTGCTAACAATCATATAAGCATGGTTTATCGTCGTAAAGATGGTAACATTGGTTGGGTTGAACCAAAATCTGATAACTAATTTTAAGGATTACGCAGATGAATGTTGCAGACATAATTTCTAAAAATGCGGTACTTGATAATGTTCAAGTAAGCAATAAACGTGAGCTTATTCAAAGCTTGGCGGAGAAGATGGCTTCTTTATGTGGTTTAGATGAAAGAACTATATTTGATGCTGTTTGGGAACGTGAAAATCTTGGCTCTACAGGTTATGGTGAAGGTGTTGCATTCCCTCACGCTAGAATTGAAGGATTAAGTAAAGTTTGCGGTATGTTTGCAAGACTTGATGATGCTGTTGATTTTGATGCTATTGATGGTAAAAAAGTTGATTTAGTATTTTTACTTGTTAGCCCTGAAAATAGCGGTGCTGACCACTTGACTGCTTTAGCGTCTCTTTCTAGAATTTTGAAAACAGAAGGAAGCTGTGAGAAATTGCGTAAGGCTCGTTCTGTTGATGAGCTGTATGCAGTATTAAATGCGTAAGATATAAAAAAAAATTAATCCCCACCAAATGAGTGGGGATTTTTTTTGCCTTAATCAAAATATCCTTTTCCTAATCTTAGGATTGATTGTGCTTTATCCGTATACGAGCCATCATCATTATGCGTATAAAATGGTGGTAGTATTTTTGTTATTCCTTTGGCTGTTTTTTGCGCTATTATTGCTACTCTTTTAGCATCTTGACCGACTTTAGAGTAAAATGGAACAATATTTATTGAGCCCGCTTTTTTATCAATTGCAGTTATAATTTCGTTAAGAGCTTCTGCTCTATTAATTACTAACAAATAACCTTTTGGTTTTAACATTTTTAAGCAAAATGACAACCAGCTTGTTAAATCAAAATCTTGATGATTATGAGCTAATTTTTTACTCTCATTAGGAGATGGCATATCATGGTCGCTATATGGTGGATTGGTTATCACAAAATTGAATGTTCCTGAAGGCAAAGACGTCTTTTTTCTTATATCTTCGTTGACATATGTTAAAAAATCATCATAGCTATTTTCTTTAGCACTCTTATTTGATAATTCTACTAAATCTTTTTGAATATCAACTCCAGTTATTTTAACATCTTTTAATCTAGTTGCTAAGCACAATGATATTGCGCCTGTTCCTGAGCCTACATCTAAAATTGTATCACCTTTTTTTATTTTTTTAGAATCGAGCAAAGATGATAAAAATACTGCATCTGTTGATGCTCTATAACCATCTGTTGGCTGAAAAATTTTTACTCTTTTATCTAGTAAATAATCATTTGTATAAGATACCATAAACCACCTTAAAAATAAAGGCTTAAAAAAGGTTTTGCCTCTTTTAAGCCTTACATTACCTTTTATAAATTAATTATGCGCTTGGGCTTGTTTTTGCTAATTCAGCATTAACTTTAACCCATTTTTCTTCTGCTTCATCATCAGATGTGATTGCACTTTGTGGGCATTCAGAAATGCATACACCACAATCAATGCATGTATCTGGATCTACAACATATTGTTCATCAGCAACATGGAAAGCTTCTACAGGACAAACACCTGCACATGTTCCACATTTAATACATAAATCGCCATTAACTACTGAAGGCATATTTTATCTCCTAAAATTAAAATTGTTTTCGTGTATATTTCTAATATCAACATGAGCTAATTGCAAGCAAAAAATTATTATTAGAGCACAAAAAAATAAGGTGACTTTCTTCCCTATTATTTTTTTTACACTGTTATCATCATCAAGCAAGTCATATGTAACAACTACTTTTAATTATGGACGAAGAATTACCTTATTGTCTAACTTGTAGTTTTTAGCAATTTTTACATTGAAATTATAAAAAAAATAGGTATTATGGCTCTTAATGTGTTTTTTTGAGGTATAAAAATAATGAGTAATATTAAAGTTAGATTTGCACCTAGTCCAACAGGTTGGATTCATATCGGAAATATTAGAACCGCTTTGTTCAACTACTTATGGACCAAGAAGATGGGCGGAACTTTGTTGCTTCGCATTGATGATACAGACATACTTCGTTCTAAAGCAGAATATGAAGAAGGAATCCGTGATGCTCTTGTTTGGTTGGGCATTAAATGGGATGAAGAAGCAAGACAATCTGCCAGAGTTAAACGTTATGATGAAGTAGTAGAAAAATTAAAAGCAGACGGAAGAATCTATGCTTGTTATGACACTGCTGAAGAATTAGAATTTAAGCGCAAACGTTTAATGGCTAAAGGTTTGCCTCCTATTTATGACAGACAAGCACTTAGCTACACTCAAGAAGATATTGCTCGTTTTGAAGCAGAAGGCAGAAAACCTCATTATCGTTTTAAGCTTGTTAATGAAGATATTGTTTGGAATGATGAAGTTAGAGGTGTTTGCAAGTATGATGCGAACAAACTTTCTGACCCGATTATCATCAGAGAAGATGGTAGCTATTTATACCATTTGCCTAGTGTAATTGATGATGTTGATTTTGGTATTACTCACATTGTTAGAGGTGAAGACCACGTTACTAATACAGCTGCGCAAATTCAGATGTTTGAGGCTGTGGGGGGCAATGTTCCTACATTTGCACACTTACCATTGTTAACTGGTAAAGAGGGCAAACTTTCTAAACGTTTGGGTAGTCTTGGTGTTAGAGAACTAAGAGAAGAAGGAATCGAGGCAATGGCTATTTGTTCTTTCTTAGCAAAACTTGGTACATCTGAAGATATTAGACCTTTTTATAGTTTAGAAGAATTAGCTGAAACATTAGACTTTAATAAAATTGGTCGTTCTCAACCCAAATTTGATGATGAAGAATTAAAGAAGTTTAGTACAAAGCTTATTCATAATATGCCATATAGCGCATTAAAAGATAATTTTGGCGTTAGTGAGGACTTTTGGAATAAAGTTAGGGGCAATTTAGAAATCGCAAAAGATGTTTTGTTATGGGACAATATTTGCAATAAAGAAATTGAACCTGTTATTGAAGATATGGACTTTACAACAAAAGCATCTGAAATGTTGCCTAAAGGCGATTTTGATGTTGAGACATTCGGCGCTTGGATTAATGAAGTTAAAACAGCAACCGGCAGAAAAGGAAAAGATTTATTCCACCCTGTTCGCATGGCTTTGACTGGTGAAGCAAATGGTCCTGAGCTTAAAACTTTGTTGCCTTTGATTGGTTATGATAAAGCTTATAAACGTTTAAGAGGCGAAAAAGCTTAGGCTTTTAACTTTGCTACGGATATAAAAAAGCCTGCTAATTGCGGGCTTTTTTGTTGGTTTGCTACAGAAAGCTACATCTCATTACCACCATTGTTTGGAATAATTGAGGCAGAAGTAGTTTTTGCTTTCTTCTCTCTTTCATCAGGGAAGGTTATATTATTTATTTTGATTATTTTGCCAGCAATTTCAAAAGTAGTTTCTTGGAGATATTTTCTAAATTCTTCACGTTTTTCTAGTGGAACTACATATATGGTCTTGGGGCCAGATTGCATCCTAATGAATAAATCTGGTCTTTGCTCTAATACCTTATCATATATTTTAGCTCTTATTACACTTTCTACAGATTTGCCAGTTTCATCTTTTACAATGGATTTCCCCCTAAAATGTTCTTTAGTTATATCTGTATCTTTTAGACTTTTTTTCTCATCATGGAAGATTATATTATTTATTTTGATTATTTTTCCAGCAATTTCAAAAGTAGTTTCTTGAAGATATTTTCTAAATTCTTCACGTTTTTCTATAGGAACTGCATATATGGTTTTGGAGCCTGAGTGAACTTTGATGAATAAATCTGGTCTTTGTTCTAATACTTTATCATATATTTTAGTTTTTATTCCTTGTTCTACAGATTTGCCTGTTTCATCATTTACAATTGCATTTACCTTAAAATGTTCTTTAGTTATATCTGTATCTTTTAGACTTTTTTTCTCATCATGGAAGATTATATTATTTATTTTGATTATTTTTCCAGCAATTTCAAAAGTAGTTTCTTGAAGATATTTTCTAAATTCTTCACGCTTTTCTAAAGGAACTACATACAGGTTATGGTTTCCAGATTGAACTTTGATGAATAAATCTGGTCTTTGCTCTAATACCTTATCATATATTTTATATTTTATTCCTGTTTCTACAGCTTTGCCTGATTCATCTTTTACATTTGCATTTACCTTAAAACGGTCTTTAGTTATATCTGTGGCGTCTACACATTTTTTTTCCACCGTCTCTTTTTCATCATGGAAGGTTATATTATTTATTTTGATAGTTGTTTTATCGTCAATATCAAAAGATGTTTCTTGAAGATATTGTCTAAATTCTTCACGTTTTTCTTCAGGAACTACATAACATGTATGTGATTTTGATTTAACTTTGATAAATAAATCAGGTCTTTGTTCTAATACTTTATCATATATTTTATCTTTTATTTCTGTTTTTACAGATTTACCACCTTCATCTTTTACAATTGTATTTAGCAAAAAACTTGTTTTAGTTATATCTGTTTTTTCTACAACTGTTCTTTGAGGTGCGGTAGATTCGGTGTGTAATGCTTCTGCAAAACCAAATTCAAAAAGATTTTCATAATCTGTAATTATATCAAAGAGCTCTTTTTCGTTTATTTCAACTTTTTCTTTTGCATTTCCGCCTGTTTCTTGGCTAGGAACTACATTCACATCACGTGGAAGCATCATAAAGTCTTGGGCAATATCACTAAATAAAACTTGCTTATTGGCTTTAATTGCTGAAATTGTATCTAAGTCATTACTTTTCTTAAAAGCGATATCTAAAATTAAGGCAATTTTATTTGGATTATGTTTATTTCGGCGCAAGGCTCTACCACTTCTTTGTGCGCTTTTTACCACACTTGATGTTGGGTAATTTATGCATACTTCTATATTTGGATTGCTATAGCCCTCTGTTAAACGATTTACTTGGATAAGAACAGGAATTTCACCTTTATTAAATTCTTCTAATGGTTCTTCTCCACTATTAGTATGATATGCTTTGGCAATTGTTTTTCCGGCTTTTTGGTTAAAAGCTTCTGCAAGGAGATTTGCCTCTTCTTGGTTAAAGGCATTTATAAGAGTTGTTTTGCCATATATTGGACCCAACACATCATCTTGACCATGTAGGTAAAAATCTGCTAATTCTTCTCGCATACCGTTAAGATGAGATTGCTTGATAATTTCACTTAATTTTTTTGGGTCATAATCGCCACTAGTATTTTTTGCCTCTGAGAGGTCTAGTGGAATTTTTGATACTATTAAGCCATTTTTGAAACCACATAACAAACCGTTATTTATACCCTGTTTTAAGGTTACAATATCAATTGCTTCACCAAACACTTGTTCACAAGCCTTCTCTTCATTAAAAATTGGAGTTGCAGTAAAACCATATAAACAAGAGTGGTCGAGATATTTTGCTACTTCTTGACGATTTTCTGATAAGATATGGTGTGCCTCATCGCAAAGGGCTAAGCCAATATTTTTTCTACCAACTTCAGCTATTAGTTTTTTCATTGAAGCATATGTACATACGATGATTGGAGCTTCTGGTGTTTTTTCTTTACCATAATATGCGCCAATATCTTCTTCTGAAAAAGATGTTTTTTCTATAAAATCTTTTTTAACTTGCTCTAGAACTGTGGAATTTTCTTCAAATATAACGATTTTTTTATCTTTAACTTTGTAACGATAGCCTTCTGCTATTGCCATCATTAAATAGGTTTTACCAAAAGCTGTGCAGGCGTGGAAATATCCTTTATCTTTACATTTACCGTCTTCAGTATTTTCTACGAGCTTTAACACACTTTTTTGTTGGCGGTCTTCTAAGTCTAGTTCATTACCGACATATTTTCTTTCTATACCATCTTTCAAAAATTTGAAATTTAATATACGATTTTTATATGCGATAATACCAGCTAGGATTTCTGGTATTGTTACTTCTCTTTCTTCATTATTTGTATTCATTTCCTACTCCTTATTTTAAAATATACGGTATTATAACATAAAAATCAGCCTATTACAAGCATTTTATTGGTATCTTAGGGCGTCAATCGGATTTAGGCGCATAGCTTTTAGTGCCGGCATTAAACCTGAGGCTATGCCTACTACCACCGCTACTGTTACAGATACAATTACTGACCAAATTGAGATAGGAACTTCATATCCTAAAACGTGGCCGGCAAGTTGTGATATTATCACGCCAAATATCATACCAATAAAACTTCCGATAAATGAAATTAAAACTGATTCTGTTAAAAATTGCGTCATAATCCAAGTGTTTGGCGCTCCTAGTGCTTTTCTTGTGCCGATTTCTCTGGTGCGCTCGGTTACAGATACCAACATCATATTCATAATACCAATACTGCCGACAATAAGCGAAATTGATGCAATTACTGCTAATAATGTTGAGAGTACAAAGCCAACGTTTCTTACTTTATTTATGAAATCTGTCATAGGGCGGATTGAAAAATCATTCTTTTGGCCTTCTTTTAGACGATGACGAGTGCGAAGCAAGTATTCTATGCGTTTTGATACGCTTTCTATTTTATCTTCACTTTCAGCTACAACATATGCCATATCAACATATTTGGGTCTTTCTGAACCAGCAAGACGTTGGCGAAGTGTTGTATATGGGATGTATATAAAATTATCCATATCGTTACCGAATAAACCGTCACCCTGCTCTTTGATTGTTCCAATTACTTTAAAAGGTTTCCCTTTTAAGCGAATTGTTTTACCTATAGGATTTTGTAAACCGAATAGTTCATTTACCATAGTTTGACCAATAACCGCATAAGGACGTGCACTCTTTACATCTTTTTCTGTAAACATTACTCCGTCTTCTAGCTCTGAATTATTTACAATTAAGATATCTGGATTTGTGCCATATACTGTTGTGCCATAGTTATTTGAGCCATATACAACTTGCACTGGTGTTCTTGCCTCATAAGATGCAGTTTTTACATCTTTTAATTCCTTTAGCGCTTTTACATCTTCTATGGTTACACTTGGTAGGCCTCTACCACCGCGAACGCCACCTGTTACTAATTCTGCAGGACTGATAAAAATGCGATTACTTCCCATTGAAGAAAAAGATTTTGTTATATGTATTTGTACGGCTTGTCCTGCTGAGACCATCATCACTACAGCTGCAACACCTATCATAATGCCTAGCATTGTTAGAAAAGTTCTAAGCTTATATGAGGCTATTGAAATCCATGCTTCTTTTAATATTGCTTTTAACATTTGATTTCCTTTTCTTTAGAATATTCTTTGCGCAAACCATCATATACTTTTCGGCCGTCGCTTATTTTTATCATCCTTGTAGCGTAATCTGCTACGTCATCTTCGTGTGTTACTAATACGATAGTTATGCCTTGTTTATTAAGCTCGGTAAATAAATCCATAATTTCGTTCGAGGTTTTACTATCTAAGTTACCTGTTGGCTCATCAGCAAAAATTATTGCCGGATTATTTATTAAAGCTCTGGCTATGGCAACTCTTTGTTGCATACCGCCTGATATTTGTGACGGAGGGCGTTTTTGATATCCCATCAGCCCTACTTTTTTTAGCATTTGAAGAGCCCTTTTGTATCTTTCTTTTTCGCATACATTTTGATATATTAGTGGTAAAGATACATTATCGGCTATTGAGCGCTTCATCATCAGATTAAAATTTTGAAATACAAATCCTATGGTTTTTCCTCTGATTTTTGCAAGTTCGTTATCATCTTTATTTTTTATATCATAGCCTTCTAAGAGATATTTACCAGATGTAGGTTTATCTAAACATCCTAATATATTCATTAAAGTAGATTTACCAGAACCTGAAGGTCCCATAATTGCGACAAACTCACCAGACTTTATTTCAAAGTTGATGTTTTTTAGCACTTCTTGGCTGTTGCCACCTTCCATGAAATAGGTCTTATATAACTGACTTACCTTTATTACTGTTTTATCCATTATTTACGCCTTGGTTCATTTGCTTCTACAATTACCTTGTCACCAATATTTAATCCTTCTTTGATTTCTATATTGGTCATATCTGACAGTCCTTTAGTTATAACTGTAGGAATAATTTTTCCTTTATTATAAACATAAACAACATTTTGATTTTCATTTATATTTTCAATTTTTTTAATCTTAATTTTTTCTCTAATTAAAGCTGATGGCTTGTATTGTAGAGCCATTGCTGATACCATCATTACATCATTTGCTTCTTGTGCTTTTATTATAACAGAAGCGGTCATCCCTGGTAATAATTTACGAGAGCTATTATCTATTTCTATAATTACTGTATACATTACAACATTTGATTCTTCTGTTGGAGATAATCGAACCTGTCTGATTTTACCATAAAACTTATCTTCAGGATATGCATCTACCGTAAATGTTGCAGGCATTTCTGGTTTAATATAGCCAATATCTGCTTCTGAAATGCTAGCTTCAATTTGCATTTTAGATAAATCTTCTGCAACTTGGAATAATGTTGGAGTTGAAAAACTTGCGGCTACTGTTTGACCTTGCTCTATCTCTTTAGATATTACAGTGCCTGATACCGGAGATGTAATTGTTGCATATTCAAAATTTTTCTTGGCAATATTGTAATTAGCCTTAGCATTAAGTGTATTGGCTGATGCCTCTTTATATGCTATTTCTGCATCTTCTAATGATGCTTTTGCAGTTAACTTATCTTTATAAAGCTTACTAATTCGTTCAAAATTTAGCTTAGCTTTGCTTTCTTTTGCTTGAGCTAATTCATAGTTTGCTAAACTTTTTTCCATATCTTCTTTTAGAGTTGATGAATCTAATAAAGCTAGAATTTGTCCTTCTTTTACATCATCATTATAATCAGCTAATACTGTTTCTACAATACCTGAAACTTGCGTGCCAACGGTTACGGTATTTATTGGGTTTATCTTACCTGTTGCAGTTACTTCATACGCAAGATTGCCTTTTTTAACTGTACTTAATTCAAAAAACTCTTCATTTAAGCTTGGATTTATGCTAGAAAATATTTTATATACTATAAACAACAAAATCACTAATATTGATATTGTTAACTTTTTATATTGCTTTAATTTTTTTAAAAATTTAAGTTTTGGCATTAGTATCTCCCTACTGAACGGTATAATTTAGCTTTGTTTATTAGCACTGTATAAAAGGCTACTACTAAAGTATCTCTTGCATCTGCTAATTGTGACTCTGCTGTCAATAAATTTATAATATCTGTTTGACCAATTTCATATGATTTAAAGGCAACTTTTTCATTTTCTTCTGCACTTTTTAGCAGTTTTTTGCTAACATCGTATGATTTTAGTGCTGTTTGATAATCGTGGTAAGCGCTCCATACTTCATTTCTGACTTGATTTTTAATTTCTTCTAGAGCGTGTCTTTCTTGTTCTCTTTTATATTTTGCTGAAGATATTTTATGCGTAGTGTCAAAACCAGTGAAAAGAGGTAAGTTGTAGCTTAAACCTATTGTATTATCTCTTTGATAATATCTGGTATCTTTCCAAGAATTATTGTAACCACTATCTGCTGATAAGCTAAATGTTCCATAGCGGGAGGCTCTTAACTCTTGCAATGATGAATTTGCTGCATTTAATGACATTTCTTGAGATTTGATTTCGTCTCTATCTCTTATTGCTACTTCTATTAGCTTTTCTATTGTATCTTTTTTATCTAATGCAGTCAAGTCTCTATCTTTGGGAGGTTCTTTCAAGTTAAATTGAGTTTGTGGTGGTAAATCTAAAATTGTTGCTAATTCTCCTTCATATTGTTTTACAAGATTTTCAACTTCAATAACCTTTAATCTTGACTGTTCATAGCTGGTTTGCGTTTGTAATTTATCGTTTAGAGCTGCTAATCCCACATCATATTTGCGTCTAGCTTCATCAAATGTTTTTTTATACATCGCTTCATTAGCTTTGGCGCTAATTAAGTCTTCTTTGGCTCCCAACAACTTAAAATATGCTGTTTGAATTGATAGTATCAAATCTTGTAAAGATGTATTATAGTCAAACCCAGCACTAGCTAAATATGATTTGAAACTATCTATTCTTGATGAACGACCGCCGAAGTCGTATAACATTAAAGATAAACCAATATTTATACCGTATGGATTATTTTCTATGCTATTTGTATTTTGCTTTTTATTTGTTGTTTTTTGCGCACGAGCATTAATATTTATATCTGGAAAATATTCTGACTTAGCTGAGCCTAAATTCTCTTCGGCTATTTTTTGACTGATATAATCTATTCGCAACGAGGGATTATTACATATTCCCACTTTAATTAAATCAATAAGGGAAACACTTTGATTTGCCACAATATTTTTATCAAGACATCCTTCTGGAATGTTGGATAGAAATTTAGAGTTGGTATCTTTTGCATAACTAATATTGTAAAACATTGCTAAGCTCAAAATAGAAGAAAGTAATAACTTATGCTTTGCCATTTTTTATCCTTTACATAAATGTATTTTGCTTATAAACTAACTTATTATATTTTAATAAACATTTAATTTTAAAAGGCTTTTTGATGATTGAAAATAGAGAAGATTATGCTGAAGTATTAAAAAATATTCTTCACGATGGTTTATCCTTTAGTGCAGTAAAAAATGAATTTAAAGAAAAAAGTTTTGCTAATATGCTATTTATGACAGCATTTAGAAATCTTACTTTTATTAAAACTGAAGTATTACCATTATTTGTAAAAAAGAAAATACCACAAAAGCAAAATATTTTAGAGTTTATTTTGTATCTTGGGATTACTGAAATTTTATTTATGAATACTCCTGATTATGCAATCATTAATTCTTATGTTGATGTAGCTAAATCTAAAACAGATAAATTTGGAGCTAATTTTGTAAATGCTGTTTTAAGAAATGTTTTAAGAAAAAAAGATGAGTTATTAAAAAATAGAAAAACAAAATATTTTAGTAAAAAATTTTTAGAAATATTAAAGCAAGACTATAAGGCACAAGAAATAGAAGATATGGAAAAATATGCTAATATTGAGCCAATGCTTGATATTACTACAAAACATAATATCAACCAAAGCATTTATAGTGATGCAACTTTGCTGCCGACAGGGACAGTAAGATTTGCTGCCAATACTATTGTTGAAAATATTGCTGGTTTTGCAAATGGTGATTGGTGGGTGCAAGATGTATCATCATCGCTTTGTGTAAAGTCTTTATCTAATCTAAAAGGTAAAAAAGTTTTAGATTTATGTGCTGCGCCTGGTGGCAAAACAGCGCAATTACTTGATGCTGGAGCGATTGTTACTGCTGTAGATATTTCTGAGACACGCTTAAATAAATTAAAAGAAAATATTGAGAGGCTTAGATTAGAAAGTAATCTTAAAATAATATGTTCTGATATATTAGATTTAACTTTGAATGAAAAATTTGATATTGTGTTGCTTGATGCCCCATGTTCTGCAACAGGTACTTTTCGTAGACACCCTGAAATTATTAATACTAAGACTTTAAGCGATGTAAAGAAACTAGCATCCTTACAAGAAAAATTACTAATCAAAGCCAGTTCTTTTGTTAAACAAAATGGAATTTTATTATACTCGACGTGCTCTCTTTCAAAAAAAGAAGGGGAATTACAAATAAAGAATTTTATAAAAAATAATGATAATTATAAAATTTTACCTATAAACCTATCTGGAATTAATAATTCAATAACTAAAGAAGGCTTTATTAGAGTTTTACCACAACATTTTGATGACTTTTTAGGAGCTGATGGATTTTTTATTGCTAGTTTGCAAAGAAAGAATTAATAATTTCGTGTTAAACTGCAAAATATATACAATAGAATCGTGAGAAAAAGTATGAGTGATTTTGTGTTTTATAGTGTTATTGTTTTATTGAGTTGCTTTTGCATTGCTTATTATTGCCTTAATAAGATTGATGCAGATTTAATTCCTGAGAGTTATGAGCTGGGCTTAGATCCATTTTGGGCTATTTGGGGAACAATGTTGGTCGGAGGTAGTTTAGCTTTTCACTTCTATCCTGATAATTTTGATATGATAATGGTTTATAAATATACTACTTTTATTATCCCGTTATTTTTTGCTTTATTAATCTATATATGTTATTTATTTGAGCAGGACATTCTTTTGAATATTTTAATGCTTGTTGGGGGTTTTGTTGCTAGCTATATGGCTCCAGATGGTTATATGTTATTTCCTGAAATTCCATATTTGATTTTGGATAAAGTATTAATCGCCGTGATTATTTTTGTTATTGCAAAAAGCTTTATGTTATTGAACGGTCTACCAGGAGTTGCTTCTATACAAGCTTTGACTATACTTTTATCAATTTTTGTATTATCATATTTTGGGGCTTTACCTCAAGTTTTGGCAGTGGTAGCAATGGCTTACTTTGGAGCAATTATTGCTTTTGCTTTCTTTAGTTGGCCTCCTGAAAAATTAATACTAAGTCAAGGTGGTTTCTCTGCCTTAGGTTTTATTATTGCATGCTTGATGTTTGATGCCTCTGTTGAATATGCTGAATCATCAATGCTTGTTGCTAGCTCTTATTTGATTACTGAATTGCTTGTATTTATTTACAATCGCTATCTCTTAGGAATTAAAAAAACATGGGGGTTTATGAATACAATATATTTTAAGCTATCTAATGAAGGAGAATTTACTAATGAAATTCTATCTGCATTATATAAAATTATGATTGTAAATATTGTACTATCTGTTGCTCAGATTTATTGTTATTCTAGAATAGCTTTTCCAATTTTTTCTGTGCTTGCAAATTTTTGGTTTTTAGCTATTTTAGCAGGAGAAGCAGAGCCTTTAAGAATCCTTTCTATTTCTAGAATGGGTATTTCGATTTTTGGAGGACTTCTTCGTAAAAAACAAAATAATAAAATTGATAAAGAAAAATAGGATGATTGTAGATGGCCAATTTTATTAATTTTTTATTTGGAAACAAAAGCTCAACAAAACGCGTTTCTCTAAAAGTTGAAACGTTAAAAATTGTTGTAGTTGAGTTTTCTGAATATGGTAATTTTGGCTTTGGACGTGGGCTTTTTAGATTATTACAAAAAAATGCATGTTTTGATGTGCGTTATTTTGATGAACCATTTGATAAAACTTTTCTTAATCTGCATGGTAGGAATTTTTTTGATTTGGTAGATTTTGGTAATACCCTTTTACAAAAGTTAAACGCTGATGTTGTTATTTGGGGATATCAAGATAATGAAAACATACGATTAAATTTTCAAACAGCAAATGCTTATTCTGATTGGGAAAATGTTTCGTGTTCTATTTTAGAGAGTCTTTTTATTCCTGCTGAGCACTTTGAACATATAAATTTTTTCCCAGAAGTGCTAGAAAACCTTATTACTGGGGTTATTGGTGCTGCCATTAGCGAACAACGTATTGATTTAAGATATTTAAAACAAAAATTATTAAAAACTGTTATTGCTAAATTTAATACAGATGGGCCATCGGATAATCATAAATTAATGCAAACTCCATATGTAATGAATACTGCAGGACTAATTTATTTGCAATATTTACAAAGAGAACTTAATGAAAAAAATATTGATATGATAAAGGAGCTATTAAATAATGCTCTTTCTTATAAAAATCAAATAATGCAAAACGTTCATATTGGATGTATTTATAAAAACTTTGGGCAACTATATGAGACAGCATTAAAGCAAGATATTGGTAATTATTGGGTTCTATTTAAAGAAGCTATAACAAATTATCGCACTGCACAAAAATATCTTGACCACTATAACTGTCCGTATGACTTTGCAATGATTTCTTTTAAACTCTCTCAGTTATACTTTAAATATTGGAAATTTACTAATGATATTCAAGCATTGAGAGATGCTGTATTTTTCTTACGTGAAGCTGAAAAAACTTTTAATCAGATAAGTTTCCCAGAATTATGGTCAAAGATTGAAGGTTATTTAGGCTTTTACTTATCTTTATTAGGATTATTCTCAAAAAGTAATGAAATATCTAAATTAGCAATAAAAAGCTATAAAAACAAACAAACAGTTTATCGTAAAGAATTATACCCTGTTATGTGGGCTAAAATACAAGAAAATATTGCTAATGTTTATTACAATATGGGAAAGAACTCTAAAGACAACTCTGCATTTGCTGATGCTATTGATTATTATAAATCAGCTTTAAAAATTTATGAAAGCAAAAAAATGCATAATGAAGTGAGCATAGTAAATACTAGCATGGATAAAGTACTTAAAGCATGGAAAGGATAAAATAAAAAGGTTGATGTTCAACCTTTTTATTTTATGAACTATATAACTTCTCGACGTCCAACTTTATCAGCAGGAGTTACCACACCTTCTGCTTCCATTCGCTCAATAATTGATGCGGCTTTGTTGTAACCAATACCTAGACGCCGTTGAATATATGATGTTGATGCCTTCTTGTCATTTCTAACGATTTGTACAGCTTGCTCATATAAGTCTTCTTTTGCTCCTGCTGCACCCATTGCTGTTTGGTCAAATAATGCACCTGCATCTTTATTTTTCATTTCTAACTCACCATCAGTAACACCTTCCACATATTGAGGCTCTCCTTGAGATTTTAAGAAAGTCATAACTGCTTCAACCTCTTCATCTGGTACAAAACCACCATGCACACGTTGTGGTCGTAAACCTGCTGGCATATATAACATATCGCCTCTTCCTAGTAATTGCTCTGCACCTTGCTCATCTAAAATAGTTCTACTATTTATCTTAGATGTCACTTGATAACTTATGCGAGTTGGGAAGTTTGATTTAATTGTACCTGTAATAACATCAGCAGAAGGTCTTTGAGTTGACATTATTAAATGTATACCTGCTGCACGGGCCATTTGTGCCAAACGTTGAATAGCAGCTTCTACTTCTTTACCTGCAACCATCATTAAATCTGCAGCTTCATCTACGACAATTACGATATATGGTAAAGGTTTTGTATCTAAAAGTTGCTCTTCATATTTGGGCTTACCTGTTTCGGGATCAAAACCAACTTGAATTGTACGTTTAGGAGTTTCTCCTTTTTGTTTTAATTCTTTAAGTTTTAGATTATATCCGCTTATATTTCTAACAGAAAGGCACGCCATTGCACGATAACGTTCTTCCATTTCTCTAACAGCCCATTTAAGACCAATCACAGCTTTTGCTGGATCTGTTATTACTGGTGTTAACAAATGAGGAATACCATTATACATAGAAAACTCTAGCATTTTAGGGTCAATTAGCATAAATTTACATTCATCTGGTGTCATTCTATATAATAAAGATAAAATCATAGCATTTACGCCGACTGACTTACCTGAACCTGTAGTACCTGCTATTAATAAGTGAGGCATTTTAGCTAAATCAGCGTATACATTTTTACCGCCTATATCTTTACCTAATACTATATTCAATACATTTTTGCTATCAGTAAAGTTTACATCTTCTAGCAAATCTCTAACCCATACTGTTTCACGTTTTGCATTAGGCACTTCTATACCTATTGTTGTAGCGCCGTTTACCGTTGCTATACGCACGGAACTAACAGCCATTGAACGTGCGATATCATCAGCTAAACTTATTACTCTTGTTGTTCTTGTTCCTGGTGCTGGTTCTAATTCAAATAATGTTACCACAGGACCTGGACGAACTTTTACTATTTGCCCATGAACACCGAACTCTTCTAGCACATCTTCTAAAGCACGAGCTGTTTCATTTAATTCTTTTTCGCTAACACTTAATCCTAGTTTTTCTTTAGGACGACTTAATAAATTTATATCAGGATATTTATAGCTATTTTCTCCACCAGTCTTTACACTAAATGGAATAACTTTAGCTGTCGCTTTTTTATTAGGAGTTTCTTTTGATTTTTCTTCTTCTTTTGCAGTGCTAAGCACTGGTTCTTTACGAGATTTTTCTTTCTTTTTAGGTGTTACATATTCTTGTGCAACTTCTCTATGCATTAAATATAGTATTCCTTTGTGTATAGAATTTACACAAATAGATATAGCGGAAAAGATTTTACTTATTACGATAGCCCATTGTTTAAATGTAATACCAACAGCTAAATTGAAAGATAATACAGCAACAAGTGATAAAAGTATTGTAGCTAAGATTGACTCGTAACCTTTTAAATTCCAATTTGCAAATAATTTCATTAAAGAATTTGGTAATAAATGACTAAACTTTCCTGTAAGGTGTATAGAATCAAGAGAGCTTTTTAGCATTCCATGTAATGCGCCTGCTAAAGATATTATGCCCACAAATACTGCAAATATGCGTACTTTAAGTTCTAAAATTTTTTGGTGTTTTATTAATAAATAACCCCAAACTACTAAAGGAATTAAGAAAATAAATATTGCAAGACCAAAACTATTTACAATAAAATCTGAACTATACGAACCAAACTTACCCATAAAATTACTTATTTGAACAGAGTTTGATACATTAAATGATTCGTCAGCTGGATTGTATCCAAACATAGATAAAATAAGGCAAATACTAAATACCCAAAGTAGTATACCTAAGCTTATTCCTGCTATTTTATGAATTAATCCCTTTTGTTCTTTTTTCTTTCTTTTCTTAGCCATAATATCACCTTATTAAGTCATTATTCCGTTTGCCAGTTTAATACGAATTTTTAAACAAATCATTAACGCTGAATTTTATATTTGAAACTTATATACAAACAAAGCTATGCACACGTAATGGATTTAAATCTTGACTTTAGATGTTTCTCATTTAGCTTATTTGCAAATAAATTTATTGGAGATAATAAAATAATGAAATATGCATTTGTCTTCCCTGGCCAAGGTTCTCAATTTGTCGGCATGGGGAAAGAATTGGCAGAAAACTTTAGTTCTGCTAAAGAAGTTTTTGAAGAAGTAAATGATGCTCTTGACCAAGATTTATATAAGATTATGACAGAAGGTCCAGATTCTGAACTTACTTTAACATCTAATACGCAACCAGCTTTAATGGCAACTTCTATGGCAGTGGTTAAAGTTTTAGAAAAAGAGTTTAACATTAGCTTAAAAGACAAAGCAAGCTATGTTGCTGGTCACTCTTTAGGTGAATATTCTGCCGCTTGTGCTGCTGGTGTGTTTTCTCTTTCAGATACTGCAAAATTGCTTCGTATTAGAGGAGATGCTATGCAACAGGCCGTTCCTGTTGGAGTTGGTGGCATGGCTGCAGTTTTAGGACTATCTTTTAATGATGTAGATGCTTTGGTTGATGCTTGTAATGATGCTAATCATTATTGTGTAGCAGCAAATGATAACTCAGATGGACAAGTTGTATTATCTGGACATATTCAAGCGATTGAAAAAGCTGTTGAAATCGCTTCTGAATTTGGAGCAAAGAGATGCTTGAAGCTTCCTGTATCAGCACCTTTTCACAGTCCATTGATGCAACCTGCTGCAGAAATTATGGCTCGTGCTTTTATGGAAGTTGAGTCAAATAACGCTATCATTCCAATTGTTGCAAATGTATTGGCTGATGTAGAAACAGATAAAAAACAAATTATTAAAAACTTGATTGAACAAGTTACCGGTACCGTAAGATGGAGAGAAACAATGAACTTCTTTAGCGCAAATGGCGTTACTGATATCATTGAGCTCGGTGCAGGAAAAGTTCTCTCCGGTATTGCTAAGAGAAGCTTTAAAGAGATAAACTCTTCTTCTGTTTATTCAATCCAAGAAATTGAAGAATTAGCAAAAAATTTATAACCCTATGAAGAAAGGACATGAAATATGTTTAGATTAGAAGGTAAAGTTGCATTAGTTACTGGTGCCGCTGGTGGTCTTGGTGATAAAATTGCTCGCACATTACATGCTCAAGGAGCTACACTTGCTTTGACTGATATGCGTGCAGAACCAATGGAAAAGTTAAAAGCTGAATTAGGCGATAGAGTTGAGTATTTTGTTGCTAACTTGACTAATTCTGAAGATGTTAATAGCCTTGTTAAAAATGTTGAAGAAAAAATGGGACGCATTGACATTTTGGTTAACAACGCTGGCTTAACTCGTGATAATTTGTTTATGCGCATGAGTGATGAAGAATGGCAATTAGTTCTTGATGTTAACCTTTCTGCTGGTTTTAAATTAGCAAAAGCAGCTATTCGCGGTATGATGAAGAGAAGATTCGGTCGTATTATTGGTATCGCTTCTGTTGTTGGTGTTATGGGCAACCCTGGTCAAGCTAACTATTCTGCATCTAAAGCAGGTATGATTGCTATGAACAAATGTTTAGCACAAGAAGTTGGTTCTCGTGGTATTACTGTTAACTCTATTGCACCTGGATTTATTAGAACACCTATGACAGATGTTCTTCCTGAAGATGTAAAAGCACAATTATTAAGTAAAATCCCACAAGGTAAACTTGGCGAAGCTCAAGATATTGCTAATGCTGTTGCATTCTTATCTTCTGATGAGGCTCAATACATTACAGGTCAAACACTCCATGTAAATGGTGGTATGGCAATGATTTAATCTCTATACAAATGAGATTATGAAAAGGCACCGAATTATCGGTGCTTTTTTATTTTATCAACACTTTCATTTGTCGCTAATATATTGATTTAAAACTAAAAAACACACCAAAAATAAAAAAAGTTAATTTTTTGATAAAATTATGCATTTTTCCATTGATTCCCATAAAATACCATGTTATACCATAACTAATGTGTACATATTTTAGAGTCGTCTACTATGCGTAAAACTTTTTTATTTTTAGATACTATTACAAACAAGGTTGATGCCAAAGGGCGTGTTTCCTTGCCTGCAGACTACCGCACAATCGTTAAAGAATTATCAACAGAAATCGTTTGTTACAGAAGTTTAACATCCCCTTGCATTGAAGGATGTACAGAAGATTTATTAGAAAAATTAGCAACAGATATTGAAAATAGCACCGACTTTTTCTCTGAAACGCAAGACGACTTAACCAACCTAATTTTTGGCGATGCAAAAAGATTTACATTTGATAGTACTGGTAGAATTATGCTTACAGAAAAACTATTAAAACATGCTGAAATTACGGATGTGGCTGTTTTTGTAGGTAAAGGTCGCAAATTCCAAATTTGGAGTGAAAAGAACTGGGAAAAAGAAGAAAAAAGGATTCGCGAGAAAATTAGGGCAAATCGTCCTTCCATTAGATTGGAGGATAAAGCATAATGTCTCATAGTGTTCGCCATATTCCTGTTATGCTAGATGAGGTTTTAGAAACCTTATCTCCTAAAGATGGAGAAACATATGTTGACGCAACTTTTGGGAATGGCGGATATTCTGAAGCAATTTTAAAAAGCGCAAACTGTAAAGTTATTGCAATAGACAGAGATCCTAGTGTAATTAATCGAGTTAATGAACTAAAAGACGTATATGGCGATAGATTTGATTTTAGAGCTGGTACTTTTGGCGATATAAAAAATTTAGTTAATTCCTCTGTTGATGGGGTGGTTTTTGATATTGGCGTTTCATCAATGCAACTTGATGATGATTTTAGAGGTTTTTCTTTTTCTAAAGAAGCAACTCTTGACATGAGAATGTCTATGTCTGGAACATCAGCAAAAGATATTGTAAACACATTACCTGAGCAAGAATTGGCTGATTTGATTTATTTATATGGTGAAGAAAAAAAATCAAGACAAATTGCTCGCAGAATAGTTGAATATCGCACTAACAAAGAAATTGAGACAACAACAGAATTAGCCGAAATCATATATAAAGTAATGCCTAAAAAATTTGGGCAAATTGACCCTGCAACTCGCACATTCCAAGCTCTTCGTATTGCCGTTAATGATGAGTTAGGACAATTGGAAGAAGGGCTAAAAGGTGCATTGAACATTACAGGTAACAATGGAAGAATTGTTGTTGTAGACTTTCATTCTCTAGAAGACAGAATTGTAAAAACATTTTTTGCTAGTAATAGCGCTAAAAAGGTTCATGTTTCTCGTTATAAAGAAACTGAAATTAATGATGAATATCCTTTATCTTATGTATCTAAAGCTATAAGTCCATCTGATGAAGAATGTTCTAGAAATCCAAGAGCTCGCTCTGCAAAACTAAGATATGCCATTATAAGAAAGGAAACAAATAATGAGTAATGTAAAAACTGCTATATCTGTTCTATGGTTTTTATTTACTGTGGTTATTGGTTCATACTACTTTGTTTTAACAAACGATGTTGTTAATCTTGAAAAGGAATTAACTCAAATTAATCGTGATATAGAAAACGATATTAGAGATATTCATATTTTGGAGGCTGATTGGAGCGAATTGAACAATCCTGAACGCTTAAGAAGACTTGCAGGAAAATATATTTCTTTAGATTTTATAAAACCTGAACAAATTATTAACTATTCTGCTTTACCATTAGAGGGAGAGTTGATAGAGAATCCGACTATGTTTGCTAGAAACAATAGAAATATTAGGACACTTGCCAACTCTGAACGTTAATCTTAATGGTGGCTTTTTACAGTGTTAAAACTCAGTTTATCTAGAAAAAATAAAATTAATTCGTATTTACCAGGACAGGAAATTTATTTTTCTGCTGGTGGTTTTGGTTGGGAAACTGAGGATGAAGTTGTTAACACTTGCAGAACTAGAATATTTTGGGTTATTGGTTTTTTCTTATTTATATATTCAGTAATAATCATAAGAGTTTTTAATGTCTGTTTAGTGGACGGAATACAACTACATAAAGAAAGTATATCTTATTATCGCCCTAAAAAAGGAATTATTTCTCCTGTTAAAAGAGCTAATATAACAGATAGAAATGGTGTTGTTGTTGCTACAAATCTTCCTACTGTTAATCTTTTTACTAATCCTAAAAAAGTTAGTAATGCAGAAGTTATAGCAAAAAAATTATCAGATATTTTTCCTGATATTAGCTATGAAGATTTCTTAATTAGATTAACAAGAAATTCAAGATTTGTATATTTAAAGAGAAATATATCACCTCAACAACAAGCAATGGTCAACGCTCTTGGATATCCTGAATTAGAATTTCAACCTAGCGAAGTTAGAATTTATCCGCAAAAACATTTATTATCACATGTACTAGGAAATACTGATATTGATGGCAAAGGTATTGCTGGACTAGAAAAGTCATTAAATGATAGGCTAGAAAGCTCTACTAAAGACCTTGCTCTTACAATAGACTTAGGAGTTCAATATACCGTTAGAGATGAATTGATTAAAGCTAAAGAAAAATTCAGCGCAGAGAGAGCAA
Organism: Alphaproteobacteria bacterium; assembly: GCA_045578445.1. Taxonomy (GTDB): domain Bacteria; phylum Pseudomonadota; class Alphaproteobacteria; order RF32; family CAG-239; genus CAG-267. The sequence goes on from JAZNKG010000054.1 coordinate 48,903, forward strand.
CGGCTATTGTGATGGACGTTAATACATCTGAAATTATTGCTCTAGCCTCTGTTCCAGATTATGATTTAAATAGAAGAGATTTCAAAGATAGAGATATTAAATTTAATTTTGCAACATTAGGCGTTTATGAGGCTGGTTCTGTTTTTAAGGTATTTAATACTGCTCTTGGTCTTGATAGCGGTAAAATCAAAATAAAAGATAGTTTTGATGCAACTAAGCCTCTAAAAATGGGAAGACATAAGATTACAGACTATAGAGTTCCTGCAAAATGGTTGACTGTTGGCGAGACTCTTATTCATTCTTCTAATATTGCTTCTGCACAAATGGCATTAAAGGTTGGAAAAGAATTACAGATTAAATTTTTTAAGAATTTAGGGTTGTTTGATAAAATAGCAAACTTAGAAATTTATGAAAAGGGACGCCCTATATATCGTAGTGAAAAGTTCTGGCAAGATCATACTGTTGCTACTACAGCTTATGGATATGGTATATCTGTTACTCCAATTCATATTATTACTGCTTTTTCTGCAGTTATGAATGGCGGAATTTATACTCCACCAACCCTACTAAAAAATGGAAACAAGAGAGATACTAGACGAATTATTTCTAAACAGACATCTAATGATATGAGAAAGTTGCTTAGAGATGTTGTAATTTATGGCTCTGCAAAAAATGCTAATATTGACGGTTATGATGTAGCTGGAAAGACTGGTACTGCCAACAAAATTGTTGATGGCAGATACATTAAAGGTAAAAACGTAACTTCATTTGTTTCAACATTTCCTTATACTGACCCTAAATATGCGGTTATGGTTATTATTGATGACCCAAAACCAATAAAAGAAACTTTTGGCTTTGTCACTTCTGGTTGGAATGCTTGCCCAACTGGTGGAAATATTATTAAGCGAATCGCTCCACAGCTTAATGTGCAACCAAACTTTGATTTGCAAACACAAAGGCAAAGTGTACTCAAAAATTATGGTATAGATAATTAGTTTTAAAAAAAATATTCATTAAATAAAAAGTTTATACACAAATAGTATAGTTTGTTATTGAAATATTTACTTTTGTTACTTAATTTAGTGTCTGTATAGTTGTTTATAGATTTTTTCGGTAAATAACTTTAAATTTTAACCATATGGAGAAAATATAATGAAAAAACTTTTAAGCTTGCTTTGTGCAGTTGTTTTATTATCAGGCTGTTCTACTACAAGTAGTTGGTTTGGTGGTAGTGATTGCCAATCTAAACTCGCTCGTGAGTTTGCTGAAAATGCAGATACAACAGTTTACTTTGCTTTTGATAGCTCTGCATTGTCTTCAGAAGCAGTTGCAGCTCTTGATGCTCAAGTTGCATGGTTGAAGAAGAATCCAAAAGTAAATGTTGTTATTCAAGGTTACTGCGATAAAAGAGGTACTGCTGAATACAACTTAGCTTTGGGTGAACGTCGTGCAGATGCTGTAAAACAATATTTAGTATCTCAAGGTGTTTGCGCTAAGAGAGTTTCTACAGTTTCTTACGGTAAAGAATATGCTGTTCCTGGTGATACAGAAGAAGCATATGCTAAAAGCCGTCGTGGTGTAACAGTTGTAGAATTAAGCAACAACTAATTTACATCAAATGCTAATTAGAAAAAAACGTATTCGAAAGAATACGTTTTTTTGTTGAGATATAAAAAAAAATGGTCTATATTCTTGTTAGGTTTGTTTTTTATTTGAGGAAATAATGAAAAAATATTCTTTGTTATGTTTAGGAGTATCCATTTTAGCTACTACTTCATCAGTTTTTGCTAGAGATACTTATTTACAAGATGAAATCAATCAAATTAAAGATGATATTGTTGTAATTCAAAGACAACTATATCGTGATAAAAATGACTCTACAGCGCCTACTGAATCAGTTTCAACATTTCAAATTAAGCTGGGTGAATATGATCAAATGATTCGCGACATGAATGGTAAAGTTGAAAATTTTGAACATCGCATTAGTACGATAGAAAAAAAATTAGAGATGATTGACAAAGATATTGAGCTTCGTTTTGAACAAATAAAGAGAAATGCTCCAGCTATTGCTACAACATCTCAAGAGTTACCTAAAGCTCCTTCTGGTGTTAAGGCAAAAGATTTATATGAAGAAGCTTTAAATGATTTAAAAGCAAATAAATTAAGCGATGCAGAAAAGAAATTCTCACAATTTTTAGGATCTTTTGCTGATGACAAGTTGGCAGGAAATGCTCAATATTGGTTAGGAGAAGTTTATTACAAACAACAAAATTTTGCAAAAGCTGCTGTTGCATTTAAAGATGGGTACAGTAAATATCCTGACGGAAGTAAAGGACCAGACTGTTTATTAAAATTAGGGTTAACAATGAAAGCTCTAGACAAGAAAACTGAGGCTTGTACAGCTTTTGTAAACTTACCTAAAGTCTTTGACAATGTTAATTCAGATATATCAAATAGAGCAAAAAAAGAAGCTGAGGCTTTAGCGTGCAAGTAATTAAAAACTTTTTATTAAAACATAATATTACTGATAATAGTTTTGCTGTTGGAGTTTCTGGTGGCGCAGATTCTCTAGCGTTGGTTTTGATGCTTAAAGAAGAGTTTCCGGATTTTCGTATTGTTGCATTAACTGTCGACCACGGACTAAGACCGACATCTTATGATGAGGCTTGTTATGTGTCAAAGATTATGAAAGATTTTGGCATTGAACATCATATTTTGAAATGGGTTGGAGATAAGCCACAAACAGGAATTGAAGAACAAGCGAGAATTGCAAGATATAACTTGATTTGCGATTGGTGCAAGGACAATAATATAAAAAACCTTATGATTGCACACCACTTATATGACCAAGCTGAAACATTTTTAATGAGACTACAAAGAGGAAGCGGAGTATTTGGTTTATCATCTATTGATGAAATTTCTAAGCGTAATGGTATTAGCGTATTGCGCCCTCTTTTACATACTCATCCTGATGATTTAAAAAAATATCTTAATGAAAAAAACATTAAGTGGGTAGAAGACGAATCTAATCAATGTACCGATTTTTTAAGAGTGAAAATGCGAAAATTTTTACCTGTGCTTGAAAAAGAATTAGGTATTTCTGTTGAGAGAATTTCTTTAGCAACTGATAATTTACGCAATACTAAAGATTTTTTAGAAGATACTGCTTTGGATATTATTAAAAATAAAATGCATAAGTGGAATGATGTTGCCTATTCTGTTGATTACAATGAGTTTTTAAGTTGGCATAAAGAATTGAAATTTGTTATTATTGGGATTTTATTAAAAGAATTAAGTGGTAGTGATTATATTCCTGAGGCAAATAGTATAGAAAATTTGATAAATGAATTAAATAATAAAGATTTCGTTGGGGCTACACTTGGGGGATGCTTTATGCAAATTTGTGATTTAAGACTATTTTTTATAAAAGAAAATAGGCAAAAAAATATATCTTATTCAAATGATGACTGGGATGTTTTTTTGAAGCATAATCCGTTGTTTAGAGGAATAAAAATACCAAGTAAACTTAAAGAAGTTTTATTGATTGAAAAATTATTATAAAAAAATATAAAAAAACACTTGCAATTATATTTTTTATTCTATATAAGTGTTTTTGTTCTGATGGGGGCGTAGTTCAGTTGGTTAGAATACATGCCTGTCACGCATGGGGTCGCGAGTTCGAGCCTC
>JAZNKG010000055.1:0-16828 GCA_045578445.1 Alphaproteobacteria bacterium
AGATATACACAAGATAAAATTTTTTTCACATTTTTAAAAAAAATATGTTGACGTTCAAAATTTTTTATGTATATATACAACTCACCACGTTGTTGTTGGCACAAGTTCGGAAGGGCCGGTTGGCAGAATGGCTCATGCAGAGGACTGCAAATCCTTCTATATCGGTTCGATTCCGGTACCGGCCTCCAAAATGTTCCGGCTTAGCTCAGCGGTAGAGCAATCGGCTGTTAACCGATCGGTCATCTGTTCGAATCAGATAGCCGGAGCCATTAAAAACTTCCTTAGAAATAAGGAAGTTTTTTTGTTGTAATATGTATTTATGGTTTTCGTCAAAAATAAGACAAAAGTGTTGACAATGTTTATATATAGTAATAATATGCAAGCCTCTAAGCAATTTTTATGTCGAACAAACTATTAACCATATACATATGAAACAAGAAGAATTAAATCCTCTCGTTTTTCAAAACGAGGTAACAACTGAGGACAAGAATCAAGTTGTTGATGTAGCACCGCCAGAATGCGAAGAAGCTACGGGTAATGAAACTACCAGCGAAGAAGATGAGATCCTGAAAAATTACATTCCAGAATGGGATTTATCAGGATTTTTCAACGGTATTGATGATCCGGAAATTGAGAATACTAAAAAGACAATCTCCGATACCATCCAAGATCTCATCAAGGACAAAGGTAAACTCTTCAAGATGAAGGATTATGAACTGCTAACATTCATACGTAAGTATGAGCAGATAATAATTCTCTCAAGGTCACTCTTGTACTTTGCGTCACTTAACTTGTGTACGCAACGCACTAACCAAGAAGCTCTTCTTTTCGAAAAGAAAATAGAAGAGTATGCTAACAAGGTGCATGATGGCATAGGATGGATACGTCATGCAATGTACAGTCTTCCGCCTGAGAAGAAGATAGAATTTTTGCAGTCGCAAAAGCTAAGGGACTATCAGGAATGGATGATGTGTTATCTCCTTCTTCCGCCGGCATTAAGCGAAGCTGTTTCAAGAGCTGTCAGAAAAATGTCTTCACTGTCAACAGGTTGGTACAGTCTTTACAAGCAGATGATTTCTAAGCTGAATTTCACAATGGGTAAGAAAACTTACACCTTTGATGAAATTTCAGAACTGGCACACAGAGCCAAGGACAAAGCTACAAGAAACAAAGCTCTGAAAGTTATGTCTGATGAGTTTTCTCGTCATGGCTACATCTTCACACAAACATTGAACTCTATCTACAAAGAAGAAGATGTTATGTGTAAAATTCATTTATATAATGAAGACGAAGATGAAATATGCTTTGATGCGCTTGACAGAGATGGTTTTGCCAACGGACTTGATCGAGAGAATGTTCTTTCAATTGCAACCGCCGTAACAGATTCTTATGTGCCGATTTCACAGCGTTTCTACAAATTGCTCGCAAAAATGAGCGGAAAGCAATCTATCGACTACAACGATAGGCTCATCAATCCTATCAAAGTAGAAGAAAGGAATATCCCTTGGGTGGAAGCCGTAAAAGTAGTGATTGGTGCATTGTTGAAGTTCAATACTGAAATGGGAACAACCGCTGTTGAGATAGTGAATAGCAACACCATTCATGCTAAACCGCAAGAAGGAAAAGATGCAGGTGCTTTCTGCATCAAAGGAAGTAAACCATATATTTTCCTCAACTACAGAGGAGGATATGATTCCGTGATAGCCTTCGCGCACGAGCTCGGACATGCAATTCATCACATCTACTCGGAAGTTAATGCCGGGGTATTGAATGATGGTACAACAATAAGCATGTCTGAGGTAGCATCTATCTTTGATGAAAAGATTGTTATCAGCGCTCTGATGAGTGGCAATGAGCTAAGCAATCAAGAGAAACTCTATATGCTTATTGAAGATGTAAATCGTCAGATAGCCGATATTCATCGTCAGATAGCTTTCTCAAAGTTTGAGTTGCGAGCTTTCCGTGAGCGTCAAAGTGGTGAGCTTTCAGAAGAGCGCTTCTCTCAGATTTACTCTGAAGAAATGGAGCGTTACTTGGGTTTCCCATTATCGGCAGAAGCAAGGTATGGCTGGATGGCAATTCCGCATGTTTTCAATTCTCCGTTCTACGTGCGCTACTATGCGTTCGCAGGTATGGTAGTAAACAAGCTTTGGCAAGTTTACAAATCAGGTGAAATGGAAGATTTTGCACAAAGGTATGTTGATATGCTGTCAAACACCGGACTGGAAGATATCGATTCACTGCTTGAGCCGTTTGAGCTTGATATGAACGAGGCTGATTTCTGGAGTTCTGCGCTTATTCCGTTAAGCAAAGAAATCGATGAAATTGAGCGCTTGGCAAAGCTTGAAGGACTTATCTAGCAGTCTGCTCTTATAAAAAATCCCCTCTCAATGGAGGGGATTTTTTTTACTCTATACAACAGTCAACTGCTTTTTTAACAAATGCTTTCATCTTGTCAAAGGCTGTTTTAGGAGCTTCTGAAACAACTTCAACTGTTTCTTCTTTAGCGATAACTTCAGGAGCATTAACGGCTATTTTTTCACTAATCTTTTTAATATCCTCAACACTATCTTCAATCCACTTCATTTCGCTAACATTAAGCATATTCATATTCAAGCCCCAAAATAGGCAGTATAAATCGTATGCTTTGTTAAACAAATCATAAGCTTCTTGCTTATTGCCTAAACTTTGTTGTTTGGTACCAACTTCCATTAAGCGCATAGAAGACGCTAATAAGTGTTTAGAAATGCACCAAACTTCACCTTCATAACTTGGAATAATTTTAAGCATCAATTTTTTGCGAGTTTCACGCACATCTTCAATTAAATCATAAAAAGAAGACTTACCGGTTTTTGCACCGGAAAAAACAAGATGTTCTTCAATAGAAATCAAATTCATAATAGCAATAGTCAAATCTTGGTCAGAAGATAAATCTTTAGGGTTTACTTTTTTAGAAGCATCAATTCTTTCAACAAATTCTTTTACATTTTCAGCTTTTTTCATAAATATCTCTCCAATTACATATTACTCAAATCAGGAAGTTCTGGTGTACATAACTCATAGCAAGAAAATACCCAAGAAACAAATAACAAAGCCACAACTGGTACTACAACTTTTTCAAAAGGAAAATGCGCATGACCACCATTTTTTCTTTTCATCCACTGATAAAATTCTGATGAATAATGTAAAGTTAAAGCACCGCAAATTGTAGCAAATAAAAACGGGTCAATCCAAAAAACAAGAATAGCCTTAGGAGTATAAACTAAATGAGAAATATACATAAACAAAATCATCAAAACAGATAAAGATAAAACAATAAAATCTCTACCTTTAAAATTCCAACCTTTTTTATCCATCCATTTTAATGTCCAGTAGCCTAAAAGTGTTAAGAAAGCACCTGCCCAAACACCAACAACACCATCATCAACTCCAAGTCTTCTTGCAATTTCTAAAGACGCTCCAACAGCAACCGTGCAAACAGCACAAGCTGGATTTGCAAAAGCTTTAGAACTAAAAGCAACAAGAGTAGCTAATAAACTAACAACAAACTTCACAATCAAAACTCCCCAATATTAAATTTTCTTACATATTATTTAACCAATAAACCAAAGTCAACATACGATTCTATTTATACAATAAATCATCAAAATATATTGATAATATAGATATCAGCATATATATTTTCATTAAGTATAATATTTTTTTAAGAGGTTAAATATGAAAAAACTTTTATTAACAATGTTTTCTATTCTTATGCTAAATGCTTGCTCAGAAGCTCCTTCTCTAAAAGGTAAAACATTTACCCTAGATACCAACAAAAATTTCACAATCACATTTGATGCCAAAGAAAATAAGTTTTATGGTAAAGCCGTAAATAATTATTTTGGTGAATATAAAGCAGAAAATAATAATATCACATTTAGCCAAGTTGGTAGCACAATGATGATGGGACCGGCTGAAGAAATGCAACAAGAACAAACATATTTTCAAAATTTGAGTAAAATAAAAACTTACACACTAAAAAATAAAATCCTAGAGCTTAAAGGAGATAATGTAACATTAAAATATTCTGAACAATAATTTCAAAGAAACCAAATCAAAACAAAAACCGAGAAATAACTCGGTTTTTTGTTTAACTGGATTAGTTATATTTAAAAAAATAATTGCTTTTAAAATTTTTGATTGTAAAAATAAAAACAAAGAGAATTATTATATAAATTATGAGGACCCGGTCATACAAGCCTCTATAAATATTCCGGTATAATTATGATTTTTTTTATTATTTTGGTAGCCTTAATAGTATGTATGCTTGTTGGCTTCTTCTGGGGCAGCAAAAGAGAGGGTAAAATCTTCTCAGGAGATCCTACTGTCTTTGATGGTCCTGCCGGCGAGCCAAGGTGGAATGGTAATTTGCCTGAAAAGGTTGATGATTATACAGAGCCAAGATATGTCTATGAAAATTTATGTGAAAGTACTGAATATCTTCCTCAAAATGGTAGAATTATCGGCTATCGCATCAGCTCAAATCTTGTACTTCATAGTCATTGTCTTGAATCGATAAATCCTCCTCGTTTAAACAAATACATAAAAAGATATGGAGGCAAATTGCTGAAAGGATATGAGGTTACAATATTGGCTCAAACCTGGGATAAAGTTTCAGAATTGCGTCAAAAAGCAGGAGATAGCCCATTACCAAAAAAAGAGTATTATTGGGCATTCATAGAAGATGTACTGACACCGGTTGCTGTACATAAGTGGAATTATTGCTACAGAGATGTAATAGGTATTTCTGATGCATTTTATCCATTGATTATGAAACGCTAGTATTTACAAAACAATCGTTAGCCTGGCTAATGATTGTTTTTTTTTATATAGTAACTTCATCCTAAATACCAAGAACAAAAATCAAAAATTAAGGGAGCACTCGCTCCCTTTGTTTATAATGTAAAGTTATTGACAACGAATTAAAATTATGATACATTATTTCCCAATTAGTATTTGTTACTAATTAGCACTTTGAGAAGAGTGCGGGGCTGTCGTAAGCTCTTATAACCATCGGTGTTGGATAGCATCGTCAGTTGTTATTTACAGATAACAGCATATATCCCCGACTAGATAATGGCCGGGGAGCTTTTAGCGTATGTCCAAAGGATTTCCTTAAAGGCTAAAAGAGTCATTTATGGTTATATGATTTACGAACTCTCCGACCACCTCTCAAAGGTGGTTTTTTTATATATAAACAAAAAGGAGAGAGGAAATGAAAAAGTTTATTTTAACCATAGTTTTAAATTTGTATGTATCAAACTCTATTGCATCACCTATTGATGATTTATATACAAAATATATTTATCCCGAAATTTTTACAGTCGAGCAAGCGCAACATTTATATGAATTTACTAACAGTGAAAATATTACATATAATAGTTATTACATTTCAAATGCAAAAGCTCTTATACAGTATACGGGAGGGATGGTTGATGGAGTAGGTATACTTTTTCAATCATTTCCGATAGTTAGCGAATTTGAAGTTAATTGCCTAACTAGACCAACAAGAATGTTTATGGATGAAATTTTTAAGAGATATAAAAATGGAGAAATAGCAAAAGATGATAATTATAGAATAATGCTTTTTATGCAAATTATGCGATGTATACAAGGTATGAAATTTAAATATGAAAAATAATAAATATTGACAAAAAAATTTTTTTATTATATCTAAACAATAGCTGATTTTATTTATTAGTTAGTGTTTTTAATAACACGGAGATGTCGTAATCTCTTATATAACCATCGGTGTTAAGTGAATATCGTTAATTGTTATTACCAAATAACAATAGTTGTCGGTATTCATTGTTATGTATCAGCTGGTTTTATATATGTGATTACAGACTCTTAATATTATAAATAATTAAAATTAAATTTAAGGAGTTTGTAAAATGATGTATGAAAATATTTTAAAAGATTATACTAAAAGAGCTTATCAAAATTATCAAAAAAACAAAAATAGCGAATATGATGTAACACTACTAATTAATTGTATTACAGGTGCTTTGTCTTTAATAGACGAAAAAATGAGAAAAATGTTTTTTGAAAACATCTCTTACGAAGATATTCTTAAAATAGCAATACCTGAAATAAATGAAATTTATGATAATAAAGATGGTAATAATGCAACGCTAGCTTTTATGAGACATCTAAGAAATTCTTTATGCCATATTAAACTAGAAAATAATATAAAATTGGACAAAGATGATAAAATAGAAGCTATTACTTTTGAAGATTACTATAAAGATAATTTACAATTTAAATGTACAATAAATATAAAGAAATTAGATAAGTTATTCTTATTTATAGTTGATATAATACAAGCAAAGTTATAGAAAGAGGTAAATATGAAAAAAATAATTTATTTAATAATAGCCTTATGTTTATATTCTTCATCTATTGTAGCTTATGATCTAAACCATGATATAGTGGAAAAGAAAGTCAATCCTAAAGATATTGATATAAATGAAGCCTGGATATTACTTAATTTTGAAAATGAATATTTAGGTACGGCCAAAATTTATTTTGATTATAATAAACTTCTCTTAAAAAATTATGCAGAAGGTTATAGAGATGCAATAGCTAATAATTTATCATCTAAAGTTTCTCAAAGAACAATAAATTGTCTTACAAGACCTATGAAAATGTTTTATGATGAAATTTTTGATAGTTATAGAAAAGGAGAGGTATCAGGTTATGAACTTTTTTCTAAAGCTCTCAAAAATAAAATGGCTAACTGTGCAAATTCATCAGATATAAAAATAAGTTTTAATTAAAAGATAAATTAATTAATCACACAAAAACGGCGCTATAATAAGCGCCGTTCCTTTTATCCAATTAGAGATATTATCTCAAAGTAGCACCGGTTTTTTTACCAACTTCAAAAATAACCTTATTCATCAAGTTTTCTAGTTCAGCATCAGTATAAGTCTTATCTTTTGGTTGGAATGTAACGGTAATTGCTACAGACTTTTTATCTTCAGGCAAGTTTTCACCCTCATAAATATCAAAAATACGAACTTCAGATATGTTATCTCTATCCGCATTTTTTGCTGCAACAGCAATGTTATTTGCACTAACATTCTTATCTGTAACAAAAGCCAAATCTTTATCAACTGCTTGCAATTGAGATAATTCCAATTTCTTCTTCGCCTTAGATTTGCCATCTCTTGGTAAAGGAATATTATCCAAAAATACCTCAAACGCCATAACATTAGTTTTAATATCTAAAGCCTTTAATACAGATGGGTGTAATTCACCAAAATAAGCAATCACATTTTTACCTAATCTAATTGCACCACTTCTACCTGGGTGATAATAACTAGGAGCATCTGTTGTAATTTGAGGCGCTTCAAAAGGTCCTTTTGCTGCAGCAATTACCGCCAATGCATCTGCTTTTGCATCAAATACATCATAAGAACGCATAGAACCCGTCCAGTCTTTCTTAGAAGTTTTACCAACTCTAATACCACCAGCTACAGTTTTTTGTTCTCCAGGATTTCTACCATAAAATTCAGGAGCAACCTCAAATATAGCCAAGTTAGTATAACCTCTGGCTATATTGCTTTTAGCACCAATCAATAAGTTTGGTAAAATAGATGGGCGCATTTCATCAAGCTCATTAACAATAGGATTTTGTATTAGAACTGGCTCATTTCCTCTACGGAAATATTTAGCAATAGAGCTATCAGTAAAGCTAAATGTAACAGTCTCATACATTCCACGACTGGCAAGTTCATGCTTAACCATCAATACATTGTTTTGTAATGGTGTCAAAACTGGTTTAGGAAATTCTGCTGTCTTCATAGAAACAACAGGTATATTATCCAAACCAATCATTCTAACAATTTCTTCAATCAAATCTTGTTCGCATTCAATATCACCGCGCCAAGAAGGAGAAACAGCGCTAATTACACCATTTTCTTCACTAACTTTAAATCCTAAATTAGAAAGAATTTCAACACATTTATCAGCACTAACTTCCATACCAACAAATGTTTTTAATCTTTCAACTCTTAATGATACAGGATTTGCATTAAATACTTCATCTCCAACAACTTCAATTTCAGAAGCTTCGCCACCACATATATCCAAAATCATCTTTGTAGCAATAGCATTACCAGATATATTAGACATAGGGTCAACCCAACGTTCATATCTTGCACGAGAGTCAGAATCAAGTTGGAATTTTCTACCTGTTCTTGCAATACAATGAGGGGTAAACAAAGCACATTCTAAAAGTACATTTGTTGTATCTTCATAACTACCTTTGTTAAGACCACCCATAATACCGCCCAAGCATTGAACTCCCTCATCATCACAAATGCCAAGTGCTTTGTCATCTAATACATAAGATTTTTCATTTAATGCTAAAAATTCTTCGCCATCATTAGCCATACGAACTTTTACATTACCAACTAATTTATCCGCATCAAATACGTGCAAAGGACGAGCTAAATCGTAGTTAATATAGTTTGTAATATCAACCAATGCAGAAATAGGACGTAAGCCGATAGCTGTAAGTCTGTCTTTCATCCATTTAGGAGTTTCTGCTCTGTTATTTACACCTTTAATATAACGAGCAGTATATGTAGGACAAGCTTCTTTACAGTCAACGCTAACGCTAATAGGGCTCTTAAAACTACCTTTGATTTCTAGAATATTAAGTTCTTTTAATTTGCCAAGACCAGCAGCAGCTAAATCTCTGGCAATACCACGAACACCTAAACACTCCGCTCTGTTTGGAGTAATAGAAACTTCAATAACAGGGTCAATTGCTAAAATTTCACTGGCAGGAATACCTACATCTGTTCCTTTAGGCAAATCAATAATACCACTATGGTCATCGCCAATCATAAGCTCTTTTTCTGAACACATCATGCCCATACTTTCAACGCCTCTGATTTTTGCAACTTTTAATCTTTCACCATAACAAGGAATTAAAGCACCTGTTGGAGCATAGATACCAACCAATCCTTCATAAACATTTGGTGCACCGCATACAACTTGTAAAGTTTCTTTACCCGTATTAACAGCTAAAATATGCAAATGGTCTGAATCAGGATGATTTTCAACTTTTTCAATGCGAGCAGTATTAAATCCTTCTAGCTGAGAAGCAGGATTAACAACTTCTTCAACTTCCAAACCAATCTTTGTTAATGTATCGCAAATTTCATCAATATTAGCATTTGTATCCAAATGTTCTTTTAACCAAGATAATGTAAATTTCATCGTGCTAATCCTCCGTTATTGCTTAAACCACTTGTCATTGAAGAAAAATCCAAAGGAGTAAAGCCATAATTTTTTATCCATCTTACATCAGACTCAAAGAATGTTCTTAAATCCGGTATACCATATTTCAGCATCGCAAGTCTATCAATACCAACACCGAATGCAAATCCTTGATACTCGTCAGGGTCAATACCTCCAGCTCTCAAAACATTAGGATGAACCATTCCGCAACCCAATACTTCAAGCCAATCATTACCTGCACCAACTTTCAACTCTTCTTTAGATTTTAAGCAACCGATATCCATCTCGGCAGAAGGTTCTGTAAATGGAAAATAAGAAGGTCTAAAACGAACAGGCAACTCATCAACTTCAAAGAAAGTTTTCATAAAATCATATAAACAACCTTTTAGTTCCGCCATTGTAGTTTTTTTATCAATAACCAATCCTTCAACTTGGTGGAACATTGGAGTATGTGTTGCATCATAGTCAGAACGATATGTTCTACCCGGTGCAATAATTCTAATCGGAGGTTGCTTCTTCTCCATAGTACGAATTTGAACACCTGATGTATGAGTTCTGACAACATATGCATTATCCAAGTCAAACTCTTTAGTAACATCATTGTTTACATAAAAAGTATCTTGCATTTGACGAGCAGGGTGGTTAGGTGGCATATTTAAAGCATTAAAGTTATGAAATTGATCTTCAATATCTGGACCTTCCGCAACCTCAAAACCCATTTGTGCAAAAATAGCAACAATCTCTTCATAAACTTTAGATACAGGATGAATTCTTCCTTGTACTTCAGGACGACAAGGTAAAGTAACATCAACAACTTCTTTTTTCAATTTTTCATCTAATAGTTTAGCTTCTAGTTCTTCTTTTTTGCTAGCAATCTTTGCTTCTAATTCGGCTTTTACAACGTTAATTTTCTTACCGAATTCAATTCTTTCTTCAATTGGCATAGAACCCAAAGTTTTTAATAACTCTGTAACTCTACCTTTTTTACCTAAAGCTCCAACTCTAACATCATCTAATGCTTTAATGTCAGAAGCATTGGCAATTTGTTGTTCAATTTCATTTTTAATAATTTCAATATCACTCATCATATCACCTTCAAAATGATTGGTTATAAAACCTTTAATCTCCTCTACCAAGCAACACTATGTTTTAAATACAAAAGAGTCATCTTGGTTGCCCAAGACGACTCTTTTTATTTTTGATATAATTTACACTAAATCTTATTTAGCAAGAGCCGCTTTGGCAGTTTCTACTAACTTAGCAAAAGCTTGGGGCTCTTTAAAAGCGATATCAGCGAGAACTTTACGATCAAGCTCAATACCTGCCTTGTTGAGCCCGCTGATAAATCGAGAATAAGTCATATCATTCAAACGAGTTGCAGCATTAATACGTTGAATCCATAAAGCTCTGAAACTTCTTTTTTTAGCTTTTCTATCACGATAAGCATACTGCAAACCTTTTTCAACTTTTTCAATAGCTACTCTGAAAACGTTCTTATTACGTCCTCTATAGCCTTTCGCCATATCCAAAACTTTTTTATGGCGAGCGTGTGCTGTTACACCTCTTTTAACACGAGACATCTAAACATCCTCCTACTACAAATATGGTAAAAATTTTCTAACAATCTGTACATCAGCTTCTGAAACCAAAGTTGTGCCACGAGCTTGTCTTTTCATTTTTTGTGTTTTGCAGAAGAGGCAGTGTCTCTTGTTCGCAAAATTTCTCTTCAATTTGCCGGTACCAGTAACGCTAAAGCGTTTCTTAGCCGCACTTTTAGTTTTTAATTTAGGCATTTCAATCCCTTTCATAAATTAAGTTGGATTAACACAGCAACAAGGCATGCCATTAGCCCAGCCTGCTGTCAGGACATCATTTATACATTTAAATTTTAAAATGTAAAGCATTTTTTTAATTTAAAATTAAGTTTTAATAAAATCCCCGCCATAAGACGGGGATTGGAATTATTCTTTTTCTTCAACCAACTTAATATGTAAGTCATCAATTTGATGTTGGAATACCGTATTAGGTGCTTGCATCAACAAATCTTGCGCCTTACCATTTAGTGGAAATGCAATAACATCTCTGATAATTGGTTCATCAAGAATAAGCATAACAGTTCTATCAACACCAGGAGCGCAACCAGCGTGAGGAGGAGCGCCATATTTGAAAGCATTTATCATACCACCAAATTTGCTATCAACTACAGTATTATCATATCCAGCAATTTCAAAAGCTTTATACATAATTTCAGGTTTGTGATTACGAACTGCACCAGAAACAAGCTCAACTCCATTACAAACCATATCATATTGATAAGCTAAAATATCTAAAGGCTTCTTATTTAATAGAGCATCCATTCCGCCTTGAGGCATAGAGAAAGGATTGTGAGAAAATTCAACTGCGCCTGTTTCTTCATTTTCTTCATAGAAAGGAAAGTCAACAATCCAACACATTCTAAATACGTTTTTCTCAACTATATCTAATTCTTCTCCAAGTTTTAATCTAACTTTTCCAGCAAATTTATTTATAAGTTTCTTATTTCCACCCATAAATACAATAGCATCACCGTCTTTAACACCAAATTTATTTTTTAATTCAGCAATTTTTTCTTCAGAGAAGAATTTTGCAATACCTTTTGCCCCAGTTGCAGAAAAAGCGATGTAAGCCATGCCTCCAAAACCTTCAGCTTTAGCAAAACCATCAAACTTATCAAAGAACGAGCGAGGTTTTTCACCGCCATTAGGAATAACAATAGCTCTTAGATGCTCACCATTTTGAGCTTTGTTATCATAAACTCCAAATCCCGTATTTCCAAAGAAATCAGTAGCATCTTGAATAATAAGAGGGTTTCTCAAATCAGGCTTATCAGAACCATATTTTAACATAGCTTCATTAAATGGAATTCTAACGTATGGAGCTTGGTCAACTGTTCTACCGTAAGAGAACTCATTAAATATTGTGCCCATTGTTTTTTCCATAACCGCAAAAACATCTTCTTGTGTTGCAAAAGACATTTCCATATCAAGTTGATAAAATTCACCAGGGCTTCTATCAGCTCTTGGGTCTTCATCTCTAAAACAAGGAGCAATTTGAAAATATTTATCAAAGCCAGATACCATAAGCAATTGTTTAAATTGTTGAGGTGATTGAGGAAGCGCATAAAATTTTCCAGGATTTAAGCGAGATGGAACCAAAAAGTCACGAGCTCCTTCAGGAGATGATGCAGTCAAAATAGGAGTCTGATATTCTAAGAAACCTTGCTCATTCATTAATTCGCGCATTCTTTTAATAACTTGGCAACGAACTATAATGTTATTATGAATCTTTTCACGTCTTAAGTCTAAGAAACGATATTTTAAGCGCATATCTTCAGGGGCATTATCATCACCAAAAACCTGTATAGGTAATACATCAGCCAATGAGTGTACTTCAATATTATTTATTTTTACTTCAATATCACCTGTGGGCATATTTTTATTAACGCTTTCACGCATTACAGCTACACCATCAATAGTAATAACACTCTCAACACGAATATCTTCAAGTTTTTTAAATAAATCACTAGAACTATCAACTACACATTGTGTGATACCATAATGGTCTCTTAAGTCAACAAAGCAAAGATTACCTAAATTACGTTTACGGTGTATCCAACCAGATAGTTTAACTGTTTCGCCTGCATTATTTGCTCTCAAGGCTCCACAAGTATGAGTTCTATATTCAATCATAAAAAACCTCTAAATTAAAATTTTAAACACTATTGTTGCTATTCTTATCTCAATTTAGCATAAATGCAAGCTAAAATTAAAAAAATCTTAAACAATGTGCTATAAACTTAAAATAGAAAACAAGGGAATAAATACTATGAATTTAATAGACACTACAAAAGAACTAAAATTAGCCTGTAAAATACTAAAAAAACAAAAAGTTATAGCTATAGATTGTGAATTTATACGTGAAAAAACATATTATCCGCTACCTTGCCTAATTCAAGTAGGGTATGAAGATGGAGCTTTTCTTATAGATCCTTTAGCAAAAGACATAGATTATACAGATTTTTTTAATATACTTCAAAATACAAAAATCATGAAAGTATTTCATTCTGGAAGACAAGATATAGAAATTTTATACAAGCTTTCAGGAAAAATACCAACGCCTGTATTTGATACACAAATAGCTGCACAAGTTTGTGGTTTAGGGGAATGTGTTAGCTATGAAAATTTAGTTAGAGTATATTGTTCAGTAGATTTAGATAAATCATGCCGTTTAACAAATTGGCAGATTCGTCCCTTATCTGAAAAACAATTAGAATATGCCGCTAATGATGTTGTCCACTTGGTAAAATGTTATAATAAAATAAATGCATATCTAAAAGAAAATCATCGTGAAAAGTGGATATTAGATGATATGGCTGATTTATTAGATATATCACATTACGATGTAGATGTAAATAATGCATGGTTACGTATTAAACACAACAGTCACTCTACTCAGTTCCTCAACGTATTAAAATCACTTGCTGCATGGCGAGAAACAAGAGCAATGTCAAAAAATGTAACAAGACAAAATGTAATGAAAGATGATTTGTTATTAAACATAGCAACCTCATTTCCAAAAACAATAGAAGAATTAAAACAAGTACGAGGTATGCGTTCTGATATTATCAAAGGAGTATATGCTACAGAAATATTAGAATTGTTAAACTCTCTATCAGAAGAAAATTTTGATAAAAATCTCAGTAAACAAGATAAAGAAAAAGATGTTAACTTAACAGCTAACCAACAGTCATTGTATGAAATACTAAAATTATTACTCAAAATAAAAAGCAATGAGCATGGTGTTGTTGCTCATCTTATTACATCTGAGAAGAACTTACGCAAATATGTAAAAAATCCTAAAGCCAAAAACCAAATATTAAAAGGATGGCGTTATGAAATATTTGGTAAAGTTGCAGAAGAATTTGGCACAGGTAAACTATCAATTACTTATAGTCCAGAAAAACACAATGTCGTAATACAATAGATTAAAGGAGCTACTATGAAGAAAATTTTATATACAATATGCGCAATGCTAATTTCATTTAATGCAAATGCATTTATCTTATCTCCACACGTTGGAATTGATTATATATCATCAACTCCAAATGGCTACGGAAACATTGATAGCTTAAATGGTGCAACAATAAGTGCAGGTGTAAAAGCCTTAGGATTTTTATCTGTAGAAGGATATTATCAAAAATATTTCTCAACAGATGCATCAAATGGGTCAAAAACAAAACCTGCAGCATACGGCATAGATTTAGTTGCAGATACATTGAACCTAGGTATAGTTGAATTACTTACAACCGTTGGTTATGGCAAATATACATTAGACGGTGGTAAATTAACCACAAAAATGGAAGATTTTGAAAATGAAAGCTACCGTTTAGGCTTCGGTACTCAATTTAATCCAACTGATAAAATTGGTATCAGAGCAATGTATCGTTGGATAATGCCAGAAGATGATATGTTTAAGAAAAATGTACAAGAGTTGACAATAGGTTTAAGATATTACTTCTTTTAAAGTAGAAAAGGCGTCTTAAAGGTGCCTTAATTTTTATGAGCAATTAGTAAAAACTTGTTGCACAACATCATCTTCTAGCACAACTCTAACCATACAAGAAGTTCCTGTTTTTCCCATAGGTGGATTGTCATAAGAAATCATCTCTCCCCCACCAACAGGGCGATAGTTTGTATAATAAACCCACATAACTTGGTCATTTCCCAAACGTTTTACAGCATTTGGAGCTCCATTTGCATCAAATAGCGATGATACATCTTGCCCTCTATAAGCATTAATTCCTTGAATTTGATAGGCAAATGAACGATTATCAATATCATCTCTTGCACAGCCACATATTCCTAAAATAGCGCCTAAAATAACAGCCAACTTATAAATCATAATATCTCTCCCATAAATTATTTAAGTAGATATATAATAAGCAAATAACAAAAATAAAGTATGAGTGGATATCTTTCTATATTATATTGAAAAATATAGGTATTAAAATAGCATCAAACCATGATTAAAAAAGATTTTTTATGGCTGTTTATTGGAATAATAGGAATTATAGAATTGTTTTTCATCGGAAAAGCATTCTATTTTCATTATCTATGCATGGATCATGCTGAGCACCTTCATGCTTCATGGTTAGTATGGCAAGGTAAAATTCCTTATAGAGATTTTTTTGAACATCATAATCCTTTGCTATGGTACATATTATCTCCAATAGTGGCTTTATTTTACAACAGCGCTTTAATACTATACGTATCAAGATTTATATCTATATTAGGGTATGCCTTATTATTTTTTGTTTTATATAAAATTTCTAATAGGTTTATGAAAATATCGGCAAAGCAATTTCTTTTAGGAATTTTGATATATTTTTCTATACCAGAAAGTTATTTTTTAATAACAGAAATGCATCCCGATGTTTTTATGTTACTAAGTTATTTTATTGGACTTTATTATTATTATTCATACATAGAAAGCAAAAAACAAAAAGAGTTAAACATATCCTTTTTTATGTTTGCAATATCATTTTTATTCTTACAAAAAATATTGCTGATACTATTTATTACATCTATAAGCATATTCTGCCTGATTTGGAAAAAAGAAATAAAAATAAAACCTGTTTTAATAGCGGCGATATTTCCAAGTATATTAATAGGACTATTTATAATATGGTTATACGCAAACAACTCACTTAAAATCTATTACTTGTTGAATTATGATTTAAACCTATGGATGCAAAAATTTATGGGAGCAGGGAAAACTTCATATGATTTTCGTTATGCGCTATACCTTCCTTTATTATCAATTTTAATGTTAAGATACTTTTTAAAAGACAAAAACAAGTATAGAAATATTTTTATTGTTGTCGTTATATTTGACTATATTACAAAGCCCTTTATTGGTGCTCCATACTGTCAATATTATATCCTCAATAACATAACAGCATCACTAGTAATAAGTTATTATATAATAGACAATATTAATCTATATAAATCCAAAATACTATTAGCAATAATAACATTTATTGGAGTTATATTTTTAATGAAATATCCTCAAAATAAATTTTATCCATTATATTACCAAGTAAACAAATATATCTATTCTAAACTAAAAAAAGATGATATACTTATTAGTGGTACTTTTTTCATAAATATATATGGGAAAGATGCATCATACTATTGGTTTGGTTTGGGAAATATTGCACCAGTTGCATATTATTTATATACTTACAATGAGCCATTTCATTTAAATAATGCAATTAATAAATATAAGCCAAAATTTATTTTTTATGAGCCATACGAAAATAGAATATTAATAGATAGTACAAAAAATGGTAATAAAAATTTTATAAATAATTTATCTAAGTTATGGCATATATTACCTGTAAAAAGAGAAAATGAGAGTGGTTTTGTTAATAGATGGTCAAATCGATATTTCTATAATTATGATAATAATTTAATTCTAAATAATTATAGAC
>JAZNKG010000056.1:0-5590 GCA_045578445.1 Alphaproteobacteria bacterium
TTAGAAGAATCTATATTTTTAAAGAAACCTAAAATAATAGTTATTGATAATAATTATATGTCTCCAAATCTATTAGATTTTTTAGAGTATAATTATCAAAGAATATATAGGTTTAATAAACTAAATAAAAAAATATATCTAAAAATCTAAAGTTTAACAACAGCACTGTGTCTATATCCTGTTTTATTTTCATAACGATATGAAAAAAATAATTTTTCTCCACAAGCTGTGCAATATGGACAAACATCAATATTTTCTTCTCTAACACCACATTCTAAAAGTTGTTGTTTATTTATACCTTTTAAATCTATAAAAAATTTATCATTTTCTATTTTAAATAAACCGTTTTTAGTCTTTATTGTATTAAATAAAGATTTATAAACATCTTCTCCAACATTATAACAATTAAAACATATTGCCGGACCAATAACAACTTTTACATCATCAACCTTTATATTATATAAATCTACCAACTTCTGAATAGATTCTCTAGCCATCCCTGCTACTGTACCTCTCCATCCAGCGTGAGAAATCATAGCGATATTGTCTACATAAAAAATCAACGGGGTGCAATCACCAAAATTTAAACAACAAGCCCCTTTTTTATCTACAATCAATCCGTCTACATTATTATAAAATAAATTATTACTTGTAACTTTTTCTATATCTACCCCATGAATAGGATGACAAGTAGCCATTTTGCTACCTATATATTTTTCAACAATATCCCTATTTTTACTCATATTTTCTGTTTTTGAGTATATACATAAATCTCTAGTGGTAAAAAAATGTTCTACTCCAGATAATAAATCAGACCTTAATATCTTTTTACCATCAATATTATCAAAATAAAACATTACTTTGCACTTTCTTCAACAACTTCATCACTCAACCAAATAGGATTTTTTATATTTTTTTGCAAAAAATTCCTATGATTCTCTATATCTGCTTCTAAAATATCAAACAATCTAGGCTCTCTATATACCCTATTTTTAATATTTGTTTTTACCTCTTTTTTGTTTGATTTTACTGATGATGTTAAATCCATTGTTGGCTCAACACCACCTAATAATTCTAAATAAACTTCCGCTAATAACTGAGCATCTAGTAAAGCTCCGTGAAAAGTACGAGCAGAATTATCTATACCAAAACGTTTACATAAAACATCAAGATTATTTCTTTGACCAGGAAATTTATTTTTAGCAATTTCTAATGTATCAACAACTCTATTCCATTCATACCCTTGATACCCTAATCTTCCTAACTCATAATTTATAAATTTCATATCAAATGTTGCATTATGAGCAACTAAGATACCGTCATCACCAACAAAATCAACCCAATCTTGTGCAACTTCTGAAAAAACAGGAAAATCTTTCAAAAATTCTGTTGTTAATCCGTGAACTTTTACAACTTCTTCTGGTACTTCTCGTTCTGGGTTTATATATTGATGATAAGTTCTACCTGTCGGTATATGATTTATAAGTTCAACAGCACCAATTTCAACCAATTTATCACCGGTTGTTGGGTCAAAACCTGTTGTTTCTGTATCAAATACTATTTCACGAATATTTTGCATATTATTTCAATTCCTCTAATAAATTTATTATTTTTAATTTTAGTTTATCAATATCAATGTTTGTATCTATAATAAAATCTACCATTTTCTTTTTCTTATCTTGAGACATTTGAATTTTATCAATTTTTTCAAAATCATCTCTAGATATACCATCTCTCAACATAACTCTTTTAATTTGTACTTCTTTATCAACATCAGCTAATACAATATAGTCACAATATCTATCCCACCCCATTTCAAATAACAAAGCTATATCAATAAAAGCTAAATAATTATTTTTAGCATTTTTTCTTATAATTTTTCTAAACTTATTCTCTAAATAAGGATGTATAATATTTTCTAAAATCTTCAATTTGTTATTATCATTAAAAACAATATTTCTTAAACATCTTTTATTAAACTGATTATTAGCAAAGGCTTCAGGAAAAATTTCTTTTAAATTGTTTAAAAAGTCCTTTTTATAGTATAAAAACTTAACCCATTTATCTACATCCCAAACTAGCTCACCTTGTTTTCTTAAAGTATTAGCTATTGTTGTCTTTCCACAACCTATAGAACCTGTAATTCCAACTATTATCATTTAACCTCAACTTTCGTTTATACACACTTTAAACATCTCCTGTGTATAACTATATCACTTTTAAACATACTAACAAATAATTCCCCATAATCCAAAAAAATAAACAACACTTATTAACAATTTTATTTAAATTCATACACATATGTGAATAATGTGAATAACTCCAATTTATAAACATTTTTTCAAAATAACTAAAAAATTGTTTTAAAAACAAAATTTTGGAGTCGTGCACAACCTTTTAAACAACCTTTAAAATACGTGTGAATAAATTGTGTAAAAAACACTTATCAACAATATTCACAATGATAAACAAATAACAAAAAATAAATTAATATAATATGATTGGAAAAAATCCCTGTTGATAAATTTTACACAAACTAAAAACAAAGTCACTTGGACAGTATTTAAAAATCTAGCAAGGTAATGGTTATTTTAACTTTTGATTGACTTAATTAAATTTTATAATTATAAAAGCTTTAAATATTTTATTTAAATTTCACAGGTTTTAATCAATGCATTTAAAAGATTTAAAAGATAAATCCCCAAAGGAGCTTCTTAGTCAAGCTGAAGATTTGGGTGTTGAAGACGCATCATCTTTGCGTGTTCAAGATTTAATCTTTGCTATAATGAAAAGAGTAGCAGAAGATGATGAAGTTATATATGGTGATGGTGTTATTGAAGTTATGCAGGATGGGTTTGGATTCTTGCGTTCATCTTTATCAAACTACTTAGCTTCAGCTGATGATATATATGTATCTCCTCAACAAGTTAAAAGATATGGTTTAAGAACAGGAGATACTGTTGAAGGTGAAATTAGAGCACCTAAAGAAAATGAGCGCTACTTTGCTCTAACAAAGATAAATACAATAAATTATGATGATCCAGAAAAATCAAAACTACGTGTAAATTTTGATAATTTAACCCCTTTATATCCAACAGAAAAATTAAATTTTGATATAATATGTGGAGATAAAGATTATACAACACGTGTAATTGATTTAATATCACCTCAAGGTAAAGGACAACGTGGTTTAATTGTTGCTCCACCAAGAACAGGTAAAACTGTAATGCTTCAAAATATTGCGCATGCAATTGCTACAAATCATCCTGAAGTTTATTTAATAGTTTTACTTATAGATGAAAGACCTGAAGAGGTTACAGACATGACAAGGTCTGTAAAAGGTGAAGTTATATCATCTACATTCGATGAACCAGCTGCAAGACACGTGCAAGTGGCTGAAATGGTTATAGAAAAAGCAAAACGCTTGGTTGAAACTAAAAAAGATGTTGTTATTTTACTCGATTCTATTACTCGTTTAGGTCGAGCTTATAATACTGTTTTACCTTCTTCTGGTAAAGTTTTAACGGGTGGTGTTGATGCTAATGCTTTACAACGTCCAAAACGTTTACTTGGTGCTGCTAGAAATATTGAAGAAGGTGGTTCTTTAACTATTATTGCTACAGCTTTGATAGATACAGGTTCTAGAATGGATGAAGTTATTTTTGAAGAATTTAAAGGAACAGGTAATTCAGAAATAATTTTAGATAGAAAACTTACTGATAAACGTTTATTCCCAACAATTGATATAACTCGTTCTGGTACAAGAAAAGAAGAGTTGTTGGTTGATAAAAATATTCTAACTAAAATGTGGGTTTTACGTCGCGTATTAATGCAAATGGGAATGACTGATGGTATGGAATTTTTATTAGATAAACTTAAACAATCAAAAGATAATGATGATTTCTTTACTAATATGAATTCATAAAACATAATGGGAAGTTTTCTTCCCATTTTTTTATAGCATTTTAAAATACTTATGTTATTAGTGTTATAAATTATGAAAGAGGTTAAAATGAGTAAAGATACAATATATGCATTATCTACTGTTTTTGGTAAATCAGGTGTTGCTGTAATAAGAATATCTGGAGAAAAAGTATTAGATATTATTAATAAAATAACCAATATTGATTGTGATAAGATAAAGGATAGATATGCTTATTTTACCCCTATTATAGACTACAAAACTAATAACATTTTAGATAAATGTTTAATTTTATATTTTAAAGCACCTCATTCTTTTACGGGAGAAGATATTTTAGAAATTCAGTGTCATGGTTCAAAAGCTGTTTTAAACAGTGTTTTAAATTGTTTATCAGATATTAAAAATGTACGTTTAGCTGAACCTGGAGAGTTTTCAAAACGTGCTTATTATAATGGTAAAATGGATTTAACAGAAGCTGAAGGTTTAGCTGATTTAATTGATGCAGAAACATCAGAGCAACAAAAGTACGCTCTAAGACAAATGTCAGGTAATTTAAAAAATTTATATTCTAATTGGAGAGAAAATCTTGTTAGAGTTTTATCATATCTAGAAGCTTTTATTGATTTTCCTGAAGAAGATATACCTACAAATTTGTATAATGATATTTTAAACACTGTATTTAAAGTTAAAAGCGATATAAAAGAACATTTGTCTGATAATAAAGTGAATGAACAATTAAAAAATGGTTTTAGAGTTGTTATAACAGGCGCAACAAACGCTGGTAAATCTAGTTTAATTAATACTCTTACTAAAAGAAATGCTGTTATAGTTTCTGATATTGCTGGAACAACAAGAGATGCTATTGATATAAGTTTAGATATAGGGGGGTATCCTGTTGTTATAACAGATACCGCGGGTATAAGAGAGACTGATAATCCTATAGAAAAACAGGGTATAGATATTGCAAAACAAAAAGCAGAAGAGGCTGATTTTGTTATAGCTTTGTATGATGCTAGTGATAATAGTAATTATACCTTAAATATTGATAATAAGGATATAATATTTGTTGCTAATAAAATTGATAAATTAAGTGATAAAGAAATTGATAGTATTAAAGAAAAAAATCATATATTAATATCTGCTAAATATAACCAAGGAATAGATAATTTAATTTCATTAATTTTAGAAAATATAAAAGCTAAATTTTCTTCATCTTCAAATGTTTTAATAACAAGATTACGTTATAGAAAAGCATTAGAGAAATGTTTAGAAAATTTAGATAATTTTTCATTAGATAAAGAGATAGAGTTATCTTCAGAAGATATTAGATTAGCTTGTCGTGCTATAGGTGAAATTACAGGTTATGTTAAAGTTGATGAAATATTGGATAATATTTTCTCAAGCTTTTGTATTGGTAAATAAACACTGTATTTAAATTAGTATTTAAATTGCTCTCTGTATAAAGTAAAGCGTTTTAGTATTTTACTTTGATCGACATTACAAGATGATAATGCTGCAAATATATTAGGATATTTTATATCTTTGTTTGTGTGTAAAATATAATCAAGAATATCACAATATTTATAAAAAACAGTATTGGTTGGTTTATCTAATCTACCAATCATTTTTACAACATTTACCATCTTATTAAAAATATCCTTTTTATAA
>JAZNKG010000057.1:0-9730 GCA_045578445.1 Alphaproteobacteria bacterium
ATAATATATAGTCAAAAAGGTAATTCTATATTTAGTTTAATTAATAAAAAACAACAAAAAACTAAATTTTTATGTTTAGAACATAGATTAGAAAATCTAGAAAAATTAACTAAAAAAGCAACTTGTATCGCTATCAAAAACTTTAATAATGACAAAAAATTATTTGAAGTTAATCCACATTATTTTGGAAATGTTAAAGAACATCAAAAAAATCAAATTATTAATTTCATCGTGGTAGGAAACATTGAAGGCAAGCGCAAAAATTACAATTTATTAATTTCTAGTGTAAAAGAATTAATAAATAAAAATATAACTAACTTTAAAATAACAGTTATAGGGAAAGGTAAAATTTCAGATATACCTTCAGATATTCAATCATATTTTGATATAAAGGGACGTTTATCTTATCCAGATATGTATAACGAAATGCAAAATGCTGATTATTTCTTAACATTATTAGATCCAAATAATGAAGAGCATGATAGGTATATAAAACTAGGTACAAGTGGTTCATTCCAACTAATATACGGTTTTAATATTCCTTGTTTGATAGCAAATAAGTTTGCAAAAGTTCATAATTTTGATAAAAACAACGCTATAGTATATACAAAAAATAAAGAACTTGTAAATGCTATGGTATTAGCGATTGGTCAATCAGCAGAAAAATATAAATCAATAAAAAATAACCTAAAAAAAACAAGTGATAAAATATATAAAACATCACTAAATAATTTAAAAAAGGCTATTGAATATAATAAACCACAACCAAAGCCATCACTTATTAAATCATACTTATTATTTCCTTATTATTTGTTAAAAGTAAGGAGTATGAAGAGGAAACTTGGTAAGCTTCCGCCATCTCGTTTATTCTCAATAAGCAAATATGGTAATAAAAAGGTTTATCGTATTTTAGGACTTAAATTTGCGTTTAATAACTTCAAAAAAGATGTGTTGGATAATCAGGAAAAGATATTAAAAATGCTTTCAGATATTCAAACTCGTCAGAAAAAATTAGAAGAAAAATATAATAGTTTGGAAAAGATAGTGAGGAAGTAATGAAAACATATTACATAGTATCAGGTGGGTTTGACCCAATACACGAAGGTCATGTTGAGATGATAAAAGCATCAGCTCTTGCCTCTGACGGTGTTATCGTTTTAGCTAATTCAGATGATTGGTTATGCCGTAAAAAAGGTAAGAATTTTCATACTATGAAAACTCGTAAAACAATTTTAGAAAATCTTAAAGGTGTTATTGATGTTTTAGAGTTTGATGACAGTGATAATTCAGCATCAGATGGATTAGTAAAAGCACGTCAAAAATATCCTAATGATAATTTAGTTTTTGCAAATGGTGGAGATAGAGGTAAAGACAATATCCCGGAAACAGCAACTTGTCTGAAATTGAATATTTCTTTGGCTTTTGGTGTTGGTGGAGAAAACAAAGCCAATTCATCCTCTTGGATACTAAATAAATGGAAATGATACAAAGGCGCTTCGGCGTCTTTTTTTATTGATATGTTGATTAAATGGCTCGATTGTTTGGTGGAAATGGAGTAGCTTTTTTTTGATGTCTAATTATTGAAAAGGAGTGTTTATGTTTTATGGTTATATTAGAGTGAGCACAGAACATCAAAATGTCCAAAATCAAAAACATGAGATTTTGTGCTTTGCGAAAAATAATATGATTAATATCGATGTTTGGGTGGAGGAAGTCGTTTCTTCAAGGAAAAATCTTGCTGATAGAAAATTAAGTAAGTTGTTGAAAAAGTTGGGTAAAGGCGATGTGTTGATTGCAACAGAGATTTCTCGCTTGGGAAGAAATATTTTAGAGGTTATGGGGATTTTGCAGAGGTGTTTGGAGAAAGGTTGTCAGATTTGGACTTTGAAGGAAAATTATAAACTGGGGGCGGATATTCAATCTAAGGTGTTGGCTTTTGCTTTTTCGCTGGCGAGCGAGATTGAAAGGCAGTTGATTGCTGATAGAACGCGTGAGGCTTTGCAGAGGCTTAAAGATGAGGGAAAACATCTCGGTAGGCCTTATGGGTTTTCGTATAGAAAGCTTAGGAGCAATCATATTAAAATTATGGAGATGCTGAATAATAATGTTTCTAAGGCTGAAATTGCTAGAGTTATGGGGTGTGCGTGGTCCACGGTGAGCCGATATGTGAGTGAGACAGTCGGTGCAAGCGGTTGATGAGTTTTAATATTAACTTGACTTTTTTATGGTGTTTTTGGTATTCCCTTTTATATATAGTGAGGGAATATGTTTTTATTAAATCATAAGTTAGAATTTTTTATTTGTTTTGTGTTGCTTTTTGTGGGCAATATTGTGGGGTATTCATTTGAGATTGATGTGAATGCTATTAATCTTTTTGTAGCAGTCAGTTGCTTTTTGTTATTTGTGCCGACGGTGATGTTGAGCCGACTGTTGGCTTTGGATTTGCTCTTTGTGACGGGGATTTTGTGCTATTTTGGCATTAAAGCGATGTATTTTGCGAGCTTTGGATTTTTTGCGCTTGTGGGGGCAAATGTGTGGCTTTGTAAAGATTATAGTCGTAAGAATTTGAGCTTGATGCTGATTTTGGTGGCGGTGTTCTTTAATCTCAGCTTTATTTCTAATACTTGGTTTAACTGGGTGCAGTATGATATTTTGTCGTGCTATAACTATATTGAGTATATTATTGATAATAACTTTATGTTTTGGAAAGAAAACCCCCTTCTCTCTCGTCCGAGTTATTCGGCTTATCATCCGATTTTGCACTTTTTTGTGGCTGGGGTGTTTATGAAGCTTGCTGAGGTGATTAGCGGTAGTTTGGATGTGGCTAAAGAAGTGGTGCAAGTTGTCTTTTGCTTTTATTTGTTTGTTTATTATATCTTTGCTAATAAGATTATTGAGTTTTTTAAGTTCGATAAAATGGCGCATTTGGTGGCGCTTGGGTTTGTGTGTTTCTTCCCTATTTTTAATGCGATGGCAGGATATTTTAATAATGACGGGTTATTGCTGGCGCTACAATGTATGAGTGTTTATTATGCGCTGATATATTATCGTGATGATAGCAAGAAAGATTTGTGGTTAATGGTGCTTTGCGTTGTTTTAGCTTGTTTGACAAAGCTTTCGGGAGTTGTTGTTTTGCCAATGATTGGGGTTATTTTTCTTATTAAACTTTGGAATAAGCGCGAGTTAAAGTGTTTTTATGAGCTTTTAATGGTGGGTATGGTTATTTTGCTTGGAGTTGCTTTATGGCCAATGTATCAATATTTTGTATTGGGGATTGATTATAATTTTGTGCCTCCGCAAGAGCATTTGTCTTTGGTTGAATATTCTTATTGGGAGAGATTTAATCCGATTAAGGCATTTGTATATGAGAAGATGTTTTATGATGATTTTGGTATTAACCTTTGGGAGACTATGACGAAAACTGCTATATTCGGTCAATGGAATTTTAGTGTTAAAGCAGATGATGTGTTCTGGTTGGTTATAGCGGTTAATTATTGTTATAAAGCGCTTCTGGGGATTATAATCGGTGGTATTGGCTATATATTAATTAAAAAGAGATGTGCTGAGTGGTGGTTTGTGCTTGTTTTGATGCTTGGGACTTTGGTTGCACATGTTATATTTGGGATTATGCATCCGTATATGTGTAATATGGACTTTAGGTATGTAGCGATTTTGAATTTGCCTATGGCTTTAATTTTGGGTGTGGTTATGCAAAATATTAGCAATGTATGGCGCTATATTATTGCCTCTATTGTTGGGGTGCTTGCTGTTAGCTCTACCATTATTTGGTGGTGGGTGGTGCTTTGATGTGTAATATTTGTTAATATTTTGTTTCTTAATTGTAACTCTTTTTTAATGTTATTTTTTATACTTTCTACTAGGTTTATAGTGGAATAGAAATGTATGCGAGGAAATATGATTTTTTGTGATATGGATGGCGTTTTGGTTGATTTTGACAGTGAATTTGAAAGAAATCACGGTATTTTACCATATAAATTGCCTAGAGAAGAACTTTGGCAGATTGTTTTGGATACGGAAAATTATTGGGTTAATCTTCCAAAACTTAAAGATGCAGATATGTTAGTTGAATTTTTGAATAAACATGGGTTTAAGATTTTAACAGGTCTTCCTTCTTATGGTTATGATAAAGCTGAGAAAGAAAAAAAACAATGGCTTAAAAATCATTATGGAATTGAAGAAGGTGTTATTTGCTGTTTATCTAAAGATAAGCAAAATTTTGGTAAGCCAAAAGATATTTTGATTGATGATAGAGCGCCAAACATTGAACGTTGGGTTGAGATGGGCGGTATTGGTATTTTACATACGTCTGCTGAAGATACTATTAGACAACTTAAGGAGTTAAATTATAAATAAAATGGAAAAAGAAGTAAAAAATAAAATTTTATTTATGACAGATGAATTACTTTCTTATTTAGATAGTATGTCTTGTGGAGAACACGTTAGCTTTACACCAGAAGAAGTTGCTAAGATTTTGAAACAAGAAGAACAAGGTGCTAAAGAAAATTATGACAGAGCTATTCAGAAGTTTATGAAGTCTAATCGCGAGACTGTTCCTCCGAAAGTTCATAGATTTGTGGTGTATTGGGGATATCCTGGCGCGGGCAAATCAGTGATGACAAATAAACTTATTGAGCGTTTTGCTAAAGATGAAGATTGTTTGCCGTTTAATATTATTGATAAAGATGAGCATAGAAGTTTGTTCCCTAACCTATTTGAGCATTTGCAAGGCGGACATATTGATGAATGCGAGAAATTTGCAGGTGTTACTATTGACTATGTGCGTCGTATTCTAGATTTATCTTTAGAGAATGGATGCAGATCAGTGCTTTCTGTTGGTTCTATGGGAGCTGGTGTTGAATTTAAGGATAATGCTCAGAAAGCTATTGCTCATGGATATAAACCTTGTGCGGTATATATGGCGGTTAATCCTGATGTAGCATATTTGAGTAATGTCTATCGCAGTGCTACACTTTATGATAAGATTATATTCCAAAATCAGCAATTATATCCTCGATTGGTTTCCAGCGAATATTTTTCTCGTGTGGTTAATATGTTGCCTAATATGATTGATAACATTTCTAAGTTTCAACAAGAGAATGTGGATAATGTAGATTTGCTAGTGGTTAATCGTAAAAACCAACTATTATATGATACAAGAGGTATTCATGAGACTGATGTGCGCTCGGTTATTGAGCGTGAAGAACATCGTCCGCTTAATAACATGGAGATTATTACGATTAATCAACAACTTCACAAGATTAAAGAGAACATGAAGTATCGTTATGAAAATGGTGTTTATACTCCATGTAAGAGTGAGGTTGAGGTTGCTAAAGTTGCTGTTGGCAATATTGCAAAACTTATTGAGAGCCAACCTACAAACGAAGCTATCAATGTATATTTGTTGGGCAAAAAAGCTTCAGGATTTGATTTTTAGTTATCTAAAACCTTTTTTATGGCATAGATTAATTTTCTGATATATGATTTTTCATCAAACTCATAGGTTATTGGTTTATGAGTTTCTAGTTTTGGTTTTGGCATACCTATTGGCATTACAATACGATATAATGATGATAATGGAGTTTTGCCTTTATAACCTGAGCCGATTGTTTTTTGTGCTTCGTCTTTATATATAACTGCAGGGAATCCCTCTTTTTCTATACTGCGATTTATCATTGTTTCTATTTTTGTGGTATTTTTATCGGCGCTATCTGGTACATAGAAGAAGCATTTTAAGGTATCTTTATTTGCTTGCCAATATGCTCTGGTTACTTCTAAGATGTTTGCAGTTGCACCAAAATCAGGATGATATGCTGCAGGAGATGTTTTTTGTATCATAGAGTTTGCAGAAAGGTGGAACACATATTCAATACTGATACCATTTTTTTCTGCAGTTGCAAAAATTGATGCCAAGAATGAGATGTCACTTATATCGCCAAAATAGAACTGCACATCAAATTTTTTGAAAGTTGATGCTGTGGCAGGAAGTGCTGTTGTAACTTTTATGTTGCGTTTAGTTAAAACATCCGGACTGAAATTATCTGTGGGTTCGCCAAGTGCTAATACTTTGTATCCGGCTGATACTAATGATAAGATAATATGTTGCCCTACTGCACCTGCTGATGAAGTTACTAAACACACTTTTTGTTGTTTCATAACAGAATCTCCATACCTATATTTTTTGCTTTTAATATGGTGGAATATTTTTTGGTCTTTGTCAACAGGATTTGATAGAAAAATTTTAAGTGCATATATTCTTGTTTTTATGAGGGATTATTTACTATTTTTTAAAGCATGTAAGTGCATATTTTGGGCATAAGAGAGGTGAAAATGATAAGAAAAATTGTTTTAATGATTGCTATTATAGGGTTGAGTGCTTGTCAGGTGGGGCATTTGACAACGCTTTATAATGATGATACATCTATAGAAAAAGATGGTGTGCGAGTGGATGCACAAGGTAATCCTATTACCGGTGTTTATCATAAATATTCAAAGACCATGCGCTTGATGGAAGATGTGCATTATGTTGACGGAGTGCCAGACGGTAGATATGTGGTTTATAATAATAAAGGTAAAATTATCTTAGATGCCGAGTATGACAAAGGTGTGCCTCATGGTAAAGTAATCCATTTTTATGATAGCGGACATGAGAAAGAAGTAAGCTATTTTGATAAGGGTAAACAAGTCGGAAGTAGAATTTTGTATTATGAGAATGGTGATTTGTTACAAAAAGGCAGTTTTAAGGATGATAAAAAACACGGTCTTTTTGAAGAGTATTATCACACAGGAGCGGTTAAGACTTCGCACACATATAAAAATGGTAAACTGCACGGTCCGACAAGATTTTATACCAAAGGTAACCATTTAACACATTATACAGAGTATGTTGACGGTTTGCGTGATGGTCCGGCAAATACATATTATAAGAATGAGAAGCCTAAAGTTTTGGCTAATCGCAAAAAAGATAAACTTGACGGTGCGGTTAAGGAATTTAATAAAAACAGCGAGTTAGTGCGTGTTACAACATACAAAAACGGAGAAGAAATTAACAGCGTAAAATTTTAAGTTGCGGAGTTTTTTGTTTTGTTTTAGTTTATGCGCATAAAAAAAATGATAATGAGGTAGTAACATGGCTAATATGAATGATGAAATTGATGTTTCTTTTGTGATGACGGTGTATAATAAAGAATATTATTTGCCGGCAGTATTAGAGGCTTTATTAAATCAGACTGGGCTAAAAAATCCTGAATTTATTTTTATTGATGATGTGTCTAAAGATAAATCTGTTGAGATAATCAGAGAGCGCACTAAAGGGATTAAAAATGTTACTCTTGTTGCTAAAGAAAAAAATGAGGGAATAAGCATTACCATTAATCAAGGAATTATGCGAGCTAAAGGCAAATGGATTAGAATGCTTGATAGTGATGATATGTTGCCTTTGGACTCTACGGCTAAGATGATTGAATTGGCAGACAAGCATAATGCAGATATTGTGTATGGTCAGTTTAAGAAGACCGGTTTAGAACCGATGGAATTGATTAACGAAAAAATGGTTAAAGACTTTGATTATACATATAAAAAAGATGCATTTAAGGCGGTGCTTAATGGTAGATTTACTCGTATGGGGCAATTGATTAAACGTGAAGTTTTGCAAAATACCGGCGGTGCAGATGAGAGAGTGTTTATTCAAGATGAAAGTATTCCTTTGAGGGCTTCTCGCTTGGCTGACGGTATTATCAAGATGTTTACAGAGGTTGTTTTGGTGCCTAAAGAAACTAATAATTTGAGTAAGAATACGGTTCAGCTTGATAATGACAGATTTTTTGCGCATTATTATTTGCTTCTTGATTACTATAAAGAAATGGATAAGTCTTTGGCTTCCAAGGTGTATGAAAAAGCTTTATCTGCTAACTGGAAGTATGTGAAAAAGAATTTAGAAAAACCCTACTTTACTTCTGACTTTGGGCATTATCTTATGGCAAAAATGTTTAGACTTAAACCAAACTTTAAGTTGCTGGAAGGATATGCAAAAAGATTTTTAAGCCTATCAGGGGTCTTAAGGTCTAAGAGATAGAGCGGTTAGTATTTTATTTCTTTAAGTGCTTTGTATAAATTACTAGATATTTTTTCTACTTCATTTAATGTAAGACTATATGTATCTTGCCATTCTTGAATTTTAGCATTTGTAATTAAATTTGTTTCATCTAATTTATATGCTGTTTGTGAATAGTCATTAAATACTGAATAGTAATCTTTAAATTTATAACCATGTCCAATTACTTTGTCAGATACTTCTATCCATTTATTTGGTATACCTAATGAATCTGCAGCAATCAATCCATGCATTGCTGTTGATATAATAAAATCGCATGAGGCAATTTGTTCTAGTGTTTCTAAAGGAGGTTGTCTTACATCTATAATTTTACTATGTGCTATTTCTTCATTTGTTCTTATTATTAAAGGATTATCTATATCATGTATATGTGGTATAATCCCAACTGAATATTTTTTTATAGGTTGTTTATCTAATAATTTAGAAAAGAGTAATCCGCCATCTCCTAGTGGTATATCTAATTTTTTTCCAATTATTTTTTCGACTCTTTCCTTAGATACTTTTCCGCGCAGTGCAGCAAAAGATATATTTTTACGAAAACTTTCTTCACGTTTAGCTTCTTTAATAAAACCAGATGTCCAAACTGTTGAAGGTTTAGAAAATATAGTTCTTATTTTATACTTCAATTGAGTTCTACATAATAAATGTAATATACTACCTATTCCTATTATATCTGCTCTATACTTGCCACCTAAACAACATTCTTTGCCCAGTAGTCTTTCTATCAGAATTGGATTTATTGCATCTCCAAAATTAGCAATATTACAATAGTATACTTTTAACATATATCCCTCCTATCTTTATTTATTAAAATCTCTATATTTTCATCTAATCCTTTTCTAATAACATCCATTGAATACTTATTTTTGCATAAACTGTAACCATTTTGGGCTATAATCGATAATTTATTCTTATTATTAATAGCGTACATCATTTGATTTGCAAGTGATGTTGCATCTTTGTTTTCAAACATTAATGAGGCGCTTGTATTGTTAGAAAAAATTTCTGTTGGACCTTTGGCTGTTGAAGATATTATTGGTAGAGAATAAGACATCGCTTCCAAAAGAACTATACCAAATGGCTCGTATTTTGAAGGTAATACAAAAATATCTATATTATTATAAAATTCTTCTTTATTTGTTACCCACCCTAAAAATTCTACTTCATTGATTAGGTTAAATTCTTCAACCATTTTATAAAGGACATCCTCTTCTTTTTTATCAGAAGAACCTCCACCGATTTGTGCTTTGAATATATATCCTTTATCTTTTAATATTTTGAGAGCTTTTAAAAATATATCAAAACCTTTTATTGATTCAAATCTGCCCATTGTACCAAATGTTAGTATATTAGGTAAATTTCTTTGTTTATATTCAGGAATATTTTCTATCATATTGGGGATTATAAAAACTTTATCTTCTGGATATCCCTTTTTAACAAAAACATCTTTTTGATATTGGGTTATAGAAAATATTATATCAGCTTTGTTTAGATGCTTATACTTATTATTATGAGCTACGGCTATTAATTTTATTTTCAGTAAATTTGCGATAATTCTTAATATAAAAATAGTTTTTTTACTATGTGTAATAATTACAT
>JAZNKG010000058.1:0-47233 GCA_045578445.1 Alphaproteobacteria bacterium
AAACTCATCAACATTTTGTTTTAACAATATTATTATTCATAACATTAGCAAAGATATTGCAAAAATAATTTTAAAATTATATACCAAAATAAACAGTTTTTTTGAAAGATTTTACAATGGATAAACAAGAAATATATATTTTAATTGCAATTTTGACTTTAATATTACTTTTATTTTGCATTAGGCAAACAATAGCGCTAATAAATAAAAACAATAAAAACAATGCTCTAACAAAAGAACTAGACGATTTGCGATTTCAAAATGCACTTCTAAAACAACGATTCGAAAATTATGAGCAAGAAAATATAAAAATAGAGAATCAAAAAGAAGAATTTCGCAACCACTCACTTAATCTAGAAAAAGAATTAAGCGCATATAAAGCAACTGCAACAGCAAAAGAAGAAAACTTACTTGAAAAAATAAACTATCTTGAACAAATAAAAGAAGATTTAACCTTAAAGTTTAAGAATATATCTTCAGAAATAATCAAAGCCCAACATGAAAGCTTCACCAAAGAACAACAACAGACTTTATCGACTATAATCAATCCATTTGCAGAACAGTTAAAGGCCTTCAAGCAAGAGGTAACAACTGCCAGAGAAGAAAGCATAAAAAATAAATCATCATTAGATGCCCAATTAGCCAACCTTTCTCAACTAAACCAAACCTTAAGCCAAGATGCTCAAAACTTAGCCGAAGCATTAAAAGGTGGTAAAAAAGCACAAGGCAATTGGGGAGAATGTCAATTAAGTCGTATTTTAGAAATTTCCGGTCTACGTAAAGGACAAGACTATGATACTCAAGAGTCTTTTCACGATGAAGATAAAAAGCTTTATCGCCCAGATGTAATCATACATCTTCCCGAAAATCGCGATATCATTGTCGATTCTAAAGTATCGTTAATAGATTATCTAGATGCTGTAAATGCTGAAGATGAAGAAACAAAAATAAAATACTTACAAAAAAACGTACAAAGTCTAAAATCTCATATAGATGAATTATCATCTAAAGAATATCAAAAACTCTTAAAAGACAGAACTTTAAATTATGTAATAATGTTCATTCCAGTAGAAAGTGCTTATATCGCCGCCCTAGATTGTGACAGATACATCTATGACTACGCGTATAAACGCAATATAATTTTAGCTACTCCTTTATCATTATTACCAACCCTGCGCACAATAGAAAACCTATGGCGTATAGATAGCCAAAATCAAAATGTTCTAAAAATTGCTGAATTAGGCGGAAAGATCTACGATAAGCTAGCTTCGTTTGTTGATGATATGAAAACGTTAGAAAGAGGGCTAAATCAGGCAAACAACGCCTATAACAATGCCATGACTAAATTATCTGGACGCGGAGGAGCTATCTCTCAAGCAGAAAAAATGAAGTTATTAGGCTCAAAAACAAATAAATCTATTAACCTAGCGTTAAACGATAATGAATTACTCTTAGAAGACAATAGTATCAAACAATTAGAAACTGGAGAATAATATGCCTAAAATAGTCTTTACTGGTGGCGGTTCAGCAGGACACGTTACATTAAACCTTGCTCTAATCCCTTACTTTTTAGAAAACGGTTGGACAGTTGAATACATCGGTTCAAAAAATGGTATGGAACAAGATTTAATAAAAAAATTTCCTGAAGTAAAATATTATAGCATTCCCACTGGTAAACTACGTCGTTATTTTTCATGGCAAAACTTCCTAGATATGATAAAAATTCCATTAGGATGCTTATCCGCCACATATTTAGTACATAAACTAAATCCAGATATAATATTCTCCAAAGGTGGCTTTGTATCATTCCCTGTAGTTGTAGGGGGCTGGCTAAACAGAAAAAAAATCTTTATGCATGAATCAGATTTAACTCCTGGATTAGCCAACAAACTAAGTCTACCATTTGTTTCAACATTCTTCACCACATTTCCAGAAACAAAAAATTGCGTTAAACAAAAAAATAAAGTAACGTGTGTTGGTCCTGTAATGTCAGATAGATTGTTTAAAGGTAATAAAGAAAGAGCAGGGGAAATAACAGGTTTGTCGCCTAACAAAAAAACAATAATGTTTATCGGTGGTAGTCTAGGAGCTCATAGCTTAAATAAAGCTGTAGAAGAAAACCTAAATGACTTATTAAAAGAGTATCAGGTTATCCATATCGCCGGCAAAAATGGATTTAA
The DNA here is from genome assembly GCA_045578445.1 of Alphaproteobacteria bacterium. Classification (GTDB taxonomy): domain Bacteria; phylum Pseudomonadota; class Alphaproteobacteria; order RF32; family CAG-239; genus CAG-267. Next base: position 2,181 of record JAZNKG010000058.1, read on the forward strand.
TCCTAATTTAAAAGCAGATGGATACATTCAATATGAATATGTAGATACCGAACTAAAAGATTTAATGGCATTAGCAGATATAGTAATTTCTAGAGCAGGTTCCAACTCAATTTTTGAACTTGCAAGCCTCAATAAACCTATGATACTAGTCCCACTTCCAAACACATCATCACGAGGCGAACAAACATTAAATGCCAAAAACTTTGTAAAAAAGGGATTTGCAAGCTTAATCAAAGACGAAGACATCTCAAATAAAGATATTTTGCTAAACACTCTCAAAGAAATGTTTGACAACAAAGAAAAGTACATACAAGCAATGAAAGATAATCCCGTAAAAACCACAACCATAGAAGAATTATGTACTCAAATCATCAAATAGATATTCTGACCGCTATAAAAAGCGGTCTTTTTTTGTACATTTTGACAAAAACATCTTGCATTTTAAAAACAAACTTCTATACTGAGCTCAGTCAAAAGATTTTTATGTTAATAATTTAAAACTCCACAATTATGAAAAGAATAGTAAACATTCTTCTTATTAGCGTTATCGCTATACTAATTGTAGGTTGCGGATATAGCTCCAGAAAAAACCGCACTCAACTTTACGAAGACTTATATATCGTAAATGTTGAAGGCAATATAAAAGGGGTTATAAACATAAAAACAGGTGACACCATTGTAAAACCTTCTGCATATGCAAGCATTACAGCGGATGAAAACATCATTACATGCCAAAAATTTAATAAGCAATTTATTCCTTTTACACACGAGGGAGAATGCTTGGGCAGTTTTGATTTTTTCACTCACTGGAATGAAAGCGGAAATTATTACATTGGTTCGAGTTATCTCTCCACCAGTATTTATTTTCCGCAAACTAAAGCTATCATCAAAAATACTAGTGTTTATTGTTGTCCTGAGTGTATGTTCATTAAAATGAAAGAATATTGGGATATATACGATTACAATGGCACAAGTATTTGGAAGGTTCCACTAGACGTTACACTCATCAAAGACTGTAATCACAAAGTTCTAGTTGCAAAACCAACTACACAAAAAGAAATCATCCTCTATCAATGCGATGGAACAGAAGTAGCAAAATTGAGCATTTCACAATGGAAAAAGCTTCAAAACAAGTTTGAAATAACTTCTAACGTTCCGATCAACTACGCAGAAATAGACGATGAGTTCTCATACTAACACACTACTACTAACCAAACAAAAAGACCTGACGCTTACCCATAGCCTCTCAGGTCTTTATTTTTTTTAATAAATGGCGGAGAGACAGGGATTTGAACCCTGGGTACCCTGTAAAGAGTACAATTGATTTCGAGTCAACCGCATTCGACCACTCTGCCATCTCTCCAATGCACAAACTTTACATCTTTAATCTCAATTAAATCAAGCAAAAATTTTATAAATAAACCACTATTTATAAACTATTATAATTAGCTCTACCTATATTTTTGTTTAGCAAGTTAACTTTTTCCTGATTACCAATTTTTACCAAAGTATCAAAAACCTCATCCTCGCATAATACTTTATCAATCGATTGACGCGGATATTTTTCACACATTTTTCTAAACCAAACAGCCAACTCTCCTACAGGCACTTTAGTTTTACCTATTTCCAAATCGCCATAATTAACCACATTATTCATTGGTATTTTGTGCATAGTCTTATAAATCATATCATCAAGCACCAATGAATTAAGAGTAGGACCTAATTCCTCAATTATATTAGCATTTTCCCGAAAATCCTGATTGGAGGAGGGCTTTTTCTGTGTTACATGCAATAACTCATGAATAACAGTCACTCCCACAGGAGAATAACAACCGTCTCCCAAATCGCCAGTAGAATCAATCTTAAGCTTTATTCTTAAATCATTTCCTCTTTTTAAATAAAACGCTACTTTATTCGTCATATTATCATCATCAACATCAGCAGCTTCATACAAGTTATCACTTTTTAAGTTGTTATTTTGCAACCACTTTTTTAAGATAAAACGACTAATTTCATTAGCCTTAACACTATCTTCTTTGCTAATAATAAAACGACTAGCATCGTTATACAATGCATCAGCAAACTTTACTACACCTGGATTATTTTTCGCTTTTTTAATCAGTGCATAACAATCTTTATAATTTCTTCCAAACAAATCATCTTGCTCATTATAAACACCAGGCTCATCAGCAAATATTTTTTTATAATTATCTTTATATCTAACCACTTTTTCAAAAAACAAAAAGCTTTTCATTGTTTCAGCATCAGACAAATCAGGATTTGCAATTACTCCATTTATAATTTTTACATCTGCCAGCATATCACAAGCCACTTTTTTATACATCAAAATTTCATCTTTAGATAAATTAGAATTTGTATCTAATTTTTTAATAATATTCAAACCTTGGTTAACAACATTCCAATAATTCTTACCATCTTTAGCACTATGATTATAATCTAAATCCAATAAAAGTACATTATCAGGATTTGTCATCATATCTATTATCATTTCACTTGTAAGGTTTGTACAATCAACATATCCTTCTTTATCAGTCTTTTCTGTACCTCTAGAGCAAGCAATAGAAGAGAACATCATAACAGAAGATGCTAACAATGGTAACATTTTACGAATTAAACGACCAGAAAACTTATGTGGTTTAACCTCTTTTTGGGTTGCAAACGCTTTTATTTCACCATCAGAAAAATGCTCATATACATTTTCACTCATCTCAATATCCTACTCAACAAAAACAACTTTAGCCAATTTACTCTTCATCGCATAAAATTGATTATTTCTCTCCACCACAAACAAATATCTATTTCTTTTTAAAGGTAACATAAGTTCATGATGAACAAAATCAATATTAAAGGTACTATTTTCACTTTTTAGCACTGCAGATTGCGCCATTTCATCAACTTCCAACAAAATATCATGTTGAAAATTAAATCCTGAGGCAATTTCTAAAAGCACTTCGCCAAAATCATTTAATAAAAACACTCCCATTTTCTCATCCTCATATATGGTTAAAACCACAACATACACACATTATACTTCATTTTTATCAACAAAACAAGATTTTTTTATTAACAGAGTAGGGAATAAGCATAAAAAAAGGCCAAAAACAGATGAAAATCCATTTTTAGCCCACATTTTACTACGTCCATTGACGCACTTTTTCCAGCGGAATTGACTGAATACCTAATCTTACGCAATAAACAAGATAAGGCATGAGCCACTGCCAAGTTTCTACTTTATCTCCCGCAAACATAATAAAACCTTCATCTATAGTATATCCGCCCAAAACACCCTTAACAGCAGCTAAAATCAAAACAGAAATAGCGCAAAGAGTATGATAAGCAAACCCAAAAGCAAAAGATTCTTTAGTTTTTGCTGTAAGACGAATTTCCCAAGCTACAACAAGCACAAGAACAGCTGACAAGCAAACAGGGGAGATTATATTCATTACATACGCATAGTCAGGAAAGACAAAGGCATACGTAAGAAGCACCGAAAATGCTACGCACATAAGAAGCATTAGCACTTTCATCAAAAACAATTTAGATAAATAATAACTCTTTTTCATAATAAATAATGTTTAGAAGCACATACAAGCACGTATTACTAAAAAAATCAAGCTTTAAATTGAAAAAACAAAGAAGAGGGTGTTTAAATAAAAAATTATACTAAAACTATTAAATCTAAAATAAAAAAACTCGCTAATGGGATCTCTACGGATAAATCCGTAGCCAGCACTAGCGAGCAATCTTCTTGTACACATACAAATTTTAAATATTAATAAAATCACCACAACACAACGAATGTGGTCAAACCGCAATGTGATTAAATAAAAAAATACAAGTTTCATATAAATATTTATTGTATTATACTTAACAAGCAAACACCCCTAAAAATCACTAAATTTAAAGAAGGGGCACATACCCTCAATATCGCACATTTTTGCTAAACTACATATATTACTCTTGTCGCATAATTTATATTATGTATACTTATATATAAAAAACATTATAAAAACAATCTGTTAACACATAAAAACGCTCTATAATCGAGCTCAGCAATAAAATACGATAATTTATACGCGAGCTCCTTTAAAAACGCATAAAAAAAACTCCGCTAGAAAATATCTAACGGAGCTTATAAAAAATTTAATAAGATAAATTAAAACTCACCATACTTCTTAAAAAGTTCTTCAGCACGTTGAACATCTTCTGGTGAATCAACACCGCTCATACCTTCAAACGCACCATAATCAACTTTAGCTAATTTTACTTTCATCTTATTCTCTAAAAAGCGTAATTGCTCTAAACCTTCCAATTTCTCATACACACCTTCATCTAAAGATTTAAATTTCATCAACGCGTCTGTTTTATAGCCATATAAACCAACATGGCGCAAAATTGGACTATTTTTAGTAGTTTTACGCAATTCATCTTCTTTTCTAATTGCTGTAAGAATATTTTTAGAAAACCACATAGCGTATCCTTCTTTATCTGCCACACATGTAGTACCAGAAAATGGAGTAGTTTTCTTGCTTTCTCTAAGTTTATCAAGCGCTTCCCAGCTTAATTCTGTACAAGGAGTAACCACATCAGCACTCTTATCCTTTTCAAACTCAGAAATAAGTTGAGATATAAAGCTTGGAGGACAAACTGGATTATCACCTTGAAGATTGATAACAAACTCAGGGTTAACATCTAACTTTTTCACAGCTTCGCAAACTCTATCAGAGCCAGTCTTACATTCATCACTAGTCATCAAGCATTCAACATTGTGATTTTTACAAAAATCAACAATTCTTTGGTCTTCAGTTGCCACAACAATTCTTGCATCTTTATCTTTTGTACCTTTTTTTGCAATATCTACAACACGAAGCAACATTTCTTTTCCTGCAATTTTAGCCAAAGGCTTACCAGGAAATCTAGATGAACCATATCTTGCTGGAATAACCACCAATGTTTTAACCATTATATATTCTCCTTTTATAATTTTTTTGCTATCAAACACCCTACTCCAAAACATTTAAAATAGGGTAAAATAATAACAACTACCTATTCTCTATACCCTTATTATTTTTTTGTCAACATTTTTTAGTCAAAAATTGTTACCAAAAAAGACAAGTCCCTCAAATAGAGGGACAAAATCATTAAATAACTGAAAGTAAAGAACTATTTGCTAACTTATCTTTAGGTTTAGTTCCCCACTCTACCACAGTCCAATTACTATCCCCCTCTTCTTTTTCAAGGATGCAAACGCCTCCTGTACTTACTTTAATATTAAAATCTTCAGCAAATTGTTTAAAATCACCTGTCAAATAAGGAGCAAATCTAATTATACCGTTAGAGCTTACAACCATAACAGTTTTGCCTTTATAATTTTCTTCTACTTCTTTAGCAAACCCTTTCCAGGCATTAATAATTCCATCAACAGAAACATTCCAACCGTTTGGAACAATTGCATTTTTATCCCAAGCTTCAATTGCCTCTTGTCCAATACGAGCAATAACCTCCTCTTCTGTTTTAGCTTCATCAGGACCATAATCAACTTCAACAAATCTATCATCAGATTTCAAAGGAATATCTTTATCTAAAGCAGCTATTGCCAAACGAGCTGTTTCTGTAGTACGTTTCAAAGGTGCAGCAAAAACTGTTGCAGGTATCAAACTACGCATTTTCAAGTACTTACCAATATTTGTACCACGTTCCGTTTCAACAAGCGGTAAATCTGTTCTTGCTCCAACTCTTAATGGTGTTTGATCTTTAGTAAATGTATTACCATGGCGCGCAATAATTATTCTTGTAATCATAAAGTCATTCCCTTTCTAAAACTCGCCTTTTAAACTCATTATTTTAAAATATCATATATAATAAACTCATTCGCAACATTGAAATAAAGTTTTGCACAACAATCAAAAAACATCAACGATTGTTACAATACTCTGTAGAATAATAATCAATTGATGATTTAAATTCCGGAGAAACATCATACTTATTCTCCAAATAACTAACCATATCTTTTGGCATCAAATCTTTCAATTTAGCTGAAGGAATCAAACTTCTTTCTCCTCTTTCAACCAAATCACTCAATATATCACCAAACTTATCATTATAATACCCAAGGCAAAACAACTCATTTTCATCTGATTTTATAGGAATATCATTTCTACCATCTTTTTTATATCGACCATTAGCATATTGTTCACAAGGCATAATCTCACGTAATTTTAAGTCATACACAGCACTATGAATATATTCTCCAGATTTATTTAAATATACTGGCAAATTCAAAAAATCATTACAATGATTTTCAAAAGCTTTATCACAGTTTGCAAAGAAAAACGAGCGTTTCAACAACCCTTTCTGACGTCTCATACTGGTAGTTTTTTGTACCATAATATCCTCACCCTCATTTGCCAAAATAGCTCTATACATTGATGATTTAATAAGTCCAGTTGGCCCCCAACAAAAACCTCCACCAGTACCGCAAAACATCTCTTTAACAGAAATAGATCGTCCCACCTTATCTCCTAACTTATCAAATAAATCACTCTCTATGTCTCGCCACATAATAGTTATAGCATTTTTCATAGAAATTTCATCACCCATCTTAACTTTTATTTTATTTCCATTTTTATCAATATAAAAAGTAACCCCTGCTCCTACTGTCGGATTACCTAATCCATCATCATAAGCTTCTTCAGCCATACCTTCTAATGCAATAAGCATAGCTGTAATTTCAGGTCTATATTCATTAATTCTTGCAATATTTCCATATGTATCTTTATGTACTCTCCCCATAAAATCAACATAATCGCCATTTTCATTTGTATAACCCTCAATATAGTTATTAGGATTATAAACCTCTACACTATTGGTCTCTAAAACTTTTTCTGCAACTTCTCCTTCACTTGCATCATTTTTTCTATCACCAAAAACAACACCACCAGCAACTACTGCACCTAAAGCACCAGTTAAAACCAATGCAGTCCCTTTCCTTCTTAAGGCATTCACACAATTATCTTTAAATTCAACTACTTTATCAAATTCCTTTCCTGCAATATCAGATAAACGCTCTCTAACTTGCTCGCATTTGTTCTTTGATTTCCCCAAAACATCTACCATTTTAGATAAAAATTCTTTTTTTCTAGGAGCGTTATCTTTAACAGTTTCAATAACTCTATCTACTATATCTGCAATTTTATCAGCACCAAGTTCAGCCAAATCAGAAACTTTATCAATTATAGTTTCCCATTTATAGTCGCTATCTTTACGTTCTCTTTTTGTTGCCATTTGCAATTTTGCTTTAGCTACAGATATTTCCTTATCAGAAAAGCTAACGTCAACACATTCCTCATAAACAGAATTTAATTCTCTATACAATTCTACAATTTCATTATATCTGTCATCAGCTTTACCAATAACCATTTTCCTTAATTCTTTAAATGGCATTGTACCTTTATATTCTTTAGGAACAACATAATATTCATCATTAAACCTTTGTCCTCGAACTAATTTATCTTCTGCTAAATATTTTTTACTTTCTTCATCTTGAAAGCTCAATAAATCTGTCTTAAACCTATCAATTGCCTCTTCACTAGACTTTGAAGTTTTAACATACTTATATGGCACCACAAAAAAGGCTTCCCCATTTCCTAAATCAGCCAAATAGAAATCATCAGTACCATTTTGCAAGTACTCTTCAATTAAATATTTGTCATTTTCGCTATAAATATCTTCTAATTCCATTTATTTATCTCCCTTAGCGAATAATCACAATTATATCACATTTTTGATTAAAAATCAATCTTTTTAATCCCACGGAAAAACAACCCATTGTTTAGCATCCAAACCATCTTCCACACAAAAATCCGGATAAGATAAACAACAATTTTTCATTAACAACGTACACAAATACGAATTAGGGAATTTATTTCTGATATACTTAACAGTTTCACCGCTATCAGCTAAATCATCAATAAAATAAACATCCTTACCGTCAAACAATCTATCCGTTGAAATATCGTTAATTTGACTTCTTTCTCCTACATTAAAATAAGAAGCCAACTTCATCACTCTAACATCTCTAATCCCTAATTTATAGGCAATAATCTGCGCTGGCACTAACCCGCCTCGTGCCACTGCAACCAAAGTAACCTGCTCAATGTTCTGACAATGTTGTTTAATCATATCAGCCATCTTATTGCTTAGTTCATGAATCTCATCCCAAGAAATGTGTCTTTTTTCCATATTATTCTTACTCCCATATAAAGTTATAGGGAGTATATGCCGAAATTCTAAATATAATATTAACAACTAAAAGATAAATTACATACCAAACAAGGTGCCTTTACCAAACAAAAACCCTTTTTCAACAAGTTCCACCTTATCTTTAACATCCTTATAGTTAAAACCATTTTTGATACAATTTTTTAATTGCTTAGCATTTTTAAAAATAATCTTCTCCGTTTCATTAAAAATACACTCACTAAGAACTATATCATTCAATGCAGATACATCCAAAATTTTAGGCATCACATAACAAGCAAAAAAGCGAGCATTACCACCTTTTTTAAACTTAATTTCATTAACATTATTAAAACTACAACCATTTGCCTGAAAGCCAAATACATTTGATAAATCAAATTCTTGCGGAAAAGTCACGCACGACATAAGAAACAAACTTTCACAGTTCAATTTGGTATCTTCAAGCATAACAGAAGTTTCTTTGATACATAACCTCTTACACATAGATAAATCTGTTCCTTTAGGTAAATATACATTTAGCAAAGTAACATCAGCACCTTCAGCAAACTCAACCCCTCCTCTGTTATATATACAATCAACCAACTCAACATCTTGACATTGAGAAAAATCAATCTCACAACTGTCTAAGTTTTCAATTTTTCTTAATCCAAGGTGCCTAACATTACGTATATCAAATTTTTTAACATTCTTGAAATCACACTCATGAAATCCAACACCATTACAGTCGTGTAAACGAACAACCTCAGGCATACATGTTGCCCTATTCAAATCCACACCTGTCTCTTTACCGAAAATAACTTCTTTAACCCCCTCGTATGATGTTGTATCACCTCTAAAAATATTACATTTAGAAAAATCCATAACCTCCGGTAAATTTTTAGAACAAAATAACTCTACTTCAGCACCTTCTTTAAACTCTAACCTCTGATTTTTAATTTTATCAAAATCACATGCATAAATATAAAAAAAATTGTTCTTTCTAACCAACTTTAAAAAAGTATCATCTAATTCAAGATTTTCAAAATGCAATTCCACATGACTAGACAGAGATATATTTTCCACTTTGCTTAAATCACATCCGGCAAAACAAATCTCATGAAATCCTTCTATACTAACATACTGAGGCAAAACTTCATCTTTACTCAACATCAATTCTCTAAATTTCAAATGATTATTACTTAATGGATTATTATAATCTATAATATCATCTTCATTTTGTACAATAAATATAGTATCATAATTCTTATCAGGCTCAGTTAATATCTTACCTGAAACATAACTAGGATAAAAAACTTTACAACTCTTAGGAAAATAAACCTTTCTCCAACGGTCAGCATGCGTAAATTCATCTAAATAGCCACCCTCAACAGCCAAATTACGCAACCCTTCATATACAGATTTTGCATGAGCGCGCTGTTCGATAGCCCCAAGCACAAAAGATTTATATAAAAACTTTTCTTCATCAGGTGCTTTATTAATCTCTTTTAATATAAACTTCAAATTAGCATAATGATTAGTCTTTTTCAAAATCTCATACGCAAATAATGGAGAAATTCCCCCAGTTGCATTTCTCTCTTTTTTCAATATAGTATCAATTTCAATAGGACCCAAAGTAGAGTTTTCTATTTTTACGAAATTAGAATTCATTAAACAAACCTTTTTATTCTTATTATTAAATAATGAATATCACAATTTATTTTAAAGTAAACAAAAAAAGAGCGCCAAATCAGCGCCCTTATACATTATTTATATTGCAAGACTAAGCAGTCCGTCAGCAAGTTTTGGTTCAAACCACGTACTTTTTGGAGGCATTAACATTTTCATATCAGCCACAGCCAATAACTCATCAACTCCAGTAGGATAAAGCATAAACCCGACACGACCACTAGCCTCATCAACCATACGCTCTACTTCTTTCTCTCCTCTAATACCACCTACAAAATCAATACGTTCCGAATTACGTAAATCAGCAATTCCCAAAATCTTGTCTAAAACTTTATCACTCAACACACTTACATCAAGCTTAGACACAGGGTCATCGCCAATAGCATTACCAATATAATTCATCTCAAACCATTTATGATTAATATACATCATAAATTGCCCTTTACAATTAGGCTTATGATATTCCACCTCTTTTAGCTCAAAGCCTTCATCTTCAACTTTATTCATAAACTCATCAATAGAATTACCATTAAGGTCAAAAACTACCCTATTATAGTCCCATATCTTCATTTCATCTTCAAAGAAAGCCATAGCTAAAAAGCGCCCATTCTCAACATTACCATCTTCCTTAGCTAGTCTTGTAGCAGCAGCAGACCTATGATGACCGTCAGCAATATAAGCCTCATTCTGTTCGTTAAATGCTTTAGCAATAAACTCTATTTCTGCATCATCACTAATTTCCCAAACCGTATGACGCACATCATAATCTCCAATCACAGAAAACAATGGTTTTCTCTCACACTCAACCTTTTTCAAAAACTCTTTTATTTCTGGAATAACCTTATTAATTAATAAAACTGGACCCGTTTGCGCTCCAACAGTTCTAATCTGTCTTACCCTATCATTTTCCTTAACCACACGAGTAAGTTCATGACGCTTAATTCTCCCCTCATCGTAAGCTTTAATAGAAGCTCCAACAGCAAATCCTGTCTGTTTATGCTCCCCCATTATCATTTGATAAACATAAAAACAAGGCTTATTAGAATAAGTTATAACATTATTTTCAAGTAATACATTAAAATTATCTCTAGCTTTTTCATATACTTTATCATCATAACAAGAAATCCCCTCATCAAGGTCAATCTCTGCTTTAGAAATATGTAAAAAACTATATGGATTTCCTTTCGCCTTAACTTTTGCTTCATAAGAACTCAATACATCATAAGGCGGTGCAACCACACGTCCCGCAAATTCTTCAACAGGTTTAATTCCAACAAATGGAGCATAAATCATCTTACTAAACATATCTTTCTCCTCCTCCTTAAAATTATATATTAGCTCTTAATTTTCTGATTTTTTCAATCAAAGCATTTGTTGAGCTATCATGTTTAGCACTAATACCGTTTTCCAACTCTGGCAAAATCTTCAATGCTAATTGTTTGCCCAATTCAACACCCCATTGGTCAAATGAATCAATTTCCCAAATCACACCTTGAGTATAAACTTTATGCTCATACATAGCAATCAACATACCCAATGTATAAGGAGTCATCTTATCAATCACAAACATATTAGAAGGTCTGTTACCGTCAAAACTCTTATTAAGTTTCAATTTTTCAATTGTAGCTTCATCTTTGCCTTGTGCCTTTAATTCTTCTACAACTTCATCAACAGATTTACCTCTCATCAAAGCTTCTGCTTGCGCCAAAACATTAGCTAACAAAATCTTATGATGTTGACCGCACTCATTATGAGAAACAGCAGGAATAATAAAGTCTACAGGAACAGGCTCAGTACCTTGGTGCAATAGTTGGAAGAAAGAGTGTTGAACATCAGTTCCAGCCCCACCAAATATTGCAGGACCAGTTGCATAGTCTGTAATTTTCTTATTATCCAATCTAACAGACTTACCATTACTTTCCATATCAAGCTGTTGCAAATAAGATGGCAAATACTTCATATATTGGTCATAAGGTATCACGCAATAGCGGTGGATATTATAATAATCATTATACCAAATACCAAGTAGCGCCATAATCACAGGAATATTCTTCTCTAATGGAGTATTACGAAAGTGCTTATCCATAGCTTCTGCACCTTTAAGAAGCTCTTTGAAGTTCTCAAAACCAACTGCAATAGCAACTGATAAACCAATAGCAGACCATAAAGAATATCTACCACCAACAAAATCCCAAAACTCAAACATATTGTTTGTATCAATACCAAACTCAGCTACTGCTTTAGCATTGGTAGAAAGCGCAACAAAGTGGTTTGCCACTGCTTTTTCGCCCAAAGCCTTAACCAACCACTCTCTACAAGTACGAGCATTAGTCAAAGTTTCAATTGTAGTAAATGTCTTAGAAGCAACAATAAACAAAGTCTCTTCTGGATTAACTTTATTCAATACTTCTGCACATCCCGTACCGTCAATATTAGAAATAAAGTGACATTCAATACCTTCTGCCCAATATTTTCTAAGAGCTTGTGCCACCATATAAGGGCCTAAGTCAGAACCGCCAATACCAATATTAACAATATTTTTCAATTTTTTACCAGTAAAGCCTTTAAAACTACCATTTCTAACAGCATCAGAAAACTCTTTCATCTTAGCTTGAACACGTAAAATCTCAGGCATAACATCTTGTCCATCAACAAAAACAGGATTACCAGAAAAATTACGCAATGCAGTATGCAAAACGGCTCTATTTTCCGTAACGTTAATTTTCTTACCACTAAACATATCTTCAATACGTTCTTTTAGATTATGTTCTTTAGCCAACTCCAAAAGAGCATCCATAACTTTATCATCAAATCTATTTTTAGAGTAATCAAAAACCAAATTTTCAAATTCGATAGTATATTTTTCTGCACGATTAGCTTCTTTATCAAACAAATCATTCATCTTAACGTCAGAAAAACGTTTATATTCATCTAAAAGTACAGCCACAGCCTTAGAAACAGCCATTTTTCATCATCTCCTTTAATAAAAGTTACATTAATGGCTATTTTTTACTTCTCCTCCAAACAACTGTCAACAACCCTCTTCCATTCTCCACAACAATCCACAAAAAAAGGGATTTCAACAGAAACCCCTAATTAACAGTTACTCTTTGTCAAACATTTTCTCATACTTTTTTCTCAGATAAACATCTACCGCTCTATACCCAGACAGTACAAAAACTATCCATACATCACTCGAAGCAATTGTTAAAAACAGTCCGATTAAGGAGAATTTGTTAACAACAAATGCCAATACAAACGATACAAAGAATATGCTTATTCCAACAATATACACCTTCTTCATATTCCACATTTCAGTAAAACCACCTCTCCATTTTACACCCAACTTCTTGTATAGTTCATAAAATGTTTCGTAGTTTTTCTTCTGTGCGATGTAATAGGCAATCAAAGTAGAGATATAACCTAAAAAGCAGGATAAAACACTCATCCAACTACATAGTGGAAATGTTGCAGCAAAAAATATCATGCCAACAATAAACCACACTTTTTCACTTTCAATTTTTTTCTTCGTCATAATAATATTTTTTAGACATATACTTAATTTAACACCCCATTCAATAAAACACTATCCTTCGTCTGTCAATAAAAAAAGAGTCTCTATTCCTGAGACTCTTCATTTTTTTTCTTCAATTCTTCCTGTTCTTTAAGAAACAGGTTAAATCCTTTTTCAAGACGAATATCAGTACTACGTAATCCCGCTATTATACTGAGCGCTAAAATCACTAACAATGCAAAAAATATAGATTGCATTCTAATGCTTTCAAAAAATACTGCAATCAAAATAAAAATTGTCAGTATTATACCCAAATGTAAGCAAAGCCTGCCAAATCCAACTCTATTCGTAAATCCGACCTTAAAATCTTCATCATTATGATACGCTATAATTGCACGATTGATTTCAAACAGCATATACGAATAGTTGAATAAAAAAGTACCTAAGACGAATAAAACGATTCTCCAAAATGCACTTTCAAGGCTAAAGCCCCATACAAAAAGCATAATAGTAAGCACGAAGTACAAAATCGACTTTTTAAAAAGGTTAAAATAAAAACGCAGTTTCATAATAATTATATTTAAAATTTTACATATCTATACAAATTCGAAGTATAAAATATCAGTTTTAGACAAAGTTGTCAATAAAAATTTCACACCTTAACTTCACCTTAACTATTTGTATTTATACTAACGATAAACTTAATTTTATTAGAGGACTAGATATGACTAAAACACCTGCCCCAAAAGTAACAAAAGCTAAAAATGCCGTAAAAAAAGTAAAAGAAGCTCCTAAAAAAATAGTTGAGCACACTTTATCTACTGCTATCCAAACCGTTGAAAAACAAAAAAAGAAAGAAAAAGCAAAAAAAGAAGCCTCTAAAAAAGCAACAAAAATAAAAGCTTCAGCTACTAAAACTGCAACTGCCAAAACTACTGCAAAACGTACTGTTTCACGCATCAAAAATACAATAAAAGAAGCTCTACATCCTAATAAACCCATTGAGTTTTATTATGATAAAAATAAATTATCACAATTAACTCTATTATATTCAGTAATAACATTATTTGTAGCAAGTTCAACAGATTGCTTAGCTCAAAAAGGACTATTATCTTGTTGTTGCATAAAATGGGGATTATTCATTACTCTAGTTTTGTGCTTACTAGCACTTATCTCCTCATTATATGTATTACTATTCCCTCAAAAATTAGCCGTAGTAACTAACAAATCAATCAAAATTGACCATAATGAGCCTTTATTATGGCAAGATGTAGAAGTTGCAGAAGAACTAAGAACAAACTCTTATTCTCCTCGTTCAATCATTAGATTAATTGTTAGAAAAGATGCAAAATACAATCTAACATTTATGCAAAAACTATGCAAAAATAATCTATACACACCATTTTCTATACCTTTATACGCTATGACTAAAGAAGATGTAGAAAAAATTCGTGAACTAGTAAAAAAACATACAAAATACAAAAGCACAATATAAATAAAAGCTACCACAAAAAACCGCCTACAAAATAGGCGGTTTTCCTTTACCTAAAACAATACCTTAAAAAGCCTCTCCACTATCAAATTTTTCAACACCAAGATACTCAGCCACTGTTTGAGCAATATCAGAAAAAGTCTTTCTAACCCCGATATTTTCTTCCTTAATATTTTTACCAAACAAAATAACTGGCACTCTTTCTCTTGTATGGTCAGTCCCTTTATAAGTCGGGTCACAACCGTGGTCTGCAGTAATGATAACAATATCATCATCATCAAGATATTTCACAATTTCAGGCAAACGTTTATCAAAATACATTAAACCTTCAGCATATCCTTTAACATCACGTCTATGCCCCCAACTCATATCAAAATCAACAAAGTTAGTAAACACAATTCCTTTACCGTTAAAGTTTTTAACTTCTTCTAAAGTCTTATCCCAAAGCTCTTCCAAACCACTTGCCATAACCTTTTTAGTCACACCAGAACCTGCATAAATATCACTAATCTTGCCAATGGCAACCACTTCAAGCCCCGCCTTTTTTGCCTTATCCAAAACTGTAGGAGCAAAAGGAGAAATTGCATAATCATGCCTATTCTTTGTTCTCACAAACTCCCCTGCTTTTTCTCCCACAAACGGACGTGCAATTATTCTACCGATATTATAAGGCTTAACCTCTTCAAAAGCTATTTCACATAATTTATAAAGCCTATCCAAACCAAAATACTCTTCATGACAAGCAATTTGTAAATTACTATCGGCTGATGTATAAAAAATCGGCTTACCGGTTTTAATATGCTCCTCTCCTAGTTCTTGAATAATCACTGTACCTGAAGCAGCTTTATTCCCCAAAATACCTTCAATCCCTGCTCTTTTACAAATTCTATCCACCAAATCATCAGGAAAAGACGGGTAATCCAACTTAAAATGCCCAAAATCTTCCAACACAGGCACACCGGCCATCTCCCAGTGACCTGAAATAGTATCTTTTCCCGCAGATTTTTCTTCCATACATCCATATTTAGCTTCAACATCTAACAGAGATTTTCCTTCACATAATGGTGCTTTTACCCCCGAAGCCATTTCTACAATTTTATTCAAACCGAGTTTTTCCAAGTTTGGAACACTAAAACCCTCATAATTTTGTGCAATATGCAAAAAGGTATTAGCCCCTTCGTCATCAAATTTATAAGCATCTTTTGCTCCACCAACTCCAAACGAGTCCATCATTAAAATCACAACTTTAGACATTTAAGCCTCCAAAAATCTTTATCAATAACGTCATTAAACCAAACAAATCTCACTTTTGCAAGTTCAAAACCACATAATCAAACACATATTTTTATTATAAAACCCATATTGACAAAATCCCCAAAACATGGTATTCTAAAATCCTAACAAGAAATTATTAACTATTAAAACAATAAATATTATGGCAAATTATTTACTCCTCAGCCTTGCGCAGGCTGTACTGTTCTCACTCGTGAGCTTTAGCAGAAAAGGTTCTATGCTCCGTTGGGGTATCCTTTCAATCTTGATGTTCCTCCTCGTAGGCATCATCAACTACTTCGGCATGCCTACTCTCCAGTGGTGGGGATTCGAAGGTGTCTGGATTGAAACTTTCATTGTTTCATTGTTTGGATTTATCGCCTTTATAACAAACAACGACGATGATTACCCAAAAGCATTTGACTGGTTCAGATTAACCCCTGTAGTCATCACCCTCATCGCACCAATCGTTGCGTTTTGTCAGACAACTCGCATAGCTAATGCAGAGGAGTATGCAAACCGTATTGAGGTAACTACTGTAGATGTATCATCATTCAGAGACGACATCGTCGCAATCGATGTTGAGAAGATGATTACAGTTGATCAGCAGCTCGCTCAAAAGGTGGCAAACGACGTCCTTGGAGACATCGCCTCAAAGGTTGACGTTGGTAACATGACAATCCAGAACTTCACTGGAAAGTTTACTATCAATGATGGTAAAGTACTCGAGTTTGAGAATCACCCAATCTGGGTTGCACCTCTCGAGCACGATAGCTTCTATCGTTGGTACACCAACCAAACCACACCTGGCTACGTTATTGTTGACGCTACAAACAGCGAAAAACGCTACATAGTTACCAAGGTAAACGGCGAAGACATTGCTCTGAAGTATATTGAAAGTGCTCCATTTAAGTACGACATTGAGCGTCATATCAGAATTAATGGTTATGTCAATCGCGGATTGAACGACCATAGTTTTGAAATTGACAACAACGGTCGTCCATATTGGGTACTTTCTGCCTACGATCAGAAAATCGGTTTTGGTGGTGAAGAAGTTGATGAGGTTATCACTGTCGATGCACAGACTGGAGAAATCAATACCTATAGTGTAGAAGATGCTCCAGAGTGGATTGATAGAATTCAGCCTGAACTATTCATCACTGAGATGATTTCCGATTGGGGAAAGCTTCAGCTCGGTTGGCTAAATTCTTCTGCCTTTGGAAAGAAGGAAGGTGTTATCACACCAACCCCTGGAATGACACTTGTCTACAGCCAAGGCAACTGCTACTGGTACACTGGTATGCAACCAGCACGAGTATCTAGCGAGGCAACTTGTGGTTTTATGCTTGTTGATACACGCACCAAGAAAGCTACTTACTACAAAGTAGAAGACGGTGGTTTCAACGAAACAGAAGCCATGAGAATAGCTAACGGACAGAGCGCTCCAGCTGCAGCAGGCTACACAGCAACCTTCCCGGTTCTCTACAATGTTAGAGGAATTCCTACCTATTTTATGACCTATAAAGATAGCTACGGAAACATCCAGGGATATTGCTTCGTCGCTTCGAACCAGCGATCTGTTGTTGGTTATGATAAGTCGAAAAACATCGCCGTAAAGAACTATTTTGCCGCTCTTGCTAATAACAAGGTAGCAGATAACATTCTTGAAAGTAATGTTTCTTCACAAACCATAACCGCAACTATTAGAGATATTGTTCTCGTTGGAGATACTTATTACATCCTGCTTAACGAAAAGCCTGGCTTTGAGTTCACCGCAAATGTAATGAGTTTCAATGAGCTTAAGTACTCTAAGGTTGGTTCTAAAGTGAACATCACATTCTTTGAAGGAGAAGAAACAGTTATCCCTATCGATAACTTCGATATCAACAACTTTGATATCTAATCCCTTCATCGTACCTTTACGCCGACAGCTTCTATGCTGTCGGTTTTTTTTTATTTGCGAATTAGTTCACACTGTTCCTCATCTTAAATATGATAAATTTTGCGAAATAATCGTAAATGTCCTCCGAGGAGCACGAGCGTACATAGAAGTACGTGACGCGACGAAGAGATGCTTCCATTTGCGAATTAGTTCACAAATTTACCCATTTAAACAAAAAAAAGAGTTGTTTTATTTCTAAAACAACTCTCTTAACTGGCGGAAGCGCAGGGATTCGAACCCCGGGTAGACTCGCGCCTACGTCTGATTTCAAGTCAGGTGCATTAAACCAGCTCTGCCACGCTTCCACACCATTGCTCATCAGCAACGAAACGTAACATAAGACAGTTTTTTTCAAACGTCAAGCACTTTTTTCAAAAAAATACAAAATATTTTATAACCTCAAAAAAAATAGCGAATAGATTATACTATTTACTTGCAAATAATCATATTTCCCCTATTCTCACAACGATTTAGTAATTTATATATGAGTGGATAAAATGGAAAAGATAGACAACAAAAAAGAGGAATCATTATCAGAAACAATCAAAACCGTAATATACGCAATACTAATTGCTATGACCATACGCACATTTTGGTTTGAACCTTTCAAGATTCCATCTGGTTCTATGTACCCAACATTAGAAGTTGGAGATTTTCTATTTGTATCAAAATACACTTATGGCTATTCTAGACACTCTTTTCCACTAAGTTTCCCTACTTTCAAAGGTAGAATTTGGGCAGACTTACCTAAACGTGGGGATGTTGTCGTATTTAAATACCCTGGAGATAATAAAACAGATTACATCAAACGTGTTATCGGTTTACCTGGAGATACTGTTCAAGTTAAGAACGGCATACTATATATCAATGACAAAGCTGTAGAAAGAACAGAAAAAGGAAAATACATCATAGATGAATATGTTATACTACCAATGTCACTAACAGAATATACAGAAACTTTCCCCAATGGACACAAACATCAAATCTTAGAACATAGTGATAATGTTCCCGTTGTAGACAATACGCCTAAATTTGCAATACCAGAAGGGTATTACTTTATGATGGGAGACAATCGCGATAATTCAAACGATTCTAGAAAAGATGTAGGCATTGTTCCATTTGAAAATATTGAAGGTAAAGCTCGCTTCTTATTCTTCTCTATTGATGACTCTGGCAAATGGTACAATCCAATAAGTTGGTTAACATCTATCCGCTGGAAAAGATTATTCAACAAAATTATCTAATAATCTACTTTAATGAGCTTGACAATTCATAAACCTATTATAAAATAGAACAAAAGAAGAACTTAATGGGAAAACTATGTCAGGATTGATTAAAACAACTGCAGATTACGGAATAGGCTCAGCAAATGCTGAGATAATAACCGAGTCTACAGAAATAAATGCTCTAAAATCAATTTCTAAAGCAGTAAAAGACATAGATAACCTAAATCTAGTACAACGTAAATTATTTGATAGAATAGAACACTCCCATCAAAACTTTTTCATACAAGGACAAGCTGGTACTGGTAAATCTACATTTATAAAATACTTAAAAAAACACTCTAAAAAAAGGATTCGACTTGTTGCCCCCACTGCAATTGCCGCCTTAAATATTGAAGGTGCAACTATTCACTCAATGTTTACCCTCCCAATATCTGATTTTATTGTAATAAAAGATATCCTCGTAACCAAACGCAGAAAATTAAAATCCATCCTAAAAAAAACAGACATCCTAATCATTGATGAAGTTTCAATGTTGCGTCCAGATATCCTAGATGCTATTGAAGCTCTATGCTGTCAAGCAAAGGGCAATCTAACCACATTTGGTGGTATACAAATAATCTTAATCGGAGATTTATGCCAACTTCCCCCAATTATTAAACATGACGTCGCACAAATATTTAAGCAAGAATATGGTACAACAGAACCATACTTTTTTGATGCTAAATCTTACTTAAAAGGCGGATTCGAAAAAATAGAACTAACTGAAGTATATCGCCAAAATGATAAAAACTTATTAGACTACTTACAAAACCTAAGAAAAGACGAAAACATCCCAGAAACAATATCTTACTTCAACAAACCTGAAGTATATCCTGAAGATTTTATAAAAACAGCTATAACCATAACTCCATATCGTCAAGTAGCAGATAGCATAAATCACAGAAGACTAAATGAATTAACCACAAACCAACAAAGCTATGAAGCACAATTCAATGGTACTTTTGAAAAAATGCAAGATACCCCCTCGCCTAAAACTCTAACTCTCAAAGAAGGTGCATTAGTTGTATTTAACAAAAACAATTACCCTGATTATATAAACGGCACATCCGGCATTGTTGAAAAACTTGCTGATAGATATATTGTAGTAAGGTGCTTACAAGATAACAAATTTATCACCGTATATCGCGAAGAATGGAAATCTTTTTCTTATGACATTGACGAAATTACTGGAGACATAACTGAAAAAGAAACAGGCTCATTTATCCAATACCCACTACAACTTGGTTATGCACTAACCATACACAAAGCCCAAGGAAAAACACTAGACCGAGTAATTATAGATATAGACAGAGGCGCTTTTGCTCATGGTCAACTATATGTAGCCCTCTCTCGTACTCGCAAAAAAACAGATATGTACATCAAACGTACAATAACAGAAGACGACATCATCTTCTCAAAACGCATCAAATCTTTTCTAGAATAAAACTACCATTTTGCCTTAATTTTTAAGCAATAAATATCTTTTTTCATCTCGTCATTAAATTTAACAAAATCTTTTTCTGTAGTAATAAGCAACAAATCTTTTGCCTTAGCCTTTGCTTTTAACTCATCAATATCTTCTTTTGTATAAGCATAATGATCTGCAAAATCTTGTGTTTCTACAACATCATATCCCAATTCAACAAGAGTATCATAAAATTTTGATGGCCTACCAATACCAGCAAACGCCAAAACTCTAGCCCCTTCAATATCTAAATGCTCAGGCTCAATCTTGCCATAATAAACAGGAATTGATATTTTATCAGCCAATTTGGTCACATCATCTCCCATAATAATGGCATAACTCGCACGTTTCTGACCATTTTCAAGTGTTTCTCTCAAAGGTCCAGCTGGTAAAACCCTTTCATTACCAATACCAACTTTACCATCAAATACAATCACACATTCATCTTTTAAAAGACTAGGATTCTGAAAACCATCATCCATAATGATAACATCCATCCCCAACTCTTCAGCTATTTTAGCTCCATTAGCTCTATCAGGAGAAATAATTGTTGTTGTAACACTTGCTAACAATCTCGCCTCATCTCCTGTATCAATAGCCGAATGTTTTTCTAAATCTACCACTATATTCTTTAGCTTACCTTTATATCCACGTGTCAAAAAACAAACTTTTTTGCCTTCTTTAATATATTTTTCAGCCAAAGCCATACACACAGGGGTCTTACCAACCCCGCCTGCTGTAACATTACCCACACAAATAACTTTTACCTTAGACTTATAACCTATTTTTTTCAATCTAAACTGCACAATAGCACCATACAACCAAGAAAATGGAAGTAAAATTGTTGATATAACTCCTTTATGCTTCCAAAAACTTGGTGCTATCATTTTCTAAGTTCCTTACTCAAAATTGAACTAATACCGTCAAGAACCTTATTTTCTATAACAGTCCATTCATAAGCATTATTCTGACGTTCTTTTAATAACTCATCTTCACTAAACAAAGTTATAGCATCATCCAATACATCTGGAGCTGACGCAAATTGCCATACTGCATGATGAATTTTAGCACGATTAATCATATCGCTAAAATTATTCATAAATTTACCAACAATAACCGCATTTCTACATCTTGCTGGCTCATTAAAGTTTTGACCTCCACGATTAATCAGCGAACCGCCAATAAAACTTATTTCGCCAACACCATACCACAATCCCATTTCGCCAATAGTATCAGCAACATAAATCTCAATTTCATCAGATATCTCTTCATTTTTAGAGCGTTGAGCAACATTATACCCTTTACGTCTAAACATATTAGTTACTTCAATACCGCGTTCAGGATGACGAGGAGCAACAATAATCAATACGTTAGAAACGAAGTCTTGAAGATGTCTTAAATGGTCTGCAAACTGCTCTTCTTCATTATTATGAGTAGAACTCAAAACCAAAACTCTCCTATTTTTAACTTTTTCTTTTAACTCCTCAAGTTTTGCTTTATCTACATCTAAAGGCATACCTGCATATTTAAGATTACCCACACAATCAACTTTTTTTGCCCCCAAAAACTTTAATCTATTTTTATCTTGCTCAGATTGTCCCAAACACAAACTAAAACAAGACAATAGCTCTTTAGAAAGAAATTTAAACTTTTTCCAATTCTTATAAGATTTGTCAGAGATTCTTCCATTTACCAAAATAAAAGGAATATTTTTCTTTTTAATTTCTGTTAAAAACGAAGGCCATAGCTCAGATTCAAACCATAACACTGCATCAGGATTAAAATGATTAATCATGTTTTTAACATAACTAGGCACATCAAAAGGTATAAACTGATGAAAAGCTCTTTCAGGCAATCTTTTTTCCATAATTTCAGCCGAAGTTACAGTACCAGTTGTCACCATAATAGATAAATTTTCATCTTCCTTAAGCAATCTATCAATCAAAGGAAGCATAGACACAGATTCACCAACAGATGCCCCATGAAACCAATAGAGTTTTCCTTCAGGTCTTTTCTTTTTATAAATTCCAATACGTTCATTAAAACGAAGTGGATGCTCTTTTCCTCGACGTTGTCTTTTTTTAATATACGTAACTTTAAGTATTGGAAAAACCAATGTCATAATAATTTTATAAATATTAATCAACATACTATTTTCCTCTTATTTTCTTTCTAACATACTTTTCTGTACCAGGTAAAATTTCTTTTACATTAAACTCCCTATCAAGTCCCAAAGTAAGTGCATTTAATTCGTCTTCAAACTGCTTGCGCAAATCCTCTGCTTGTTCTGGAGTAATATCTTTAGGCACAAATAAAGGCTTAGTCCCCCTAACTTTACCTTTACAAAAAGGATAAGGAACCATCATAGAATCCCAACTACCAGCAATGTATGATTTATTTACACTATACGCAAATCCCATAATTGGCTTACCAGATTTTTGCGCAAAATAAATAACACTCTTATTTAATCTCATACTAGGACCTTTAGGACCATCAGGAATAAGCGCCACAACTGTACCTTTTTCTAACTCATGTTTAATTTCTAGCGCCGCACCTAAAGCCTGCCTATCAGAACTACCATCAATAGTGCCAATATTAAACTTTCTCAAAACTTTTGCGATAATACGACCATCTTGATGCGGAGAAACAAGAGCTTTCATTGTACGAGTGTTACGCCAAAAGAAAGGTAAAATCAATAACCGACCATGCCATGCTATAAAAATACCTCCATCATTATCCTCAATAAGCTTTTCAAACTCCTCTTGACCTTCAAGTTCAAAAGAAGAAGTTTTGCCAATTATCCACGCATAAATATACGCAACACTACCCGCCAATTCGTAAACAAAAGGCTTTTTACCTAACTCTTTAATAATATGACGAATTTTCTTCTTAAATTCCATAAATAATAACCCTACATAGCCAATTTAAGTCTTCTCAATGTTTCATTTTTACCCAAAACAGATGCAATTTCACTTGCGCCACCAGGAGTTGTCTCCAATCCTGTCAAAGCAATACGCACAGGATATAAAATCTGTCCATTTTTCATTTCATTATCAACAGCAACTTGTTTCATAGCTTCAAACAAACTCTCATTTGTCCAAATATCCAAATTTTCTAACACAGGATATACCAAAGCTAAAGCTTTTTTAGCAATTTCAACATCTGTTTTCATCTTTTTATTAACAAACAAATCTTCGCTATATTCTGGCATAGTTTCTACAAACATCGCCACATCTTTAATATCTTTTAATGTCTCGATTCTAGGTTGCAAAACTTTAGAAAGCTCTTCTCTATTAACTTCACGAGTTAAAAACGTATCATATTCAACACTTGCAAGTTTATGAAAATCTTCAAAGCTCAATGCTCTAATATAACAACCATTCATCCATTTAAGCTTTGTAATATCAAAAATAGCCGGAGATTTATTTAATCTCTTTTCATCAAAAACATCTTCTAATTCTTTCAAAGAAAAGATTTCTTGCTCAGTACCTGGGTTCCAACCTAAAAGCGCAATATAGTTCAAAATAGCTTCAGGCAAATATCCCTTTGCAACCAAATCTTGGAAAGAAGCATCACCATTTCTCTTAGAAAGTTTATGATGAGCATCTTTCATCACTTGTGCCACATGCACATAAATTGGAGGTTCCCAACCAAAAGCTTCATATATCAAATTATACTTTGGAGTTGATGAAATATACTCATTACCACGAACAACATGAGTAATCTCCATCAAATGGTCATCAACAACATTAGCAAAGTTATATGTAGGAAAACCGTCAGATTTAAGCAACACACCCTCATCTAACTCATCATAATCAATTTCAATCTCTCCATACACAACATCATTAAAAGTAGATTTACCTTTTTTATTAATTGTTTGACGAATAACAAAAGGCTCTCCATTAGCTACTCTTTTTTTAGCATCTTCTAAAGAAATATTTTTACAAGGGTCAATAAACTTAACATTAGCCTCTTCATCTTTTTGTTCATCAGCCTCATCTTTTGAGCAAAAACAATAATGTGCGCCACCAAGTTCAACTAATTTATGAGCATATTCCTGATACAAAGGCAAACGTTCAGATTGCACGTATGGACCATAATTACCACCGATATCAGGACCTTCATCCCAATTCATACCCACTGTTTTTAATGTATTATAGATAATATCGGTAGCCCCTTCTACATATCTTTTTTGGTCAGTATCTTCAATTCTTAACACAAAACTACCACCATTAGCTTTTGCAATCAAATATTCATACAAAGCTGTTCTTAAATTACCAATATGCATATAACCGGTAGGGCTTGGTGCAAAACGTGTTCTTGCCTTCATTTTCTTAATCAAACTCCAAAAATTATAAATAACTTATACAATATTACTCTAAAAAATAAAACAATAGAATATAAAAGTAAAGCACAATATCAGCATATTCACCTTTCTTTTTTACATTTCATATTGACTTTGTCTCAAAAAAAAGATTATATAATTTTTATGAGTAAAGAATTTCAAGTAGTAAGTCCATTTGAGCCTTCTGGCGACCAACCAGAAGCAATAAAGCAATTATGCGACGGCTTACGTAGCGGATTAAAAAATCAAGTTTTACTAGGCGTTACCGGAAGCGGTAAAACTTTTACTATGGCAAAAATCATTGAAGAAATGAAAAAGCCAACTCTGATAATGGCCCCAAACAAAATCCTCGCCGCTCAATTATATGCGGAAATGAAAGAATTCTTTCCCAATAATCACGTTGAATATTTTGTATCATACTATGACTACTACCAACCAGAGGCTTATATCCCCAAAACAGATACATACATAGAAAAAGATTCAGCTATCAACGAACAAATTGACCGTATGCGCCACGGTGCTACACGTAACGTATTAGAAGAAAAAGACGTAATCATTGTTGCTTCGGTTTCATGTATTTACGGTTTAGGTAGTATGGAATCATATTCATCTATGGCATTTCATATTCAAAAAGGTAATTGTATAGAACAAAAAGAACTACATAAAAATTTAGCCTCATTACAATATGAACGCAATCAAGCAAATTTTGTCCGCTCAACATTTAGAGTAAAAGGCGATACTCTAGATATATTCCCTGCTCACTATGAAGATAGAGGCTGGCGTATTTCATTTTTTGGTGATGAAGTAGAAAAAATAACTGAATTTGATGTCTTAACAGGTAAAAAAACAGCTGACCTAGATGCTGTAACAGTATATCCTGCCAATCACTACGTAACCCCTCGCCCTGCTCTCTCTCAAGCTATGACGCATATCAGAGAAGATTTAGAAATTCGCTTAAATGAACTAAAATCACAAAATAAACTCGTTGAAGCTCAAAGATTAGAACAACGTACTCGCTTTGATTTAGAAATGATGGAAACAACGGGACACTGCAAAGGCATAGAGAATTACTCTCGCTATTTAACTGGACGCGCACCAGAAGAACCACCGCCAACATTGTTTGAATATTTTCCCAAAGACGCATTATTATTTATAGATGAAAGTCATATTTCTGTTCCACAAATCGGAGGTATGTACCGAGGTGACCGCAACCGCAAATCAACTCTTGCTGATTACGGTTTCCGTCTTCCGTCATGCGTAGACAATCGTCCGTTAAAATTTGAAGAATGGGATACATTCAGAGCACCAACTATATTTGTTTCTGCCACCCCTGGAGATTGGGAACTTGAACAATCACAAGGAGTATTTGCCGAACAAGTAATTCGCCCTACTGGATTAATGGACCCTATTTGTGTAGTAAAACCTGTTGAAGATCAAGTAGATGACCTTATGGCAGAATGTCGCAAGGTAATAGAAAAAGGCGAAAGAGCCTTAGTTACTACTCTTACAAAAAAGATGGCAGAACAGCTTACTGAATATCTACACGAAAATGGCATTAAAGTACGTTATTTGCACTCAGATATAGATACCATAGAACGTATAGAAATAATAAGGGATTTAAGACAAGGTGTATTTGATGTGCTAGTTGGAATTAACTTATTGCGTGAAGGTCTAGATATACCTGAATGTTCTCTTGTTGCTATATTAGATGCAGATAAGGAAGGATTTTTACGTTCTACACGCTCATTAATCCAAACAATTGGTCGTGCAGCCCGTAATGCCGAAGGACGAGTTATACTATATGCCGATAAAATAACTGATTCTATAAAATATGCATTAGACGAAACAAATCGTCGTCGTCAGAAACAGTTTGAATATAATCTTGCACATAACATAACTCCAAAAACAATCAAAAAGACTATATCTAATACTTTACTAACAATGACCGAAGCGGAAGAAAATAAAAAGACACCTTCTAAGACTAAAACAGATTACAAAGACATAAACAAAGAAATCAAACGATTAACCAAAGA
The DNA here is from genome assembly GCA_045578445.1 of Alphaproteobacteria bacterium. Lineage (GTDB taxonomy): Bacteria > Pseudomonadota > Alphaproteobacteria > RF32 > CAG-239 > CAG-267. The sequence continues at coordinate 29,454 of JAZNKG010000058.1, forward strand.
AATGAAAGAATATGCTGGCAATTTAGAATTTGAAAAAGCAATGATTTGTCGAGATAAAATAAAAGAATTAGAACAAATTCGCTTAACCATAGAATAGTCAACAAAAAAGCCCCCAAAACTGGGGGCTTAATTCAAAGTCAGAACGTACTACTTCACCTCATAGTGGCTATCGAATGTAACCGTCTCACCATTTGGAGCTGTGACTGTGATTTCATAACCGTTAATAGTATAACTATACCCATCAATATAAAGAGCATATTTACCATTCACAATATTTTTCCAGCCATAATACATACACTCGCCATATGTAATACTTGGTAACAGAGTTCCATTACTATCATACCAAGCAATCATATCTGCTTCTGTAACAGCTTTTGCTGGCATAGGCGACCATCCACTACCAGATTTAACATAAGATACAGAGTTGTAATCTTTGTAAGTATCCTCCTTGTAATAGAAGTCACTTCTTGTAGGCAACATAGTTTCATAGTCACAAATAGCATATGTCACACCTTCCTCCCAATTAAACACAAACGCACGTCGCGTTACCTTAGAAGTCGGATCAAACGATGCCGTAACTATAAAATTACGTGGTTTACCAAAATGTGGTTCTTCTGGCTCATTATTCACAATCTTCAAGATATGAGTAATTCTTAAATCTTTTGAATAACTACCTTCTGTACCTTCAGCATAACCATTAACCACTACATTAGCGTCATAATTGAAATAACCATTTGACAATCCATTTTCAGTAATATTAAGCGACTTATTGCTCATCTCTACTGTAGGCATAGGAATCTTTACATTGCTCAAACCATTACCGTTATAAACAAATTCAAAATTGCTATATCCATAATCAGAGTTCACATCATCACTTGTTACACTGTTGCTAAGTTTATGATTATATGGATAACGATACTCCGTAACCACCCAATCACCCTTAGAATGTTTTGTCGTAACAGCTGTTCCAACACTACCTGATGCAGTATGATTTACATTACTTACAACTTTCTCTTTTGCGGTGGTATTTGCAAAATTAAATGCAAATCTCTTTCCAAAGACATCACTCGCCTTAAAAGTAGTAGATGTTCCGTCATCTTTTGTAATTGTCACAAAAGCATCAACCGTACCATCATCATAAACAACAGTCTTTTCGCTATGACCAGTAACCTCAGGAGCACGTCTTACATAAATATCTGTTTTACCAGAAACAGACAAGCTCTTTCCACTACCTATCACACCAGTAACCGTTAGATTGTGTGGCGTAACATCATAATAACCATCTTTGTAAGTATTACCAAACTTTTCAGCATAATCTACATCAAAACGAACATCAAACGTATGGCTAAATTCTCCATTATCGAAGATAATAATAGCATCCGTTACAGTTGTCTTAAGATTCTCATCACGTTTTACAACGCCATTAGAAACCTCATATATAAAATCACGCTCATAAGTAGTAACCGTCCAATGATTATCATAACTTACAGAACTATCTTCTGAACTTGCTTCTGTTGCCTTAAAATTAGTATTATCAGCATAAACCTTTCCATCAGCCATAGAAGTCATACCAACAGTAAAGCTCTTAGACCATTCAAAAACCTCATCATCTTTATGACTATGAGGAATAGTCTTAGTAACCTTTACTGTAATTGTATTACCACTCCAAGTCTGAGAATAGTCATACACTGCCATACCAACCTCGTCAGCATCAACAAGCAAAAGACCATCTGATACAACATCAACCTCATTATCACCATCAAAGCTTACCTTCAACACATAATCATATTCATACGCATTGTAGGTAATAGCATCTCTAATAACAGTCCTCGGTGTTGTAGAAACATCTGCTCCTCTGTTATCAACAGAAAAATCACGCTTATCAAAAACAATCGTAATATCTCCATCAACAAAAGTAACAACAGGTACTTCTTTCACAAATCCAAAAGTACCATTTTCGTTTCCATTACTAGCCTTAGCTTCAAGAGTAGATGTTGTATAAACCGCCTCAAACCAAGTTACATCAGAAAACGCCTCCTTATCAGTAGCTGTAGTTTCGGACACACTTTCAAGTGCCTCCTCATCCCAATTCAAAGAAGTCGTAATCTTCTCTCCAAATTCAACTGCCTTAAATGAATGACGACCATTGTAGGTGTAAGTAGACTTTTCTTTACTACCATCACTCCAAATAATTTCTTTCTCAATAATGTACTCATCACCACTACCTTTCTCCACATAAGTAGAATCAACCTTAACAACATCAGGAGCTTTTTCCTTCTGTACAATCAGGTAAACCAACTCATCAATAGGATTTAATGTACATTTATCGATTTTTCCTACGATAGAATTTGTTGACTTAAACTTTTTGCTTGTTTCTTCTTCAGATACAAGTTCCAAATCAAATCCCAATTCATCAAAAGAAATCTTTGGTTCAGGTATGTCAAACTTACCATTTTCATTCTCAAATCTCACAGGATACTGAGCTGTAATTACAACAGAACTAGAAACAGAAGTTTTATTTTCCTTTCCAGTATTAGTTGAAACATAAGTTCCGGTATTTGTAGTCAATACAAAACCATCCTCAGTTTTTGTCTCAGCAATCTGCTCCATATTGAGCTTACCTACAGATTTATCAGCAAACAAACTATCCAAAGAAGGCTGTTCACGTTCATTTGGAGCTTTAAACACAAAAGAAACTGGCACACTATATTCATTTACCTCTGTTCCTTTGTTAGTTGTCACTGTTTCGGTCAAACGGTACTCTTCATAAGGACATCCCACATAACCACCTTCGTAGTCCACATCAAGAACAACTCTAGGGTCAATCGTTATCACTTTCAGATACCAAGGTTTCATCTCAAGCGTATAACACTTATCTTCATTTGAAGTCCCCTTATTACAAGACTCTACACTAAAAATAAGTGGAAGTTTATACGGCTTTTCCAACTCTGTCTGTTCACCATAAAGCTCAAGCTCATGGTCAACAAATACGACATCATTGATTTGAGTGTGAGGAATAGCTAGGGTGTCTCCGTCATTGATAATCGCATAATAACGCTCTCCAAAAGAAACAGTAGCTACCTGACCATCAGAAAATTCAAATACCTTAACCACATCCTTACCAAGCATATTATCTTCAGCAAACGGTGTTTGCGATTTAATATACGACTTGGTCACTTTAACCGGAAGCTCATCAAACGATTTAACCTCAATTCTCTTCTCAGACAAACTGATATTAACATAAGCCTCAGGGCTAAAGTTGAGATTAATCTCAAGTTGCTCATCTTTAAGGTATGAATCCTGAATAAATTCAGCCTCACTCTTTGCCAGAGTATCTTTAACACCTGTTGTAATGTTGAGGATTTTCTCCATCTCCATAAAACGGTCGATAAAAACTTCTACTGTGTCTGATGGAACTTCCAATTCAGGCATTTCAAATGTCTCTCCCGCACAACCGGTGTACAGCACAGTACCAAGCACAATGCCAAGTACCATAATCACCATCGAGTAAGCACGTTCAAACGCACCCACCACTCTTCTTACTAGATTTTTCATTTTTCAAAAAATTTTGATTATGTAATATAAAAAATTCCTGATATATAGAAAAACTTTACAAAACTCGTTATACCTAACGCTTTTTGTATTGTTTAGAATAAAAAGTAACTGAGTTGCGCCCCATGATAATAAGCATAAATATACTAAAAGGGTACAATAATTCATTTTGCAAAGCGAGAATAACATATCAATTATACAAAATCAAGCATTTTTTGTACAAAAACTAAAAAAAATATAATGTAAAAACAAAAAATTACCACTCACGCATTTTGCGACTAACTTCACGCTCTTTTATGCTTTCACGCTTATCATAAAGCTTCTTACCTTTACCAATACCCACTTCTAGCTTAGCTCGACCTTTATTATCAAAAAATAAACGCTTAGCAACAAGCGAATACCCTTTTTTAGACATAGCACCAATAATTTTATTAATTTCGTGCTTAGTTAAAAGAAGCTTTTTCTTACGATTAGCATCGTGCTTTTCATACCCTTTATTAGCATATTCTTCAATTTTAAGGTTTTCAATAAACAGTTCTCCATTATCAATAGAGCCATAAGTATCTGTAAGACTAGCCTTACCCAATCTTAAAGATTTTACTTCTGTTCCTTTTAATTCAATACCAGCAACAAAAGTTTCTTCAATTGCATAGTCAAACGTAGCTCGACGATTAACTGCAATCTGTCCAGTAGCAATAAAATCTGATTTTTTAACTTTCTTTGCCATATCAAATACCTTTCAATAGCGCAATATAGCTAAATACTCACTTGCTGTCAAGCACAAAATCCCTACTCTATACTTTTAAATCATTGACAAACATACATTTAACAATTAAACAACAAAATAAATAGAAAAATTATTCATCAATATTTTATATATTTTTATGCAAGATTTTCTAATAAACACATTTTGGATTACACTTATTATAATCGCCGTATGCTTAGCCATACCATTTATAATATTTTCTGCAGTCTTAGTACTAATAGGCATAATTATGATTGGAATATTTGAACTTCTATTATGTCTATTAGAAATCTCATTAAACAAATTAAGATTTAAAACTTAAAAAAACCTCCCCAACAAACAAGGGAGGTTTTCTTTTAGCTAAAAAATAAAACTAAGCATCAGCTCGTTGTCCAGACACTTCACAAGTTTTATGTTCCATCAAAGGCTTAACTGGACACTCTAACGCAACGCTTAAAACTTCACTCACATTTTCCGCCAACACAATTTTTAGCTTTTTCTTCACAATATCTGGCAAATCAGCCAAATCTTTTTCATTACCTTTAGGAATAACTACTGTCTTAATACCACCTCTTATAGCAGAAAGTAATTTTTCTTTCAAACCACCAATCGGTAATACTCTACCTTGTAATGTAATTTCACCAGTCATTGCTACATCATTACGAACAGCAATTTTTGTCAGTACAGAAACTAAAGTTGTATACATAGTAATACCAGCAGAAGGCCCATCCTTTGGAATAGCTCCCTCTGGCACGTGAACGTGAATATCTGTCTTATCAAATACTTCAGGGTTAATACCCAAACTAAGTGCATGTGAACGAACCACAGAATAAGCTGTTTCAATAGATTCTTTCATCACATCACCAAGCTTACCAGTTTGTTTAACAATACCTTTACCAGGCATATCAACTGCCTCAATAAATAGCATATCGCCACCAACTTCAGTCCATGCAAGTCCAGTTGTAACACCTACTAAATTCTTTTCTTCTTTAATACCATAATGATATTTTTTAACTCCAAGATATTTTTCTAAAGACTTCTCATCAACAACAATGTGAGACTTTTTCTTTTTACTCAACAAAATATCCTTAGCAGACTTACGAGCAATAGTTGCCAACTCTCTCTCTAAGTTACGAACACCAGATTCTGATGTATAATAACGTATAATATCCCTAATCGCTTCATCGGTAATTTGTAATTCATGAGGCTCAATAGAGTTTTCACTAAATACTTTAGGCATTAAGTGTCTTTTAGAAATCTCTATTTTTTCTTGCTCAGTATAACCATCAATATGGATAATCTCCATTCTATCCAATAAAGGACGAGGCATATTCAAAGAGTTTGCAGTAGTAACAAACATAACATTAGACAAGTCATAATCCACATCCAAATAATGGTCATTAAATGTAGAATTCTGCTCAGGATCTAATACCTCTAACAATGCCGAACTTGGGTCACCTCTCCAGTCAGCACCAAGTTTGTCAATTTCATCTAATAAAAACAATGGGTTAGTAACACCAACTTTTTTAATGCTTTGAATAATCTTACCAGGCATTGCCCCAACATACGTTCTACGGTGACCTCTAATTTCTGCTTCATCACGCATACCACCTAACGATGCTCTAACAAATTTACGACCTGTTGCTCTAGCAATTGAACGACCAAGAGATGTTTTACCAACACCAGGAGCACCAACCAAACAAAGAATTGGAGATTTCATCTTTTTTGCTCTTGCTTGCACAGCCAAATACTCGATAATACGCTCTTTAACTTTAGTCAAACCATAATGGTCTTCATCTAAAATATCGATAGCTTTTTGCAAATCATGCATTGCTGAAGTTTTCTTATGCCAAGGCAAATCAACCAACCAATCTAAATAGCTACGAATAATTGCAGATTCTGGGCTCATAGAACTTGTCGTTTTAAGTTTCTTTAACTCATGCAAAGCCTTTGCTTGAGCTTCTTTCGACATTTTAGCATTCTTAATCTTTTTATTATAAGTTTCAAACTCATCAGGCTCGCCTGTTTCAATTGCATTAAGCTCTTTTTGAATAGCTTTCATCTGTTCATTAAGATAATATTCCTTTTGATTTTTCTCCATTTGCTTACGAACATTATCTTTAATAGTAGATTCCAACTCAACTTTAACTTTCTGCATATTAAGTGTAGAAATCAACTTCTCCAAAATTTCTTTACTAGTCTCACAATTTAATAAAGCTTGCTTTTCTGCAGTAGTCATTTCCAACATACCATTAACCACAACCAAAACTTGTTTTACATCTGTTGGAGCATTCAAAGCAAACCAATCCTCTTTAGGCATTTTCGACATATTAAGAGATTGATTTTTCAACTGTTCAATCACAATAGCCATCATCGCATTAATTTCTTCAGCAGTTGCGCCATCTTCTTTAATATCAAAAGGAGCAACCATCGCTGTATAATACTCTTTAAACATATTAAGTTTTTCAACCTTAACACGTCTAATTCCCTCAACTGCTAAATTCAAAGTACCATCAGGCATAACCACATAACGTTTAATAACGGCTAAAGTTCCCACATTATATAAATCTTTTTCTTCAGGATTCTCTTTATCTGCTTCTTTTTGAGTAAGCAATAACAAAGGCGTATTATACTGATAAGCAGCATTAGCCGCCTTTAAAGATATACTTCTGCCAATAAATAAAGATGCTGTATTACCAGGAAAAACCACCATATCTCTAAGGGCGAGTACTGGATATTCTGTATTTTCAAACTTCAAATCTTCATTATCAAAAACATCAACTTCAACATTATCTTGGCTTTTAGCACGATTCATTACATACTTCCTTACAATTAATACGTTTAAAACAAACAGTCTTACATCAGATTAATTTTATATAGTGTTATGATTTCTTTTCTGCAATACCTGAGAAGCAATTTTGCCAATTTCATATAAACATTACAACCCCCGCCCCCACTTCATCCACAAAAAACAACATCACTCTTTATATATTTAAGCATTTTTTTACTCTTAAAATTTATAATATAAACTCAATATAAGGAGATTCTAATGAGACTATTAGCTATATTTTTAATAACATTAATGCTTGCATCATGCCAAGCATCGGGAACAGCAACATCTCGAGGCACTAGCGCTAACTTCTTTACGAATATATTTACTCTAGAATTCTAAACCAACTTTACAAGGTAAAAGCATTGGGGATATAGTTTCTCCATCAACCAATATTTTACCCCTAAAACCTTCACATCCTTCAACAGCACTTTTTGCTTGTGCAAAATCCTTAAACCTAATTTCTTCTACACCTTCCAAATTTGAATAATAAAATAACGCTCTATTACACATAGATACATCTATAACTTTCGGTAAAAACCTACACCCACTAAAGCTAACATCACTCCCCTCTTTAAAGATAAGCTCTTTACATTTGCTAATAACTATATCACCTTGAAAATAACAGTCTCTAAAAACAACTTCATCGCATTCACTTAAATCTAAAACTTTAGGTAATTTGTAACATTCATTAATTTCAAGTTGTTTAGCCTTAATCTTCACTCGTTCTTTAATCGGATTATCCCCTTGAGGCACATCATCGCTAAAATATGTATGTTGTAATTGAACCCTAAAAAACTCAGAAAAATCATTTTCTTCCGGCATATTACGACAATCAGATAAATAAAGGTCTATATATCGGCAATTATTAAAATTTGTAATTTTTTCTGCATCAACAAAATTGACAGATAAATATTCAATATCATTGGCACAATCTATAACATCGGGAAAACCTACAAGACGACGTAAATCTCTCCATTTCTTTTTTACTTTTAATTGTTTTACACCGCTAAAATCAGCACTTTCAAAATCCACATCTTCAACCATAGATAAATCTAAATTTTCAGGAAAGTTTTTAGCACCTGCTATATCAACATAACTTCCTTCTTTAAATTTTATCTCTTTTACACCTTTCAAATCACACCCTGATAAATCCACGTTATCAACATTAGAAAAATCTAATACTTCAGGAAAATTATATGATTCAGATAAATCTACAAGATTTGCTTTTTCAAACTCTAATTTACTAAAATTCTTTAAATTGCATTTACGTAACTTAAGCTTATTAATTTTACTAAAATCAAAATCACGAAGATTTTTCGCTTCAATAAACCAAACTGTACTATCTTCTTTAAAATCTATATTTTCAACCCCTTCAAAATCAACATTCTTAAATTCCACAGCATCACACCTGTTTAAAGAAAAAGAAGTCGGAAATTGTTTTATATTTTCAAAAACTGCATAGTAACAATTAATGATATTTAGCTCACAATCAGGAGTAAATGTACATTTTAGATATTTTAATCTATTTGCACAAACACTAAGATAATCTACATTATAAAGATAAGACATATCGGGTTGTTCTTTATAAATTATAGGCGGAGATAATTTTTCTTTTCCTTCTAAAAATTGCCTATATCCAACAGCCTCTCCTCTAGCACAAACTTGTTTACCCAACCACTTAGTTTTAGCATTAGCCTCATCAAATTCCTTTTCATATCCACCTTCAATAGCTAATGCTCTTAATTTTTCCATCACGCTATCAGACTGCACGCGTCTCTCAACCATAGCTATCACAACATCTTTAAAAGCCAATCTTTTATTTTTATCTTTTATAGCATAGATACTACCAACAATTAGCTTCATATTTGCAATATGATTAGTAAGCCTTAAACAGCTAAGAGCCAAATCTGGAGTAAGCTCGCCTTTTTTATTACGAGCCTTTTTTATCAACGCATCGCATTCAATCGCCGAGTTATCTATATTTTCTACATCTACAAACATTCAATACCTCACATATAAGCAAATGGTATCACAATATTTGCTTATTGTAAAGTAAAAACAATCAAAACCGATATTAAGAAAACAACTTAGACCAAAAACTTTTTTCTTCTTCGCTAGCTTCTTCTTCAAATTTTTTCAAACATTCTTTTTGAGCATCTGTAAGTTTTGTTGGTACAACAACATTAAACTGAACAAACAAATCTCCGCGTCTTTCCGAACTCATATAACGCATACCTTTATTCTTCAATCTAATTCTATCTCCAGGTTGAGTACCAGCCTTAACTTCAATATTGATATCTTCGCCATCAATACCTTTAACACTAAATTTACCACCTAAAGCAGCCTTTGTCATAGAAATAGGATAAGCCATAAACAAATCTCCCCCATCTCTTTCAAAAGTCTTATGCTCTGCAACATTTATAAATACATATAAATCGCCTTTAGGTCCTCCATTTTTACCAACTTCTCCCTCACCTGCAACACGCATACGTGTACCATTTTCAATACCAGCAGGAATTTTAATTTTTAGTGATTTTTCAATTTTTTCCTTACCTGTACCGCGACATTTTTTACATTTATCAACTACAACCTTGCCAGTACCACGACACTGCGGACAAGTTGTCTCAAATACAAAGAAACCACCTTGTTGGGTACGCACTTTACCACTACCATTACAAGTAGGACAAACTGGAGGCTCTTTACCGTTTGCCGTACCAAACCCATTACATTCTTCACAATGCTTAGATGTTGTGATACTAATCTCTTTTTCCACTCCAACAAAAGCTTCTTCTAAAGATAGAGTAACATCATATCTAACGTCATCGCCTTTTTGCGCATAATTTCTATGCCTACCTCTAGCCTGTCCTGTAAATTCACTAAAAATATCCGAAAATACATCTGCAAAACCAGAACCAGTAAAATCAAAACCATTAAATGGATTAGCGCCAGCACCTGCGCCCCCCATACCACTAGTAAACGCCTGATGCCCATATCTATCATAAGCAGCACGTTTTTGCTCATCTTTTAAAACTTCATAAGCTTCATTAATTTCCTTAAACATAGCTTCAGCTTCTTTATTATCAGGATTTCTATCAGGATGATATTTCATCGCCAACTTTCTGTAAGCTTTTTTAAGTTCATCAGCTGATGCAGTTCTGCCCACACCTAAAGTTTCATAGTAGTCTTGAGTACTCATTTTAATCCATTACCAAACATTATTATTCAAATCTTATGGTTATTTAGGATTTTTTATTTCCTAATGCAAGCTTTTTAACCATAATTTGAACAATAAATCAAAAAAACTCAAAAATTTTACCTAAATAGGCTTCTTTAACATATCCAAACTAAAGCGATTTGTATAATCAAGTTCTTCAAGCAATTTTTCAGCCTCATCAAAATGCCTACCTATTTGCTCAACCTTATGAGCGTCATCACTCAAAACCACAGGCACATCCAATCGTTTAGCCTCTTTAATCATCCACACATCAGGATGCGGTCTGCCTAATCTGTCATACCCGCTGGTATTAATTTCATAAGGCATTTTATATTCTTTCAAAGCTTCAATCATTCTATATTTATATTCATCATACTTCTTATCAATTCCTAACCCCATAATGGTACAATAATCCATATGTGCAATAAAACTGTAATATCCACTCTTAATAGATGCTATAATATTTTCAAAATGATTTCTCATATAATTATCCAAATCTTCATCACAAACATTTTCCAAATACTTATAATGATACAGATTACATAAAAAACTCTCATCATCATTCATAATAAAATGAGTTGTTCCAATCAAATAATCCACATCAAGCTTAGAAATCATTTTTTCAAAGTTAACTCTCCACTCTTTATCTCTAAAAAAATCAGCTTCAAAACCAATAAGAATATTCATCTTATAGTCAGATTTTAATTCTTCAATAATCTCAATATGACGTTTATATACATCACACGACTTATCAAAATCATCAAAATACATTGGCTCTTTTGAAACCCATTGGGTTAAATTTCTATGGGTTAACATATGGTTAGAAACACCCATTGTCTCAAAACCTAAACTTTGTCCTTTATCAAGCATCTCTTTTGCAGATGAAAAACCATCAAATCTCAATTCGTTATTATGCGTATGCAAAGTAAATTTCTGTTTCATTATTCAACCCTTAAAATTCAAACATAGATAATATTTCATAACATATCATTCTTACTAAAAAGTAAAAAAAAACAGGTATTCATGCGAATACCTGTAATTAAAAACGTATAACTCTACCTTTCCATAAAAAAGTAAGCATCATAAAGAAGGTCGCTCTCAATCTCCGAAAGAATAAATTCGGCCTTATCGCTAAGTTTATGCCGTATAACATAAGCAAACAACTCAACAATATTACCTCTCTTAAATAGCTCAATCAAAGCTGTTTCAGATAAGCTATGCTTCTCAACATACTTCATCACCAACTCATGACTGCACTTTTTGATAAAAGCAACTTCTTCATACCCGAAGTAATGATTTTCAATATAAGCCGCTATTTCATCTTCATTATTTCGCTCAATCAAGACTTTTTCGGCTCTTTTTCCAATCCATATTTTCTTCAGCAAACCGATAATATCATTTACTCTCGCATTTCCAATCAGGTCAGCATCCCAATCTTCAATACCATGACGCAAACAATAATCTGCTATCAATTCCGGATCTGCACATTCAAAAAAAGCAGCTTTACCTTCTTTTGTAAAAGATAAATGATGAGAAATAAAGGCTTTACCCTCAATCAATTCACCAAAGCGAAACATATAAATTTCACGCAAGAATTTATACGTCTTGTAGCTGTAAACTTTCAGCAACTTTTCAAAAGACTTCTTATCTGCAACTCTGGCAATTGCCTCAAGCTGAGATTTTGTAAGAAGAGCCTTTCCGTTTTCAAAAGCCCCCTTTTGTCCGACAGCCGCCGAAAATTTAGCATTTTCGCAAATAAACTCTATCACATCAGGATATTTAGTTCTAATTGCGAGCGTCAAAGCAACAGAAGACATTCCCTTGTTTTTCAGGTAGTCAATAATACTCTCTGCAGATGTTAAATCGAATTCGGTATCAGAGTATTCCGGATATTTCACCACGTCATGATACTCAAAAAACTCATCAACTACCTCATACTTGCAAGAGCGTATTAATTTGCTTACCATGCTGAAATTGCAATTAAACTTCTTAATCAATGCAAACAATAATCGCTTGTTGTTTGTTGTAAAAAGATAGTCAGTAGCAACGTCACCCAAACCGTAACGATTTATATAAAAACAAGAAAGGCTGTCTTTGCCTCTTTTAAGTAGCACTACTTCCGCCTTCGGCGTAAAGTAATTTTCACAAATTTTTGCTTTCAGACTTTTTTCGCTAGCTTTGGATATAAAATCACATTCCTCAGCTTCTTTATTTATCATACGCATATATGCCACCTACTTTACTTAGTGGACTTTATTAGAATTTATATATGAATAATTACTTCAAAAAAACTTAAATTAAGAAACTATAATGTAAACAAAAAAAAAATTATGTCAATATTTATTCCATAAACCAATACTTCTTTCTGCCTTCATTTGTATATGCATAACAAACAGCCCCCAACACGTGCATATATTCATCAAAATCTTTAGGCTTAAAATCTTTAGGATACGGATTATCCAACAAATACTGTATATCATCAACCACCTCAAACTCTTCTGGCATAAAATGTCTACAAAACGCACACCTTGCCAATGCAATATCTGTTGTATCATAGCCAATAATTTGCAACATTTCTTCTTCAGATTTATCTTTAGTGACTTGCTTTGTTCTATACCAAAGTACATTATTGCATCTATACATTCTATACCATGGAAAACCAATCCCTGGGTCTGCCTTTCTATCTGGAGCAATATCAGAATGACCAACAATATTTTCTTTTCTAATTTTATATTTAACTCTAAGCATATCCAACAAAGAATTAATCGCTAAAAACATCTTGTAACTATAATCTTCTTTGTTCTGACCTAAATTAGGTGCAACACATTCAATACCAATAGATTCTTCATTCAAAGATTCACCCAAGCTATCTCGCCATTTACTTTTTCCAGCATGATACGCTACCTTACTCGGCTCTACACACATCATAATTTCCCCTTCTTGATTAATAATATAATGTGTACTAAGCCCCAAATTCTCTATTGTATCAAACAACTCATCTTCATCTCTAACACTAGAACAATGAAACACAATAAACCTAATTTGTCCTTTGCGCTCTCTAAAATTTTTTGATAATCTTATCTTCTTTATTTTTGGAAAATTAGGCATACACCCTCCTAGTTAAAGCTATTATTTACAAATATCAGTAGAGCGTTAAAAAAGACTTTACAAGCAAATATTTTTTTATTATCAATAAATAAAATTTGATAAAGGAACAAAGTTATGCGAGCAGAATTTTATACATTAATAAACGAAATCAAAGATAGTGCAGAAATCTTAAGGAGGTTTCTTTGACTATGACAATGCCAAAATTCGCCAAGATGAACTTGCATCCTTAACTGCAGATCCAAACCTATGGAATAATCAAGAAACAGCATTAAAACTTACTGCAGAAAAAAACAACTTAGATTATAACTTAAATTTTTACGAAGAACTAATATCATCACTTCAAAATTCAGAAGAAATGGTAGAACTTGCTGAGCTTGAAGAAGATGAAACAATGCTCTCTGAGTTATATTCACACCTAACACAACTAAAAGAACAAGCAAAACAACAAGAGTTACTCTCTCTTCTTTCTGGCCAATATGATAAAAATGATGCATATCTAGAAGTCCACGCTGGTTCTGGTGGAACAGAAGCTCAAGATTGGGCAGAAATGCTATTGCGTATGTATACACGTTGGGCAGAAAAACACCAATACAAAGTAAGCTATGTTGAAGAAACAGAAGGAGATGTTGCAGGCATAAAATCTGCTACAATAAAAATTTCTGGCTTAAATGCCTATGGCTGGCTAAAAGGCGAAACAGGTGTTCATCGCCTAGTTCGTATCTCTCCGTTTGATAGTAATGCTAGAAGACACACAAGCTTTGCTTCTATAACCGTATATCCTAACGTTGATGATGCAATAAATATAGATATCAACCCTGCCGATATAAAAATGGATACTTTCCGCTCATCTGGTGCTGGTGGTCAACACGTAAACAAAACCGAATCCGCTGTTCGCCTAACCCATATCCCCACAGGTGTTGTTGTTGCTTGCCAAACCGAACGCTCACAGTTTGCCAATCGTGACCAAGCTATGAAAATGTTGTATGCAAAATTATACGAAATTGAACAACGCAAAAAAGACGCTATTGCCGAACAAAAATGGGAAGAACAAGGAGATAATGGCTGGGGTTATCAAATCCGTTCATATGTTTTACAACCATATAAAATGATAAAAGACCTTCGCACAGGTTATGAAACATCAGATGATAGAGGAGTATTAGACGGAGATATAGATGACTTTTTATCTTCCTACCTATCTTTCAAAGCTTAAATTACGATAATTATAACTAACATTCTCATCAGCAAAAACAATCATACTTTGCGCACTAATATTGCCTTTCATATCTTCAGCAATTTGCTCATACTGTTCTTTATTCTTAAACTTAAATTCTCTAGTCTCTATCATATGCTTAATTTTCATATCAATTAGCTGTATTTCACCACATTTAGAAAAATCAACTTCAATAGGCATTTTAGAGGCTTGAAAAATAATGGTACTACCATCTCTGAATTTAATATCAGAATTAAGCAACTGATCATCATACATATAAAAGAAATGAACTTTTGAGAAAGCACTCATATCTAAATCGTTGGGAATTTTAGTACAACTATCAAACATAATATTTGCCCCGTCTTTAAACTTAAAGCTACTAAAATTACTTAATTTACATCCTGTAAATCTGATGTTGTTACAACCCAAAAAATCAAAACCGTCAGCTATATTATCACAATCTTCAAAAACAATCGTATCACAACAAGGAATTTCAAGTTTGTCTATTTCTTTGGATATATTAAAAAAATTTAATTCCTTAACTGAAGATACATCCAAATTTTGAGGCAATACACATCTATTAAATCTAACCTTTTCGCAATCGTTAAATGCTAAATCATCTACAATAGACAAATCAGTATGCTCAAGATAAACCCAAGCTCTATTAAATTCTAATTTTTTCGGCACTTTATCATATAGCCGTAATGAAATAGTTCCTCCGTCATTAAACTTAATTTTCTTATATCTCTCTTGCTTTGATGACGGAGTACTTACAATTCTTAATTTTTCAATTAAAGAAAAATCACAATCTAACGGCAAAATCGGTTCTTCACGCATATAACCACTAATAGCGTAAAAATCGTTTATTCTTTTTCTGCTTTTTATTTTATCATATTTACTATAATCCCCATGCAGAGAAGCAAGTTCATTTGTAATTTCATAAAAATAATCGCCATAAACATCATAACATTTAGGTAGTTTATCTGCAGAATTAAATCCCTCTTCCCAACCACATTCAACCGCTAATTTTTTTAATCCCGCATATGCTTCATTACTATGTTCTCTGCCTGCTATTGCATTATAAACAAAATCCTCAAACTCCATCTTTTTATTTTTATCAAGCTTATTTATTTCTTTAATAACAAGCTTAATACAAGCAAAGTGATTAGTCATTTCTAGCACATTATTTGCTATATAAGGAGTAATAAACCCACCATTTTTTTCTCTTTCTTTTTTGATAAAAGTATCAACCTCAATCGGGTTTTCTCTATGTTTATAATGCACTATTGACATTACATATCACTCCTACCCTTAAAGATTCTTTTAATAATATTATTATCCCAAATTGTCCTGCCTTTATAATTGATACCCTTTAATATATTTTTTTCTTGTTCTTTACTTTCAAATTTAATTTTCTTTACATTTTCAAGACATGTATCATCAAGATACACATGCTCACACATAGAAAAGTCCAAAAACTCTGGTAAATTTTTTGCTTTACGAAGTACAACCACTGTACCTTTACCAAATTTAATATTTTTAACCCCAGTCAAATCGGCTTCTATTAAATCAACACGATAACAATTAGATAAATCTAAATTTTCTGGTAAATTTTTAGCTCGTTCAAACTCAACACTACTCTTAGGACTAAATTCAAGTTTTTTAACTCCATTCAAATCGCAATCATTTAAACAAACAGAATTCAAATTAGTTAGCGGAGGAAAGCTCAAAACCTCAGGAAAATTATATGCCCCAGTCAAACAAATTCTTTTACCGACACAAAATTTAATCTTCTTTACCCCTTTTAAATCTGTATCATAAAAAATAACGTATTCAGACATACTTAAATCCAAGACTTTAGGTAAATTACAACATCTAACAAAAGCAATTTCTTTTGTATGAATAATACCTGACGTATAAGACATTTCTTTAACCGTTGAAAAATCACAATCAGCAAATCTTACTTCTGCATGAGGATAAAGATAAATCGCATCAGGCAATTTTACATTGTTAAAGTCCCCTTTTTTAACAATACTGACATTATCCATTCTACGAAGGTCACAATCTTCAAATATAACACTATGAACATTGCAAAAGTTTGTATCATCCGGAAAATTATAATCTCTTCTAAATCTAACAGCTGTCCCCCAAGCAAAATTAAAATTACTAAATCTACTTAAATCACACTCACCAAATTTTATACCACAGCAATCAGATAAATCAGTATAAGGCGGAATATTTTTTGCCTTATCAAAAGAAACTCTAGTCTTATGCAAAGAAAGATGAGCAACCATTTTTAAATCTAAACCAGATAAATCAACCATACTGCGTTTACCCACAAAACTGACAACACATCTGATATTTTTTTTAATACATTCTTCTAATTCATGAGCGTTATTATCATTAATCTTATAAAATTTACAATCTGTAGGCAAATAAACCTTAGTATGATAATCAGCTACCAAAAACTCATCTTCATATCCGCCCTCAATAGCAAGTGCTCGCAAATCTTCATACACACTTTTCGCGTGTTCACGTCTTTCAATAGCCGATAAAACAAAAGATTTATAATACCACCTATCCTCTTTACTTAACTTTTTTATTTCTTTGATAATAAACTTAATATTTGCTATATGATTGGTCTTCTTCAAAAACTGCATAGCTTGAATTGCCGAAATTCCACCTTGAGCATTACGTAGCTTTCTCATCTCTACATCAATATCAATTGCAGAAGCGTAATTATTATCAATTTCGACAAACATAAAAAAGCCTTTATTGTTATTATTCTTAAAGTATGGGAAATTTAAAACAATTTTTTTTATTTGTAAAGCATTTGTTGACAAAAAAACACATACAACACAAAATATCACATGAATTTTCATTTATCAGATAAATAATCAACTCTCGTTATGTGTTTAAAGGAGAAAAATTTTGTGAAATAACTTTGAATGTCCTTCTCTAAAGCGGCTCGCAGCTAAAAAAACGTTTGATAAACGTTTTTTGCGAGAGCTACAGCTACTGTTAGCGAGTGACTTGTCGTAAGACAACTAAAACGAGCTTTACAGTTGCTTGACCGAAATGAAGTTAGGGTTGTGCTAAAAACACAACCCTTACGTAA
>JAZNKG010000059.1:0-17286 GCA_045578445.1 Alphaproteobacteria bacterium
AATTTTACATAACTTTAAAAATAATAATTGCATTTAAAAAAATATTCTCTAATATAATAAAAAAATAAAACAGCAGGAGGTAATATGACAATAAAAACTTGTCGAGTAATATCCATACATCAAAAAAGAACTAGTATCAGATTATCTGCCATAGAATGGGAGGTGTTTGAAAAAATATGTCAGAAAGAACAAATAAAAAAAAGACTTCTATTAGAGCTTATTGATTTAAATAGAGATGAAAACTTTAGTCTTACATCTTCAATAAGATTGTTCTGCATACTCTATCAAACAACTTGCATAAAAGATAAAATAGAAGACAGACAAACTTCTCCTGATGTTTTTTATAGCCCTGTATTCGAAGCAATAAAGGGAATAGTTTAATTCTCCAAAGGGGCTTACGCCCCCTCTTTTTTTAACAATATAAACAATAGGACATATACTATGGTAGATTTAATAAGTAAAGTTATCACAATTTCTAAAAAAAAGACATCTATACGTCTTGCTCAAGCTGAATGGGATGCTCTTGAGGAGATTAGCAAAACAGAAAATGTTAAAAGAAACAATATTATAGATATGATAAATCAAAATAAAGACAATAGCATTAGCTTAACCTGTAGTATAAGAATGTTCATAATTGTATACTTCAACCAAGTTTTAGAAAATCAACAACTAAACTACAATCTTTCAACTCCCGAAAAAAATCCTATATTGTCCGCAATAAAAGGTATTCTTTAACAACAAAAAAAAGACACTTGCATCAGCAAGTGTCTTCTTCCCTCACATTAATAAGATTACTAAGGTAATCTACGCCAAGGATGACGTTTATCTCCAGTATAGCCTTCTGCTTTCTGAATCAACATCTCCCACATAGCTTCATCTACTTCATATATAGATGAAATCCAACCCTGATTAACCTTATCAAGTACCTCTTTGCAAAAATCTGCAGGAAGATCTCTCCACACGCTATGCCTATTAGACAAGTTACGTGTAGCATACTTCACAAACGTGATGCGTACTCTCTTATACTCTCCTTTACATGAAAATTTATCACGGTGAGTGGTCCACATCCCCTTAATCACCTGATAAAACTCCATAATCTCCATAACAGAGCGATTTCTAATGCCTACAAAAAACCAACAGTAGACTGTGTAAGGCACCCGCACAAATTCTGCAATTCTTGCTGAGTAATACTCTTTTGAATTAATCATAATAATTTAAATATTTTATAATTGTACAATACATAGCATAGAAAATATATCATACAAATAAAATATTCAAGAACTTTTTAAAAGCCATTAATTTGCCAAAAAAATACATTTTAGTCAAAAAAGATATTGCAAAATTAAAATAAATAGGGTATATTACGTTCAAATCATTAAACATATTAAATTTTTATGGGAAACACTTACAAAAAGCGAATCTCGGATGAGAAGCTCAACCAGTTCGCAAAGCAAGAGTTCGGTACTCTTCCTACAACAGGACCAACACCGGCTGAAGTTTTTTACGAGGATGAGAAAATATCAGTAGAACAGCGCATGGTCAACATCTCAGAGAAATGCTACGGACAGCGCCTTTCTCTTGAAGATGCCGGCTATATGCTCCACCGCTTTGAGTTCTTCCACGAAAAAGGACGACTTCCAAAAGCGAACGAGTAATACATCCTCCAAACACAAAAAAAACAGGCTACCCTCAAGGTAACCTGTTTTTCTTTTCTTAAAATTAGCCATCAACAAGGTCTATACTTTTCTTAATTGCATCACCTAAAGAGATGTCTTCGGTAAAGCTGTGAACAACCTCTTCCTTATCTTCAAATTTCTTAATTAAAGATATAGGAATAGCCCTATCCGACCTTTTCTTATAGTTGCAATATAAGTAGTAATCAACCTGCTCTTCTGAAGGAACTGGAATGTACAACTTATCCGACTTTTCAAACTTAAAAGAGTCATCTGTACAAAGAACAACCTCTTTACTTCCAACAAAAGTACCAAAATAAAGTTCATCAATCTTTAGCGCATACATGCTACCTAAGAACTTATTATCAACATGGCTATAAACGCTAAAAAGCTTAACATCATCAATTGACGCAGATATCGGTTCTTTAGTCTGCATAACAATACAAACCAACATACCTTCTATCATTTGTGATGCATACACATAGTAATTAGGATGCGAACCACAAATTATTCCTGCCCCTGGATTAAACTGAGGCTTTTCGAGATTTTTTACTCTTTTTTTTCCAAAAATACCCATATATTAAAAAAATTAAGATTTTACAATAATACTTTAACATCAAAACATTAAGCATATCTACTTTTAAAAATCAAGCTTTTAAAACAAAAAACAGGTTAATCTTTTATGATAACCTGTTTTTTTTACTACACAAACTAGAGATTAAGAAGAGAATAACATCTCTGTAAAGCATCAACCACAATGGCCTTTTTTGTAAAAGACAAAAGCACCTCTTCTTTACATCCGTTCCTTTTTACAAGACTGCGAGGCTCTACATCGTTTGACCCTTTTACAAAGTTGCAGATTAGGTAATACATTGTATCTTCCTCATTTTTAACAGGAATATAAAGGGAGTCTGATTTCACAAACTCAAAGGAATCATCTGTAAAAACAAAAACATCCGTTTCACCTACAAAAACAGAAAAATACTCTCCGTCCTCTACAATTGCATACATACTGCCGAGAAAATCGTCTGTCTCATGACAATACACATTAAAAAGCTCAACATCTTTAAGACTTTTTACCACCGTACTCTTAGACATTGCCGCCATCTTAACTGTAAAATCATCTACAACCTGTAAAGGATAAATGCACCTAAGTTTATTTTTAATTTCACCAATTTTGATACCACTTCCGGGCTCAAATTTTACATCGGCAAAAATTTTGCCTTTTTTAACACCTAAGACATCCATATGTATATTATTTTTTAGAATTATAAATTTTGACAAAAACAACTTATATGTCCATTTACCAAAAGTCAAGATTTAAATACAAAAAAGACTTGAAAAATAAATACCTTATTATAATATGCAAACAAATTATAAATAATTATGTCAAACTATTAGCCTTAAAAATTATGCTTGTTGTTTCAATTATCATTGGCATTGTAGTTCTTGTATGCGTTACCAACCTTATTATAGGTCTTTACCAGCGCAAATGGGAACGTGAACTTGCCCCCAAAGTAGAAAAAATGTCTACCGAGGAAATCAATGTACAAACCAGTATTTTATTTGACGAACTTGAAAACGGTTACTCCGTAAAAAAGGCTTTTGAGTATGAATTCCTTTGTGCAGAGCTGAAAAAGCGTCAAAAAAAGTAACTTTTTTTCAACCGGTAGCAATGCTATCGGTTATTTTTTTGCCTATAACAAAACCGACACCTTTCTTGATTTTTACAAAAACCATGCTATAAGCATTTAACAATCTATAAAAGAAAGGAAATTAAATGCTTTATTCAATATCATTTATTTTAATTGGCTTTATATTGTTAATGGGTGGAGCTGAATACCTTGTAAAAGGTTCTGTTGCCATAGCAAACAAACTTAAAATACCAACAATAATCGTCGGTCTTACTATTGTTGCATTTGGTACATCAACACCGGAATTTGTAGTTAGTATAAAAGCCGCATTAAATAATTCTGCAGGAATTTCCTTAGGCAATGTAATAGGCTCGAACACTGCAAATATTCTTCTTATTCTAGGAATTACTGCCCTCATTTCCCCAATAAAATGTCGTCGCAGAATTTTTTTAAGAGATTATAAATTTTTATTAGCTGTAAGTATACTATTTGATATTTTTGCTTTTACAGGAAATATTGTCCGCTGGCATGGTATCATCTTTTTAATCATGTTAGTATGCTTTATATACCACAACTACAAAAACACTAAACAAGAAGATATTGCAGAAGATGCATCAAGCCCGATAGCCAACAAAAATTGGTTTTATATACTATCCATAACTTTAGGTGGTTTAATAGGAATACTGTATGGCGCAGAAACACTAGTTAAAGGCGCTGTCCAATTAGCTAGAATACTTGGAGTATCTGAAGAAACAATTGGCTTAACAATCATCGCAGTTGGAACATCTCTTCCGGAACTGGCAACCACAGTCCTAGCCACTATCCGCAAACAAACAGGTGTTGCCTTAGGAAATATTGTTGGTTCAAATATATGGAACATAGTTTTCATAATGGGAGCAACCTCTACCATAACAAACGTAGAAGTACCAACACAGTTTATACATTATGATATATGGGTAATGCTTTTTGCAACAGTAATATTATACCCTGTAATGATGACAAAAGCCAGATTAACCAGAATTGAGGGTTTTTTATTTGTTGTAGTATATACTGCTTATATAGCATCATTGGTATTAATTTCACGAGGCGTTTTACAATTCTAAAACGCATACTTATTTTAAGTTCTTTTTAATTTATAATAAATATAATCCCCCTTATCTTTATAATAAGGGGATTTTCTTATGGGCTTAAACAAAAACTCTTGGCTATTAATTATCATAAACACCATCCATACAATCATAAATTTGTTTTATTCAACCTTTCTTGTGGCATATTTTTTAAATATAACAAACAATAATATCATCCCTGCATCAATATTTTATATTTTTACATACTTATTACTAATGGGCGGTTTTACCTTAATTGGACCGCTAGTAAAAAACGGCAAAAAATTATTTCTATACCGATTAAGCTTTTTCATAAATGCAATCTTATTGCTATTAATAATATCTCTAAAAGAAAATATTATCGACCATATTTGGATTTTAGGTTTGATATTAGGTCTTGAAAAAATGTTATACTGGTTTCCACAAAACCTTTTAATTTCCCAATTTGCCAACGGTAATCAAATAATAAAGTATACTGGATATTCCTATGTATTTTCTGGTGTTACAAAAATCATAATGCCTATAATTCTTGGCTATTTGATTACACTTAATTCCTTTACAAACACTGCAATAATAGTACTAATTTTAACCATAATACAGCTATTTTTATCATTTTTATTAAATGAAACACTCTCAAAAACTAAAAAATTCAATATAAAAGCATTATGGATTTTAGCTACCCGCAGAGAAAAAATAAAAAATTCGCTAAAAATAGAATTCATAAAAGGAACAGTTCTTGATATTACAGATATATTAATCGTTTTATATATCATATACATGTTTAAAACAAACTTAAATTTAGGAATATTTACTTCCATCTTTGCTATTTCTGCGGTTGCGATAGACTATATTTTAGGCAAATATTGTAACTTCAAATCTTTCAAAAGAATACTTTTTTACAGTAGTATATTAGTTATTTTAGCCACATCATATTTTGTTTTTGATACAACAAAAACATCTTTTATCATCTTTAATCTAGTTTTTGCTAGTGCAGGTGAAGCCCTAAGAACAATAACAGAAATTAACATGTATAAAATATCGCAAGATAAATCTATTATAGTACACTATCGTCCTGAATATATGGCATTAAGAGAATGTGTCTTAAATTTTGGACGCATTATCGGTTTTGGGGTAATAATATTAATTACACTCATTGGTGGAGATTACTTATTAAAATATCTAATATTATGTTTAAGTTTAATCTTAGCATATGTTGGTTACTTAAGTATAATTTTATCTAATCAAATCGTAAATACCACTAAACAAAGAAATTGACATTGCGGATTTTTTGTGTAAAATATGTCTATATTTTATATTAATCAGATATTAGTAACACTAAATTTTTATTTATATGGAAGAAACAACTCTTGTTTTGATTATTTGGGGCATCATCCTAATCGCATTTGGCATCTTCTACTGGTTCTTTATGCGCTCATGGGAAAAGAAACACCCAAATATCTTCACATCAAAAGCTACACCCAAAGAAAAAGCTCAATATAAACAACTCATTTTGCTCTTTTTTTGCTGGTTGTTTTCTATGGCTCTAGCCTTATCTATTCATTTATGTGAAGGAACACCTATCCTTTTATACATCATGCTGGCGCTTTGTATTCTATACATAGTTGTCACCATGATTAAAACAAAAAAGTAATAAAAAAACAAAGCCACTCAACAAGAGTGGCTTTTAACTTACTCAAATAAATTACCTATTTTTATTCCTAAAGACTCCCTTCATTTTCATTCTTAAAAGTCTTTTTTTCGCTTTTTCTTTATCTCTTTTAGCTTCTAACATCTTCTTTTTGCTATACATCTTAGTATCATCATTACCATCGCTATCATAATGAGTAATATTATCAATTTCATGACTAGCATCTCTATATATTCTATTGCTAAATAACTTTTTACCAGTATACGGAGAATATACTTCTGTTGTTGTTTCACTATCTATCATAAATGTCAATGTTGTCTCGCGAATTAAAATATTACCTTTATCGTCATAATAGGTCCTAGTAGTTTCCATTTCTCCAAGTCCTTCAACAACAGTCTTTGACTTATCAATACTAGCATGTGCGCTATTATACGCCTTTTCATAGTCTTTATGCAAAGCTACTTCATTTTCTTTATATTCTTCATTTCTTTTTATATCTTCATCCGATAAAACACCTCTACCACCATTACGTCTTCTATTATTACGCCTTGCTATATTTGCAGCATTTAATGCCGCTGTTGCCGCATTCAAAGCAGCTATAGGTGCAATGTTAACCATAATAAATCTCCTCAAAAAAACAACTATAGTAAAATGATATCACAAAAAAACTCACCTGTCAAATTCCTATTAATCATCGCAAATCTACATATAAAAAAACTATTGCAACAAAACAAAAAATATGATAATTTATGCAACAGAAAATATATATTATGTCTCAATATTAATAATTAACATTATGAAAAAGATTATTTTTCTCATGGTGCTAGTTCTTACTAGTATCAATGCTAATGCACAAATCGTGCAGAATGGCAAAATTTTTCTAGAGAGCGGGTGTTATTCAGCAGAAGAATATCCCGAATCTCAAAATCCTTTATCTGCTGTAGAGGACGCTGAGTTTGTTTATGCTCTACCACAAATTACTGATTGTACTTATTCAGAAAATGGGGATTATCACATTATGTATAAATTGCCGAATGGAAATTATGGTATAAATTCTAGCGATACATACTATGAATTTAACTCCATCGGCTTTAAGACATATACATATAATGACAAACCCGAAGATTGGCAAGAAATAACAAACTATGGCTGTCAATATGACAATGCCTTCAAATTAGGTTACAAAGTAGGATATCTTTTAGCAGATAAAGGAAACAATCAATATATTATCGTTTACGGTAAACGTTAACATATTGAGTTCATCCTACTTTTTTTGGCATTGTAAAAAACTCTTCATCAAAAAAAATTGAAAGCCACCCCTTAGAGGGTGGCTTTTCATTTTTCTCGCCAAACAAATTTAAAATATTATACTTGCTTTTTGTGATTAAGATAGATATACTGCTTCAAACAAATTTATTATTCTAAAACAATATATTATGGATATGTTAACAATGACAGAGAGAGCTACCATTTTTTTCTCTCACCACAATGATGGTAAAAAACCAGAAGAAGTTGGCCTCAAAACGGCGATACCTTTTTCTTACAAAACGATGGGCGACAAAGTAAAAGGAGTCATTTTTGCCCCAAGCAAAGAACATGCTGAAGCTTTTATCACAAATCAAAAAACCTTATGGTCTTTGGTAAAAGCATCAATATTCGGCGGTTTAGCTGGTGTTGTTTACATCGTTGTTTCCGTTTGGTTACAGTACACACAAGGAATATCTGTTATGAAAACACTTATTCCTATGCTTGCAGTACTCTTCATTATCCTCATGGTTCTTCCTTTTATATTCCAAAAACTAAAAAAGAATCAGAAGATGATAGAAGGAAAAACATTCGTATACACCGAATAGAACAAAACTCCTTTCTTATCATAAAAAACCTCACCTTTGGGTGAGGTTTTTTATTTTATTGGAATGTTTTTTATAACTAGTGATTATAGTGCAAAAAATTAGACATAAAAAATATTTGATTTTTAAATTAAAAAGAATTAAACTCACTCCACTATTAAAAATTACAATGTTTAATCAATTATTCTAAATATTCTTATTATGAAAAAAACAAAAGAAGAAATCAAAAAGATTATTATCGACAGTGTTGAAGAAGCCAGAGCTTGCTTTGACACCGAAGAAGAATTCATCTCTTACCTTAACGAACCGGTCAAGCACAATTTTGCAGCATTGCGCAACAAAGAATGGGAAGAAATTATCCTTACTGTTGTCAATAACAGCACTTGGGGAAGTCACAGAACCGGTGGTCCTGTTTGGGTGATGGATTTTTCTTATGAAAATGTAAAATCACTTCTTCCTAACAACCCATGGGTTCCTTATTTTTCTAAGGACAAATACAACGAAAGTATTATGATGATGATAGATTACGTAAAAGAATTTATCATAGCGACCTGTGTAAACAACGTGTTGATAGTTTATCCTCATGACAACAAATTCGTAAAAAGACCGAATATGACGTTCATCACAGATTACCGCATTCTTGATTTTATAGACTTTCAGGTATACCCTCCTACCATGCTTGCTCTGAAAAAACGGTGGAATTGTGAAAACTATTCACTTGAGAAACGCGCAAGTCATGATTTGCTGTTTGGAGCTGAAATTGACCGACTTCCAAAGGGAGAATATACGGTTTGTGTGGACAATCTACCTAAAAAACCTATGATCGATTTTGGCGATGATAATGAATACTGGTATTATCCTTTATATGGAATCGATAAAGGACAAATAGGGCCTTGCGTACAAATTCCAAAATCCGACCAAGTAAAGGATTATCTGCCTATGTATATATACGATGTCATGGAGTATATGCGATTGGAAGGTCTGGATATCACTATGCGACATGAATTCAGGTATGCTGAACGTGCAGATACATCAGAACGAGTTGCATTGCTAAAAAAATCCGGCATTAAAAATGCTAGCGGAATCGTTCCGGTAAACAGGGTTGACAAAATAAAGATGGTTTACCAAACCTTGGAACTGAAAATGCCTGAAATAACCGAAGAACACTGGTTCAAGCAGTTCCCTAAAAAAATCAAATGGGAAGAACTTTAGCAAATTTTTTCTAACTTAAAAGCCACTATCATGGTGGCTTTTTTTATTAACATTCATTAAAACACAGTATCTATTTGAATTTAAAATCATTTTGTGTGTTGACAAATAAAATTTTAAATGTTACACATCCCATACTTTTTATAAGAATATGTTTATTATGCAAAATAAATGAGACCCTAAGACCTGTCTCAAACAAAATCTCTTGTTGCGAATAGTGTTTGAAATTTTAACGCGCGTAACAGACATGTGTTCACAATTAAGAGTTGAGGTGTTTTGTTGACCGATCATCAGCACAATACCAAGAGCAGTTTTGTGTGACTAGCGTTTAATATCACATGTAGTTTGGTTTCTTACCCCAAAAGGGAATCTAGGGAATTTGATTAGGCTCTGCGCCTTTAGAAATTGACAACTCATGGGATATTTGAAAGGAGACCAGAAGCTAGGTTATCCGAAAGAAGAACAGACGGTTCTCCTGCGGTTAAGGACCTTTGCGGTTAAAAACCTTTCAGCTAAACCATCTTCACACCCAAAAACTAACCGCCTTCCGTTTGTATGGAAAGGCGGTTTCGCATTTTAAAAACAGTTTTACATACGATAATTTTATAATATCTACACTAAAAAAGTAATATTTTATTGACCAGATTTAAGTTTTGACTTAGCTTTTTAGGAAGTATTTATATGACAAGGATATATAAAATGCAAAAAACAGGGCTAATTTTAGAAGGCGGGGCAAAACGAGGAATCTATACTGCAGGTGTACTAGATGTTTTTTTAGAAAATGGAATAAACTTTGATGGCGTAATCGGTGTTTCAGCAGGCGCAATACATGGTTGTTCATTTGTCTCAAAACAAATAGGACGTAGCATACGTTATAATATGAAATACGGAAATGATTATCGTTTTATGAGCTTTCGCTCCCTATTGTTATCAGGAAACATCGTAGATACAAAATTTTGCTACCATGATTTACCAGAAAAATTAGACCCTTTTGATAATAAAACATTCATGAAATCAAACACAAATTTTTACGTAGTTGTATCAAATTTAGAAACAGGACAGCCTGAATATATCCATTGTAAAGACTTGTTCAAAGAAATTGATTATTTGCGCGCATCAGCCTCTATGCCTTTTGTTTCTAAAATTGTTTGCTTAAACGATAAAAAATATTTAGATGGTGGAATTTGCGATAGCATACCATTACAAGCCGCTAAAAACTTAGGCTTCACAAAAAACATAGTTATAGCAACTCGCCCTATTGGATATATCAAAAAACCTTTCAGGCTTAAATGGCTAGCAAATTTAATATATAGAAAATATCCCAAATTTATCCAAGCATTAATTAACCGCCACACAATGTATAACAATGAAGTTAAAGAGATAGAAAATCTAGCTAAAAAAGAAGAAATCATTCTAATTCGCCCTAGCAAATTCATCAACATTTCAAAGATGGAAAGCAACCTTGATATTGTTAAAGAAATGTATGAATTAGGAAGAAATGATGCTCTAAATATGCTTAACCAAGTTAAACAATTTTTGGCCTAATACAGTTCGTATCACAGAAAAAAATATTGCTTATTCTAACCAATCTGTTATACATAATAACGTATTTTTACTTGCAAGGAGAATAAAATGTCAAAAGAAATTGAGCGTAAATTTTTAGTAATTGGTGACGCATGGCGTTCATTGGCCAAAGGCATACATTATCGCCAAGGTTATCTAAACAGTGCTAAAGAACGCACCGTTCGTATTCGCACCATAGATGATAAAGCATTTATGACCATTAAAGGTCCGACAGTTGGCTTTACTCGCATGGAATTTGAATATGAAATTCCACATGCTGAATGTGTAGAAATGCTTAACAACTTAGCCGAGCAACCAATTGTTGAAAAAATACGTTATAAAATTCCACTAGATGGATTAGTTTGGGAAATTGATGAATTTTTAGGAGTTAACAAAGGTCTTATTGTTGCAGAGGTAGAACTTCAAAGTGAAGACCAAAAATTTGAAAAACCAAACTGGATTGGCGAAGAAGTATCTGGCGACCCACGTTATTTCAACTCTAACTTAGTAAAAAATCCATATACAACATGGAATAAATAGTCCTCAAATAATTGGAGAAACAAAATGACAGACGTTTATGCAAAAAATACAGCTATATCAGCAGATGAGGCTGCAAAGCTAACACCTCGCGCAGAATTTAGAGTTTTTGGTAAAGATATTATAGAAAATGTTAAAGAAAATATGTGGAATTGCAAAGCAGTGCTATACAAAGCTCGCGTAATGCCTGCAGAAACATATATCTTATCAAAAAACACTGATGAAGCAAATGTAAAAGTACGTGATAATTTGTTAGATATTAAAACCAAAACAGGTGAAACTCCTGAAGGATATGAAATTTTTCAACCTAGAGGAAAATTTACTTTTCCCGTAAAAAAAGATGAACTGGCAACAATTTTAGAACATCTCAAAGTAGAAATTAGTTTAGATAAAAACGAATATACATTTGATGAATTTTGTGATATTGCTCGCAATCATCCTCTATTAGCTCTGGTTAATGTAGAAAAGAAACGTTATGGCTTTTCTGTAAATGATGTAATCTGTGAATATGCCTATGTATGGATGAATGGCGCTCTTGTTGAAACAGCTTGTTGTGAGAGTGAAGACTACACAAAAATGAAAACAGCTGTTGAGGCATTAGGCATAGATAAAATGCCAAACACAAATTACTTAAAAGCTGCCAAAAAAGTAATTGGTTTCTAAATCATATAAAAAAGAGTGGATGCAAAAACGTCTCCACTCTTTAATTTTTTACAAGTAACTCACAATGAAATTATACCATTACGCACCAAAACAAAATACTGTAAAAAAAGATGGAATATTATCTATCTCTAAAATAGATAGAAATCTAAAACCGTATATCCATCGTGCCGATTCAGAAAATAAAGAAGATATATTAAAATGGTTAGATAGCACATTTTATGGTCGTACACGCTCTGTTTCCTGCCTAACAGAAACAATAAAATATAAAAACAATGACCCAACCTTAAAAAAGATTGTCAAAGCATCAGAACTTTTTTCTTTTGATTTAGATGAACTTATAAAAGACGGATTAGTCGAATCAATCTGGTGTAAAAATGGCTCAAATCCTGATGGATGTAATGAAAAATTTTATCAAGTAACCCCTAGCGAAATTGATTTTTCACCACTTGAGTGGCAAAGAGTAGATGTTTCAAAAAATTTACTTTATGCCGTAATTCGCCATTATCTCATAGTACTAAAAGACGGCTATATTCCTCCTAAATACATAAAAAAAGAGAGATATATAAATCTATTATATACAAAATTTAAGCAACAAATAACAAATTTACTTAAACAAAAAGCAAAAGTATAAACTTCCGCTTTTTGATATTGGTCGGGACGAGAGGATTGACTTCGTCGCACTGACGCTCATAAGCCTATGGCTTACCGCCATACTCCGTCTGGCTTTGCACCGCTACGGAAAGCTTTGCTTTCCTACTTGTGCGAACAACTAACCTTTGCAAAGGTTCATAGAACCTTTGCAAAGCCAAGAGAAGTTTCGCTGGTAGTCAAACCTCCTTTCTCGGAGGTTCAAATCCCATCACTTCATGATAATAAAATAAAAAGCCCACCACAAGGGCAGGCCTTTATTTTATGGTCGGATTAACTACCACTAAATTGTAAAAAAAATACCTTGTTTTTAATAAAGTAATTTTTTATTATTTTACAAAGTGTTATTTTGATATTGGTGAACCTTCTCATCCACACTGGTGAGGTTGACGTTTGTTCACCGCCCACTAGGTGTGGTAATAATTTTTTTATTGTTTTTCAATGAAATACACTGACCACCAGGTTCTAACTTGACTTTTGTATTTTTCCAAGCATGACTACAAGCTGTATCATAAAAAATGGAGATTACAATGTCTGAAAAAACAGAAAAATTAATTAAGATTATTCTTCCCGATTTATTGAATTATCTGGAAATGGTCGAAAGCGGAGAGATCATTGAAAAGCGAATGGAGAAAAATAAGTTGCTTAATCAAAAAGAAAAGAAGAAACTTTCTAATATTACATTTGATGATAGAAAATGCGAAGAAGAATAAAATTAACAACTATAACTTTGGAACCATAGTCTTAAAATCTATTGATTGAGTAGTAATATCCCATTTCCCAACAATCATCTTTTTTATTGTTTTTCCATTTCCAAAATCCAGCAAATCTGTTCTTCTAAGGTTATTAAGAATCTTATTTAAACTACCTAATCCAACAGAAGACAATAAAAATGCCTCAGCTGGATCGCATAATTTACAATATGCCCAAAGCTGACCTAAATCATGCAGATTCAATTGTGTTTTCTTTGCCTCTATAAAGGCAATAGAAGCATACTTTCCTTTAATAATAATTCCTAGTACATCTATTTGAATATCTAATCCAACAGTTTCTGGATATTGATCAATAATTCCATATTCTTCTAGAAATAGATCTAATGTTCGAGCATGAGAATCTATAGTAACAACTTTTGCTCCTTTATATTTATCTTCTAAATATTTTTGGAACCAAATTTTCATTGGTTCATATAGTTCAAATTCTTTTTTTACATTATTCGCCATATCCAAGAACTCCAGCTAGATCTGTCCATGAATCAAAATGCCTACCTATAATCTCTCTAGGAAGACATTCATCAGATTCTCCAGGATGAAGTGGTTTTATTGTTCTACGAATTGTTTTTTCCCAATAAAATTTATGAGTCTTCTCTGGATCTATAAATTCTAACAATTCTTCACTATATTTTTCAAGAGCCTCTTGTTTGTGACTAATATTAAATCCGATGGCTAAAAATTCATTTGCAAAAATTTTAATTTGATGCTCCTTTTTCCAAAAATTAGGGTGGCCTTGATTGTATTTAACCATTTTTCCATCTCGGAAATTTGGATGTCCAAAATCAATAGTTTGAACAGGAACATCAACTAATTTTAGCATATTAGCAATATCAATAACCATATACCAATTGCCAGGTATTTCAATGTATACTCTATGCGCTCCATCTTGACCAAAAGCAATATTACTCTTTCTTATATATCCAGTAACATCTGCAATTCCTCTTAAGAGAGCTTTTTTCTCATCGGTGGTAATATTAAATAAATCATGATTCATTCTCATTGATGAATGGTGCGTCCCACCGCTAATTAATCTTACAATTTCTCTGACAACATACTCATTGTTATTCTTAGTAAAAGACATTTTTGTGGAATGTTTTGTTTGAGTAACAATGAGATCGTGCCCTATAAGAGGTTCGACTATTGATCTAATATCAACTGTGCTCGCTTTTACATAGACTGATACATCTTTTAAATCATCTGTATAGAGATTTTTATAAGGGATATCAATTGTAATGGTTGTTTCCTGAGTGCCTCTTTGCATTTCACCGTTTCCAAGAATCATACCAACTAAATATGCCATTTCAGTGTTCATATTATTTTTTTAACTCCTCTAAAATGTGGTTAGCAATTGCTTCAGCCATTAAAGGGGGAACAGCGTTGCCAATTTGCTTCCTTATATGGACTTTTGAACCATAAAAAATAAATTTATCATCAAAAGATTGTATTCTAGCAGCTTCTCTAGGAGTAATTGCTCTGTTCAAAAAAGGGTGATTGTTTGTTCCGTTAGACGCTGCATCAAATCTCGTGTCAATTGTAGGTGAAGTTTCATCCCATTTCAATCTTCCCCATGTAGTTTTAAATTTTTGTTTTCCTCGTAATTCCTTAGGTAAACATTCTTTTCCTCTTTCTGGGGGAATAAGCTTTAATTTATCAATAGCTACTTGTTTGTGCTTTGATGCAATATGGTTAAAAAGAGCTACACTATTTTGTCGCATTAACTTTTGATATGAGGTTAGTGCAATATTTTTATACATTTGTTCAAATTTTCCCTCACCAGATTCCAAGTACGCAATATCAGATATTGCATCACGAACAGTAGTATACTTTTTTACTATTGGTTTTGGGAGTGAAATGGGCTTTTGTTTTGAACATATAAAAATTGCACGTTCTCTTGCTTGAGGTACTCCATAATTAGCCGCATTTAACACACCAAAATTAACATGGTAGCCTAATGCTTTGATGGCAGAAACTATCTCATCTTTAAACCATCCATTTGATGCCGACAATAGAGCCTTTACATTTTCTATTATAAAAACTTCTGGTTTTATTTCTTTCACAAGGCTCAAATATTCTCGGAACAAAAAATTTCTTGGATCAGCCAGCCCCAATTTTTTCCCTTTGTTTGAATATCCTTGACAAGGAGGTCCGCCAACAATCATGTTGACATGGAGAAATTGTGATTTTTTTATCAATTCTTTTTTTACGTTGCAATCCGTAATATCTCCTATAATAACATGTGAATTTGGCATATTCTTTTTAAACGTTTCAGCTACAGTTGGATCATTATCTAACGCAACAACTGTCTTAAAATATGGATTTTTTTCCATTCCATAAGAAAGTCCACCAGCACCGCAAAATAAATCTAAAATCCTAAAGCTCGCTATTTTTTCTGTAATCACTTTTTTGTTTTTTATCAAAATTCTCTTAAAAATCTCTTTTCCACCAATCGTTGGCTTGAATAAGTCGTACTTATTATCTGAACCATGATTAGCTTCTCCGACAATTTCAAATTGCTCACTATTGTATTTATCTATAATTGTTATAGGAACTCCCATTACTCCAGCATAATCCATAGGAATATCCTGTACTCTTTTTACATTTATGGCATCATAGTTATCATAATGAGGATATTCTTCAGGAGAATACTTTTTTGTTAATTTTAGTAGTTTGTGTCTCCTGTCTATATCTAAATTCGTGAGCCACATTGCATTTCCAAGGCTACGCCACTTTTGGCCAAATTTGTCAATCCAAAATCTTGTTTCCCTTGGTTCTGATGAGGCTGGAACTCTAAATTTCATATCTCCAAATTGATATCCTGTCCAAGCTTCATTATTCTGTATTAGGGGAAATATTTCTTTATATGTAAGGGCATTTTGATTACCAATAAGAAGATACTTTTTATTATATTTTACCAATAAAGACACAATGTCCTTAAATAAGGAAAAAGGGGGATTCGTTACAACAATATCTGATATTTTTAAATAGTTTATACATTCAGAACTTCTAAAATCTCCGTCTCCCTTAAGTTTTTTGATGCATTTTGTCTTTTTTAACCAACTTTCTATAAATTCATCAGAGATAACATCAGTTCCTTCTGCGAATTTTGTAATATCAAGAATATATCCATGTGTATTTTTTAATGGCTCGTTATTCTCATCAAACAGAGTTAGTTGAGTAGAAATAACTTTTGATGATTTATAAGAAGTACACAACAATCTTTTTAATCCAAGAATGTTAAAATTTTTTAAAAAATATTTACAAAAGTTAGATTCAAAAGGATCGTCACAATTACAAAGTACAGTTTTCCTATAAAAATGCTTGGAATAATGAATTAGTTCCTTCTCTATCGTTTCATAGGTTGTGTAAAATTCATCATCTTTTACATTTTTTGCTACCTGTAAATTAGTATTGCTATTGACCATAACCCTTTCCTTTGCAAATCATAATAGCTATACATCTTTTACAAATATTTTGCAATTATATTATTAAAATTTAAAAAACTTTTTTTAAAAAATTTGTATCACATTGAATGTAAAGGAATTTTTTTAGTATTTCACAACCGAAGCTCAACCTCACCTTATTGGATTTGAACTAGAGACAACTAGATAAAAATATATGTATTTCAATGAGTTATAGCTAGAGACCACTTTTTCTCATTTTTTTATGCGAGGTATACTTTTTTGCCAAAGGTATACTTTTTCATGCGCAAAAAAGTGTCATACAATCTAATGTTGCCCTCTTACTACCCTAAAAAAATTATTATTAACTCATTGAAAAACATAATTAAATTATTCTAGATAAAAAAAATAACATAGTAGGTATACACATACTATGTTATGTATTTGGTCGGGACGAGAGGATTGACTTCGTCGCACTGACGCTCATAAGCCTATGGCTTACCGCCATACTCCGTCTGGCTTTCGCTGGTAGTCAAACCTCCTTTCTCGGAGGTTCAAATCCCATCACTTCATGATAATAAAACAAA
>JAZNKG010000060.1:0-1886 GCA_045578445.1 Alphaproteobacteria bacterium
TTCTCCATTTACCAAAAGGAACATATTGTGTTAATTCGTATATCAAATCTTGTTGCTTTATAGCATTGGCAAGCATATTACACCAATGTACCAGATTTTGTAATTCTTTATCAGTATTCAAATGTTCTTGTGGATTTCTAATAAAACTACATAATGTCCCGAACATACTTGCTGATTTAAGTGTCAATGCAGTAATTATTTTTTGCTCTTGATCAAAATAACACACCAGAGATGACACAGCTGTTATCAAGGCACTGGCAAATACCCCAAGACAAATATCATAAAATCTATCTAATTTAGGGTAAAAATAAATCAATATCATCACCCCCAAAGCAATACATGATATAGAACCTAAAACATAAAAACTATTGCGATACACTTTCATTATATAAACCTTTTTAACCAAGCATAATATAAGAACACACTATAATCAAGCGGTTAAACACTTGCTGCAACATAAAAATATTTGGATTTAAAATATCTCCCGATTCAACCTGTGGTTGAATATTTAGAAACTTGTATCTACCCTATAAATATCACTCAAACAGCCCCTTTTATACAAACTAGTTATTTATAATTTATTATAAACCCTCTAATTTGCTTATAATAAAATCGATTTTATTATTGATAATTTTATTCTTTTATAATACAATACAAGAAACATTAAACAAGGAAATCAACGAAATGAAACCATTTATACCAGAAAAATTACCTATAAGAAATGTTAATTGGGAAGCCTTAGCTCCTCTTATAGGGGCCGCCAATTCAAATTTATCTCTATATAATGGAATTCTAGAAGCTATACCAAATCCTCATATTCTATTATCTCCAATGACAACGAAAGAAGCGGTACTTTCGTCTCAAATTGAGGGCACACAAGCATCTTTATCCGAGGTTTTAGAATTTGAGGCCGGAGAAGAAAACACCACAAAAAGAAACGACATTGATGAAGTTATGAACTATAGAAGGGCTATGATAGAGGCAGAGAACATGTTTAAACATCGGCCTTTTATCCATTTAAATATGTTAAAAGCTTTACATTATATTTTATTGTCTGGTGTTCGCGGAAAAGACAAAGCTCGCGGAGAATTTAGAACAGAACAAAATTGGATTGGACCTCGTGGAACACCAATGGAACAAGCCACATATGTTCCACCTCCACCAGAACAACTTATTGATTTATTAACAAACTGGGAAAATTATATAAATGATGACCTGCAAGAAACCATGGTTCAAATGGGTTTTTTGCATGCACAGTTTGAACTTATACACCCTTTCTTAGACGGAAATGGACGTATGGGAAGAATGTTATTACCTCTATATCTATATCAAAAGAAAAAACTAAGATACCCTGTTTTTTATTTAAGCGAATATTTTGAAAAAAACAGAGATGAATATTATGAAAAACTAAAAGGAATTTCTAAAAATGGAGATTGGCAATCGTGGATAGAATTTTTCTTAAGAGCCATAAAAGAACAATCTACGATAAACTGCAACAAAGCCAGAAATATTATGGCATTATACGAACAAAGTAAAAAAGATTTTCGTGAAGCAACACATTCTCAATTTACGTTAGATTTGTTAGATGCTTTATTTAAGAACCCAATCACGAATGCTTCGATTCTACAAAGAAACTCAGGAATAGAAAAAATGGTAACTATAAACTACTTATTAAACAAACTTGCTGAAGCTGGATTGATTTCTATTTCAAGAAAGGGACGTGGAAGCATGCCCACAATATACCGGTTCGATAGTTTATTAAAAATAGCCGATGCATAAACACAATATCACCGCCCAATCGGGCGGTGTTTTTTGATTGCATTTATATTACATTTGTAAAGAGTCATACCCCTTTGTAAACCTTTGTCATTCTTCGCAACCTTTTG